>JBMOIG010000123.1:0-12901 GCA_049317445.1 Myxococcota bacterium | reverse complement strand
GCCTGCTGCTGCTTCTTCTGCATCTCGCTCGCCTTCTTCTTCGCCTGCTGCGCCAGCTGCTTTTCGCGCTGGGCGACGTCTTTCACCGCGCCCTTGGCCAGTTCTTCGCTGGTGCCACGTTCCAGCTCGCGCTTCAACGCCTGGCGGGCCGCCTTTTTGTAATCCTGCTCCTGCAGACGCCGCTTGAGCTCCAGCGGCGCGGTCGCCCACTCGAAGGCGCCCGTCAGCTGCCGGCTGTCCAGGGCGTCGCCGCTCGACTGCAGCTTCTTGGTGGCCTCTTCGACCCGACCCGAGAAATACGCGATCTTCTCCTTGCCGGCGGTATCGTCGAACAGCGGCGTCAACATCTTCTTCTGGTTCATCTCGTCGGCCAGACGGTCCTTCTTCCGGGCGGCCTCGAGCGCGGGATAGGCCTTCTGCGCGTAAGCGATCGACTCCTTCTGCATCGCCTTGGCGTCCTTCTCTGAGGCCCCCAGCTTCTTGGGGTACGTCATCGCCTTCTCGGTCTCCTCCTTGGCCCCCCCGCGCTTCTCGAACGTCTTGCAGGCCTGCTCGTCGTGGGCAGCCAGCGCGTCCTTGCGCTGAGCCTCTGACGCGCGCTGCTTGGCCTCCTGCTCGCGGAAGCGGCGCGACGAGTCGGCGATGCGGGTGTAGACGTCGCCTTCGCGTCCCAGCGGCCCCGAGTCTCCCAGTGCCGCCGCAGCCGTGTATTCCAGATAGCCGTCAACGGCCGCCTCCAGCAGCAGGCTCGCGTGTGCGTCGGCCAGACTTGCCAGCTGCTCGGTCGCGTTCTTCAGCTCCAGCGCCGCGGCGTCGCCCACGTCGATCGAGGCTTCCAGCGCGCCCGCCTCGACCTTGGACGCGATCCGCAGCAAATCCGCAGGGTCCTGACCGGCCAGCAGGTCCGATGGCAGCGCAAGGTCCAGATCCAGAGCGTTGGGCTCGTAGCACATGGCGGGCAGGGGATCTTGGTCCGCGGGCTTGGCCTGCGCCACACGGGGCAGCGCGGCGCCTGCGGCCAGCACGGCCGAAGCCCCCATCAGGCCGCCCAGCAAACCGCGGCGAGACACCCCGGTCGGAGGCGCGGCGCGGGCGGTCAGCAACCCGGCGTCGGCAAGCGCGTCCAGACGGTCCAGCAGCGTCGGGCGGTCCATGACCAGCGCCCCGGACAGAGCGGTCAGGTCGTGGTGCCCATCACAGAGGGACACCAGCGCGGCATCCGCGGCGGCGAGGCGCCCGGAAGTGGCGGCGGCAAGGGCGGCAGGCGTTGCAGTCGGTTTCATGTTCGGCGCTCCATCGGCTGAAAGTGGAAAGGCCCCTTCTTGGGACGCGGAGCGTACCATTTTCTGACGCAGCGCAAAATAGTTTCGGACCATAATTGTCCGATTTGTTTTCTCCGGCCCCCAAAGGGTCCGCGACCGCCCTGTTCTCCCACCCCTCCCTTGTCGATCCGCCACTTCGGCCCTACGCTCCCTCTGGCGCTGCCGCCCCCGCTGCGAGGCGTTCCCATGACGACGGTTCCCTCTGCGCCGCCCCCGCATACGTTGCCGTTTCGGCGCGAGCACCTGCGTGCCGACGGCCGCAAGCTCACGCTGTACGGCACTCGCCCCCACGATCTGCCCGCCGGTCCCGACCTGCCGCCGGTGCCGCCGCCCACGCCGCACCTGCGCTGGCATCCGCTGCGACGCGAGTGGGTGGCCTATGCCGCGCACCGTCAGGACCGCACCTTCATGCCGCCCGCGGAATACTGCCCGCTGTGCCCGGTGCAGCCCGGTGGCGTGGCGGGCGAGGTGCCGTTTGCCGAGTTCGAGATCGCCGTCTTCGACAACCGCTTTCCTGGCCTGCACTTCCAAGCGCCGAACCCGGGGCCGCTGCCGGTCGAGGCGCGTGCGGCGGTGGGGCACTGTGAGGTCGTGGTCTTCACGTCGGCGCATCAGGGCAGTCTGGCCGGCCTGACGCCCGAGCGGCGCGAGCTGCTGGTCCGCGTGTGGGCCGATCGCTATCGGACGCTGTACGCGCGTCCCGACGTCAAGTTCGTGCTTCCGTTCGAGAACCGGGGCGAGGAAGTGGGCGTCACGCTGCATCATCCGCACGGCCAGATCTACGCGTTCTCGTTCCTGCCGCCGCTGCTGGAGAAGCCGGTGCAGGCGTTTCGTGAGGGACCGGTGCTGCAGCAGCTGCGGCAGCAGGTGGGCGACGCGTATGACATCTGCGGCGACGAGCATTCAGTCGCGTTCGTGCCGCCGTTTGCCCGGTACCCGTACGAAGTGTGGGTGGCGCCGCGGCAATTCCACCCTGGACCGTGGACGTTCGACGACGCCCAGGTGCGCTCGTTCGCCGATGTGCTGGGGCAGGCGGTGGCGCGGCTGGACAAGCTGTTCGACCGGCCGATGCCCTACATCCTGTCCCTGTACGCGGCGCCCAAAGGCGAGGAGGCGACCTTTGCCTTCCACGCCCAGCTGTACCCGGCGCTGCGAACGGCGCAGAAGCTGAAGTTCCTGGCCGGATGCGAGATCGCCGCCGGCACGTTCCTGGTCGACGCGCTGCCCGAAGACGCCGCTGCCAAGCTGCGCGGGGTGTTGCCATGACCCGTCCCGACGTCGCCCGAGCTGACGTGACCGACTCCGCCGCTCGCGCCTTTGCCGAGACGTGGGGCGTGCCTCCCGACGCCGTGGGGGTCGCACCAGCCCGCGCCAACCTGCTGGGAGAGCACACGGACTACAACGACGGCTTCGTGCTGCCGACGCCGCTGGGTCTGTGGACGGCGGTGGCAGTGGGTCGGGCCGAGCGCGACGGCGGAATCGAGGCGCTGGCCTGCCGTCTGGGCGAGCAGAAGTCCCGTGCCTACGGTGAGTTGCGACAGGGTGACTGGCTGGACTACGTGGCGGGCTGTGCGGCGGCGTTGCAGGCGCGCGGGGTCGAGCTGCCCGGGCTGCGGCTGGCGATCGACAGCCAGGTGCCCATCGGCGCCGGGATTTCCAGCTCGGCGGCGCTCGAGGTCGCCACCCTGCGGGCCCTGCGCTCGTTGCTGGACCTGCCGCTGGGCGACGAGACGCTGGCCCGCACCGCGCAAGAGGCCGAGCGCGGCTATGCCGGGATGCCGTGCGGGATCATGGACCAGATGGTGTGCGCGCTGGGGACGCCGGGCGAGGCGCTGTTCCTCGACACCCGCACGCTGGGCCGCCAGCTGCTGCCGCTGCCGCAGGGTGCCTCGTTCGCTGTCGTGCACTGCGGTGTGCCGCACAAGCTGACCGACGGCGGTTATCGCCAGCGGCGCGCAGAGTGCGAGAAGGCCGCGGAACTGCTGGGCGTTCGGGCGCTGCGCGACGTGGGCGTCGATGAACTGGACCGACTGGACGCCTTGCCAGAGCCGCTGCGGAGCCGCGCGCGGCACGTGGTGACGGAAAACGAGCGGGTCGAGCGGGCGGTCGAGGACCTGCGCTCGGGGGACGTGAAGGCTTTTGGCCGACGGATGGTGGAGAGCCACCGGTCGCAGCGAGACGACTTCCGGGTCTCGATCGACGAGATCGACACCTTGGTCGAGGCGGCGTTGGCCTGCGGGGCTTGGGGCGCGCGGCTGACGGGCGGCGGCTTCGGCGGCTCGATTGTGGCGCTAATGGCGACAGAAACCTTGGATGACTGGTGGCAGCGCGTGTCGGCCCTGGTGCCGGGCGCGAAGTGGCTGGGACGCGCCGACGCGCGGCCGGCCGAGGTCGAGGTGAACCGATGAACAACAACTTCCGTAACCGCAACAGGGCCTTGCTGGCTCTGGCGGCCACGCTGCTGCTGCCGACGTGTCAGGGCGAGCCGCCGAACGACGCGCGGCTGCCGCCGTCCAAGGTGACGACCGACCGCGACTACCTGCGCGACGCGCACGGCCGCTACCTGTTCGTGCATGGCATCAACGTGTCGGGCAGCACCAAGGTGCCGGCGTCGATCGACGGCAAGCCGTTGACGATCGCGGACTTGAGCGTGCCCAACACCAAGGGCGTGCCCAGCTATGTCGGCAAGCCGTTTCCCGCGGGCGAGCTGGACGCCGAGATGCGCAAGCTGCAGAGCGCCGGCTTCAACGTGATCCGCCTGCTGGTGAACTGGGAGGGGCTGGAGCCTGTGCGCAAGGGCGTGTACGACCAGGACTATCTGAAGTCGATCCGCGCCACCGTCGAGTCGGCGAACCGCCACGGCATGTACGTGCTGCTCGATATGCACCAGGACATGTTCAGCCGCCATCTGGTCGTGCGCTACAACGAGAAGCCGTCGTTTACCGACCCCAAGACGGGGCTGAAGGTCGAGCCGGCCAAGGGGTCGCTCGAGAACACGATCCTGTCGCTGGTCCCGCCCTATACCGATGCCGTGCGAGGCGAGGGAGCGCCGCGCTGGGTGGTCGAGGCGTGCCTGCAAGAGAAGAACCTGGACGCGCCGACGTGGGGAACGCCGCGCATCCTCTCGGGTCTGGATGCGGTGGGCTTGTCGCGGATCTGGGAGCTGTACCAGAAGCTGTTGGGCAAGGAGGGCGGTCCGGCGGCGCTGGAGCCCTGGGTCGTGTACCTGCTGACCCACCTGCCCGGCCAGTTTCCCGTGACGGACACCAGCGACGTGCTGCCCTTTACCAACTGGGGCGTGGCTGCGTCGCTGTCGCTGGACGTCGAGCGCTGCTTCGGCTGCCTGCTGGCGGGGGACGTGGCCTTTCCGGGGCTGACGGTCGACGAGTGTCAGGACGTGCCGTTGCCCGCCGACCCCTCGGCGTGTCAGGCCAAGCACACGGTGACGGTACAGACCCACCTGCAGGACGCGTTCGCCGACGCCTGGGTCGAAGTTGCCAAGCAGGTCAAGGACTTGCCCAACGTCATCGGCTATGACCTGATCAACGAGCCGATCGGCAATTTCCTGGTGCTGACGGCGGTGGGCGGCCTGTTGCAAACAGGGACGCTGGACGGCGCGCAGCAAACGCTGGTGGCGCTGCTGGGCAAGGAAAACGGCGAGCTGGTGTTCGACGTGCTGAACAGTCTGCGCCTGCTGCCGCCGATCCCGCCCAAGCCCACCGACCCCGCGCTGGTCGAAGCGTGGCAGGCGCAGAAGCAGGCAACCCTGCACGAGTGGGGTCTGGACAAGCTGGACCTGCTGGCCATCGCCGGGCTGAACGTCGGCTTTGACCGCAACCACCTCAAGCCGTTCTACGAGAAGGTGGGCAAGGCGATCCTGGCGGTGGATCCGCAGGCGGTGTTCTTTCTGGAACCGACCATGAACGTCTCGGCGCTGCTGGGCGGCAAGCTCGGCAGCATGTGGGACCAGTCGATGAACCGCCCCGACGGCTTGGAGCGGGTCGTGTGGGCGCCGCACTACTACGCCGACATCTATCCGTTCCTCGGCTTCAACGCGGCGTCGCGGGTGTTCACGGCGGACGAAGTGCAGTACCGCAACTACCAGCCGTTCCTGGAAGGGGTGGCCGAGCTGGCGACATTTGCGCTGGGCAACGCCCCGGTGGTGTTCGGCGAGTTCGGCACGTACTTCAACTTTGGCGGGATCGAAGCCTCGGTCGCGCAGAACTACCTGATCTCCGAGCACATCCTGGACAACTACTTCGAGGCCTTCGAGCGCATGTTCGAGAACCACATGCTGTGGTGCTACACGCCCGACAACGACAAGCAGTACGGCGACTTGTGGAACAAGGAAGACTTCTCGGTCCAAGGGTTCGACGGCAAGTTCCGCGGCGCGCGCGCGTGGGCACGGCCGTACGCGAAGGCCATGGCCGGCAAGCCGGTCTCGACGCACTTCTGGTCGCCCTTGCACTACTTCGACCCCAAGAAGGGCACGCCGAATCCGGAGCGCGAGTTCGAGGTGACCTACGAGTCGAAGGAGACCGACGCGCCCACCGAGATCTTCGTGCCGACGCTGCAGTACCCCGACGGCTTCTACGTCTGGCTGTCCGACGGCCGCGCTTGGTACGACCCCGAGACGCAAACGCTGTCGCACCTGCCCGCTGCCGACCAACCCGACGCCGTGCACTCGGTGCGGATCTTGCCGCCGCTGCCCGACCGCGAAGCGACCGGCTGGCAGTACTTCTTCCGCGACCACCTTGTGCTCACCGGCAACTGATCGTGCTGCACGACCGCCCGCCAGGAGACGCGACATGCGACGTTCTACCCTGCTGTTCCCCCTGCTGCTGACTGCCCTTTGCGCGGCCTCGGCACTGGCCCAGACCCCGGCGCCCCTGCCCGCCAACCCCACGGCCGACGCGGTGGCCCCGACGCCGGGCTGCGCGGGCTTCTGCGACACCGACAGGACCTCGCGGCCGTCCCGACTGGGCCGGAGCGTGCAGTTCGGCGTGCAGCTGCAGAATCTGGTGGTGCTGCGGTCGGATACCGACTTCGACCCGACCGCGCCGGCTTGGAACCCGGACGGCCAGACCTCCGGGGCGCATGCCACGGTCCTGCAGCCGGCGATCACCTGGCACGCTGCCCACGACCTGCGGATCTACTACGAGACCGAGGTCGGCCTGAACTACTGGAGCAAGAGCGACCCCAACCAGGAGGACATGACCGCCCCTTCGGCGTTTGTGCTCAAGCAGCGGCAGATCTTCGCGGAGGGCGAGCTGGGCGACGAGGACGACTGGGGTTTCCGCGTGGGCTATCAGTACCTGTCCGACCCCACCGGGCTGTTCCTGGGCCACTGGCTGGGCGCGGCGGGGCTGTGGCACCAGATCGATGGCGACCTGCGCGTGGGTCTGGTCGCGGGACAGGTGCCGGATGCGACGTATGAGGGCCTGACGATCCAGGACAACAACTTCCGCCACGACATCTTTGTGGGAGGGCTGCGCGCCGACCTGGGACTGGCCGCACAAGACCGTATTTCCGCTGGCGTTTATGGCCTGTACGACAACTCCGAGATCGGCCGACCGCGCTGGCTGGTGGCGCCGGCCGTGCATGTGCGAGGCGACATGGGCGTGCTGTCCGGCAGTCTGGACGGCGTGCTGCAGGTGGGCAGCTCTGCCAACACGGCGGCCGACGGTGGCGACCAGACGATTCTGGCGTGGGCGGCCCAGGCGCACGGCGACATGGATCTGGCGCCGTTTGCGTTGTCCTTGAATGTGTTGGCGTTGTCGGGCGACGACGGCTACTCGGGCAACGACCGCGAGGGGGCGTTCCTGTACTCCAGCCGGTCGGGCAGCCGGACCGTGATGCTGACCGAAGACGAGCACCGCAACTGGTACGACCAGCTGGACCGGCGCATGGCCAGGTTCCAGGGCGGCTTCTGGCAGCACGATGCGGGTTTTGCCGTGGCCGACCTGACCGCGGCGATGCAGATCGGCGAGGGCTTCCGGCCAGCGGTCATCCTGGGCGGTGCGGCGGTGCTGGAGCCGAAGCACGCGCTGAACCAGCGCTGGACCGGGTTCGAAGCCGACGTGGATCTGGGCTTCCGAGCTGGCGAAAGCCTGTCCGCGCATCTGGTGGGCGGCGTCCTGCTGCCGGGCAAGGCTGCGGCGGCGCTGGTGAACCGGATTGACCTCGCGAGCACCGAGCCGATCTGGTCGATGTCCGCGATGGTGGGCGTCGGGTACTGAGACTGCGGGAGCGCGCGACGTAGCCCACTGGGCGGCGTCCTTTCATCAAAAAACCTATAAAACAACAGCTTGCGCGGTTTGACCAAAGGATTGGGCCAGCGCAAACTCCGCCGTCGCTGCGCGCATCGGTCCGACCGGGGATGGCTCGGGCGCAAGCAGTCTCCGCAACCGTTTCTGGAGGGAACATGCGCTTGTCGTCTCGGGCTGCGGTCTTGGTCGCCGTTTTCGTCGTCGGTGCCTGTGGCAAGGGAGGATCGGCCGGACAGGCGGGTTTCGTCCTTGCGGGGGGAGCTCCGAAGGTCGGTCAGAAGACTGAGAGGGTTGAGCAGTCCCGTTCGCCAGACATGAAGCTCACCTTCACCGTATCAGGCAAGACCGTTCCGGGCTCGATGTCCTTGGAATTGGACAGCTTATCCGAGAATGAAGTTCTTGCCGTTCAAGACGGTCGCGTCACCAAGTACCGCCTGCTGGCGAAGCGGGACTCGGCACGGACGACGATGCGTGTGCCGGGCGCCGCCGGCGAACCGACGGTCGAAGAGGACCCTCTTTCCGGGTTGCCGGTCATCGCCGAGTGGACCAACGGCAAGTGGACCCGACGATTGGAAGTGGGCGACCCCACGGCGGAACAGACTGAGAAGCTGAACGAGGCTTGGTCAGACGCCGACATGTACACGTCCAAGCCGATCGCGGTCGGCGAGTCGTGGGCGGTCGAGGGAGCAGCGCTGCAGTCTCTGGCCGGCGCCGAGTGCATCGGGACGACCGGTGAGGTGACGGCCAACCTGCAGTCCGTTGGCGCGTGCGGCAGCGACCAGTGCGCGACCATCACCTACTCAGGCAAGATCGCGTGCAAAATGACCGTTGGAGGCTCGCCGATGGACGTCAAGATGTCCGTCACGGGCAACGTACAGCGTTCGCTGCAGAAGTTCGTAGACCTCCGTTCGAACTTGCGTCAGGTCCTCGAGATGACTGGCAATCTGCCGGACACCCCGGGGGCGCGCATGGAGATCTCCGGTGTTGATGAGACCGAGACGACGACCACGGTGAAGTAGCTCAAGTGCCACAGAACTTGGGCCTGCCCCCGCGTCGGCCGCGCCCCCTCGCCGCACCGTTCCGTCAAGACGCCGGGCTCGACCCCATGCGCCGGTCACGCCTGCCGGCCCGACCCGTCAACGCAATCAACGCCGCCAAGACCACGCCCAAAATGATGGACGAGCCTATCGTCCCAAACCCCAAGCCGCCCTTGTCCGCAGTCTTGGTCAGCAAGTCGCCGAAGGTGGCCCCAAACGGCCGAGTCAAGACGAACGCGCTCCAGAACAGCACAACGCGGTCGATACGGGTCAGCGCGGCGGCCAAGCCCACCACCGCAATCGCACCACCGACCAGCGCGGCGCCCCCCAGAAAACCAAGGCCCGAGTCGTCCGCCAAAAAGTCGCCCAGCGCCGTGCCCAAGGTGTTGGAGAACAGGATGGCCACCCAGTAGAACACCTCAGCCCTGCGGGTCGCGATGTGGCTGACGGAGATGCTGCCTTCGACGAGACGCCACACGGTCAACGCCGTGATCAGGCAGGCGACCAGGATGAGCGAGCCCTTCGCATAGCCAAGGCCCAGCGTGCGATCCATGAAGTCGGACAGCGTGGTGCCAGCTGTGCTCGTCGCCAGAATCACGGCCCAGTACAGCCACGGGCGAAACCGGCCCGACACCAGTTGACCGACGAGCACGACCAGAAAGGCCCCCAACAGGACGGCAGAGCTCACACCGTAGCCAATGCCCATCGTCATCGACAGCAGGTCACCCGCCGTCTCACCCAGCGTCGTGGCGCAGATCTTCATCGCCCAGAAGGCAAGCGTGACCTGTGCAACCTTGTTGGTCGTCTCGTTCACGTCGCTCTCCTTGGTTTGCCCCCCGCTCACTGACACGCCGGCGTCATCGCCACCCGCCGCAAGACCCGCGCGATGGCGTCGGTGTCGTGGGAACCGCCGATCACCAGTGCGGCGGCCTTGGCCCCGGGCACGCCGTTGCCCATCGCAACGCCCAGCCCCGCCTGCCCCAGCATCTCCAAATCGTTGTCGCCGTCACCGAAGGCCAGCACGTCGGCCATGGCGATTCCCAAGGGCGCAAGGGCGGCCGCGATCGCCATGCCCTTGTTGACGCCCAGTGGCACGATGTCGATGGTCGCGTCCTCCGGGCTCGCCAGATACGCCAAGGCCTCGCCGCCCAGCGCGACCTCAAGCCGACTGCGCACGGTTTCGGCCTTGGCTCGGGTCGACACGACCAGGATCTTCAGGGCCTGTTCGTCCGCGGGCTGGGACTCGCGCAAAAAGTCGCACGCCGGGGCAGTGCACACCTTGCGCTCGCGCTTGTCGAACTCGCCAAAGTAACCGTCCAGCAGGGGCAATGCCCGGTCCTGCACCATGCGGTGCGAGAACCCGACGACGATGCCCTCGATGCCGTCCAGACCCTGCGCGGCGCCCAGAAAGCGGCGCACGGCCTCTGCGGACAAGGGACGCACCGCCAGCGCGGTCTTGGCGTCCGGCGTCAGCGTCAGCGCGCCGTTCATCACGATGAAGGGCAGGTCGGGGCGCAGGGCGGCTCGGGTGGCCTCTGCCCCTTCCGAGCTGCGACCTGTGGCGATGCCGAACCGACCGCCGCAGCGGCGAAACGCCTCCAGCGCCGCCAAGGTCTCCGGCCGCACCCGGTTGGCGGGGTCCAGAGCGGTGCCATCCAAGTCACTGTAAACGATGGGAAACCGCAGGCGTGGCCGCAAAGCCGCGCATGATACGGTCTGGTCCGCCTGACCACACGCCGACAGCAGCAGCGACGCGACGAGCGAGCCAAGGCCAAGCCGGCTCGAAAGTACCACGGACACAGAGGCCTCCTGCGGGGGACGAGGGGGCGCGGACCGTACACCGGGGGCGCTGCGTGCAGCAAGGGCGCGGGGCCACCCTCTGGCGCACTTCGACGCTCCGCTTCACAATACGGCCCCGTCCGCGGCCGCCGCGCCGCCCCTCCTCTCCCCCAAGACCCCTGAGGTGTCCATGTCTGCTGCCCGCACCGTGTCGCTTGCCGTTCCAGCCTCTGAGCGCGTCATCGCCGACCTGTACGAGCTCGCCGCCCGCACTGCGACCGACGGCTCGATCCACGGAGGTGGCCAGCGTGTCGCCTGGGGTCCGATCTGGCGCGAAGCGCGGGCCTGGTTCACCGAGAAAGTGAAGACCGACCTGGGCTTGCCGGTGCACGTCGATCCGGCTGGCAACGCCTGGGTGACGCTGCAGGGCGAGTCGGACGACAGCGTGGTCTTCGGCAGCCATCTGGACTGCGTGCCCAGCGGCGGCTGGTTGGACGGCTGCTTGGGCGTGGTCGCCGGCATCGAGGTCCTGCGCCGACACGCCGCCGGGGGCAAGCCGCCCGTCACGCTGCACCTGATCGACTGGGCCGACGAGGAAGGCGCGCGCTTTGGCCGCAGTCTGGCCGGCTCGTCGTCGTCGGCCGGAACGCTGGACCCGCACAAGGAACTGGCCCATCTGGTGGACCGCGCCGGCGTCAAGCTGCCCGACGCGCTGCGCGAAAACGGCGTGGAGCTGGACCACATGCTCGACGCGCACGCCTACCTGCTGGCCCGCAAGCCCAAGGCGTATCTCGAGTTGCACATCGAGCAGGGACCGGTGCTCGAATCGCTGCAAGAGCCGACCGGCGTGGTGCTGGGCACCATGGGCGTCGAGCGGCACATGATTCGCTTCAAGGGTCAGGCCGTTCACGCAGGCGCTACGCCCATCCCGTTGCGTCAGGACGCGTTCCTGTCCGCCGCCGAGTTCGCCTTGGCGTGCCGCGACATCGGGCTGAAGTTCTCAGGCGATACGCCGCGCACCCGCGTGGTGGCCACCTGCGGCGTCGTCAAGGTCGAGCCGGGCTTCGTAACGGCCGTGCCGGGCTTCACCGAGATCTCGCTCGACATGCGCGCGCTGGACGCCGGCGTACTGGCGCAAATGAAGGCCGCGGCTGAGGAAGCTTCGCGCATCGCCGCCGACCGCAACGGCTGCTCGGTCGCATGGGAGTACATCTGGCAGATCGAGCCCCGGCCATTCAACCCCAAGCTGCTCGAGTTCTGCGGCGAGGCTGTCCAGCAGATCGTCGGCCGCGCGCCGCAGCTGCCGTCGGGGCCGCTGCACGATGCCGCTGAGATGGCCGGCATCATGCCCACCGTCATGATGTTCGCGCAGTCGTCGCCGGGCATCTCGCACACCAAGCTCGAGGACACGCCGATCCCGCACCTGGACAAGTCGATCCGCGCCTTCCAGCTGCTGGTCGAGAAGACCGTCGCCCACGTCGCCGGGATGTGACCCGCAAAGGCGCTGCCCCCGGGGACGCAACGGTCCACGATTCTTCACGGGTCGCGGCCTGCACCCACGCGTCAAAGAGGCACGAGGCACGCACGACCTTGGCACACAGCCGAGCTCGCTGGGCCGTCATGGAGGGCAATCATGGTGAACTTCTATCTCGAGGGCGGCTGGGGCATGTACCCCGTCACGGTCTTCGGCCTCGTGCTGCTGGCGGCGGCGGTCGGCTTTGTGGTGCGACCGAATCGCAACGGACTCAAGCGCTTGCAGTGGCTGATGGCCGTGGTGCTGGGCGCTGGTTTGCTGGGGACGGTCACCGGCTTCATCGCCACGTTCCAGTACGTCGCGCAGATGCCCGCGCCCAAGGACGCCTTCGTGGTGCTGGTCGGGCTTGCCGAGTCCCTGCACAACCTGTCGCTCTCGCTGATCTTCGCGGTGCTCGGAGGCATCCTTGTGGCCGTCGGCACGGGACGGCTGCCCAAAGACGGCTAGCCGAGCGCCTTGCGCAAACGCCTCGTCCCGGTAGTGGCGCTCCAACTCCCGCGGCAACGCCCGCAGGAACGCGTCGCGCCGGCAGGAGGTCCGCGAGGGCTACTCGGGATCGGTCTTGAGGTCGACGAGGCTCCAGCAGTCGTGAGCGGGCGTGGTGAGGGTCGTGTGGATCTGGCGTCCATCGGGTGCCCTCAGATCGACCGGGCGCTGCCACGTCTGGCCCTTGCGGCACAGCATGTTCTGGACCGTCATCGGCTTGTTCAGGTCGTACTCGGGGTCGCTGAGGTACCGCATGATGCACGCGGGCATGCCACTCTCTAGGCCGGGGTCGCTTTCGTTGCCGTTGATGTCGGTGTGATGATAGACCTCGAGCGCGTGCATCATCTCGTGCATCACGGCGACACCGATCTGCTCTTGGATGACCTGGGTGCGTTTCGGTTCCTTCACCGTTGCGGTCGCCACAGACGCCTTGCTGGGATCGATCTCGACGGACCATGTGTTCTTCAACGCCTG
>JBMOIG010000122.1:0-12914 GCA_049317445.1 Myxococcota bacterium | reverse complement strand
CGCTGGCAGAATTCCGCGTCTAGCGCAACGCGGTGCCTTCCAACGCCAGCAGCAGTCGCTTGCGGTCCAAGCCACCCGTGTAGCCGCCCAGCCGGCCGCCCTGTTGAAGCACGCGGTGGCAGGGCACGACCACGGCGACGGGATTGCTGCCCAAGGCATTGCCGACGGCTCTGGGAGCCCCCGGCGAGCCGATCCGCACAGCGAGGTCTTTGTAGGCGCACGACTCGCCGTGGCCCAGCCGACACAGCTCGACGAGCACGCGCTCCTGAAACGGGGGCAGGCCTCGCAGGTCCACGGTCAGGTCGAAGTCCTTGCGGGTACCGAGGAAATAGGCGTCGAGCTGGTCGCAGTCGGGTTCTGGCTGCACGACGGCGCGGACCAGACCGACCGGCAGACGCTTGCGCAGCTGGGCGATGACCTGCTCGAGTGACCCCTGAACGGCCAGCGCGGCGAGTCCATGGTCCGTCCAGACCAGCGCGAGCACCCCAAGCGGCGAGGGATGCAGGCAAGTCAGTAGGTCGACCGGGTGCTGGGGGCCTGGTCCGGTGATGAGACGCAAGGGCATGGACTTCCTCTGGATGGTGGATCCGGGGCACTTGGCGCGAGGGGCAGGGTTCCCTCCCATTTTGTCCCTGCCGGTTGCGAACGCAATGTCCGCTGCCCGGCCGTCGATTCGACGACGAGCGGCGGCGGTGATACAACGCCGCGCCATGGACAAGCTAGGCTCTGCCGTCGACCTCCACTCCCCCTCCTTCCAGACCCACCGCGCGCATCACCTGCGTCTGGCGGAAGAGCTGCGCGAGCGGCTGGCCACCGCACGGAAAGGCGGGCCACCTTCGGCGCGGCAGAAAGTCTTGGATCGCGGTGGGTTGTTGGTGCGCGACCGGATCTCGCTGCTGCTGGACGCCGGCAGCCCGTTTCTGGAGGTGTCGCCGCTGGCCGCCTTCGGCATGTACGAGGACACGGCGCCGGCGGCGGGCATGGTAGCAGGCGTGGGGCGCGTCGAGGGCCGCGAGGTCATGGTCGTCGCCAACGACGCGACGGTGAAGGGCGGCACGTATCTGCCCATCACCGTCAAGAAGCACCTGCGCGCCCAAGAGATCGCCGCTGAGAATCGGCTGCCGTGCATCTATCTGGTCGACTCGGGCGGTGCGTTTCTGCCCCAGCAGGCCGAGGTCTTCCCGGACCGGGACCACTTCGGGCGAATCTTCTACAATCAGGCCAGGTTGTCGGCCGCGGGCATCCCGCAGGTCGCGGTCGTGTTGGGCATGTGCACGGCGGGCGGCGCGTACGTCCCGGCCATGAGTGACGAGGCGATCATCGTCCGCAACCGCGGCACGATCTATCTGGCGGGGCCTCCGCTGGTGAAGGCCGCGACGGGGGAGGAGATCTCGGCCGAGGACCTGGGCGGCGGCGACGTGCACACGCGCATCTCCGGCGTGGCGGACCATTTGGCTGAGGACGACGCGCACGCGCTGCACATCGCCCGGCGCATCGTCTCGACGTTCCACACGGTCAAGCGGCCCGATGGCTACTTTGCCGAGCCGGAACCGCCGGCTTACGACCCCGAAGAGCTTCTGGGTATCGTCCCCACCGACCTGCGCGTGCCCTACGACGTGCGAGAGGTCATCGCGCGCATCGTCGACGGCTCGCGGATGCACGAGTTCAAGCCGCGCTATGGCACGACGATCGTGACGGGTTTTGCGAGGATCCACGGCATGCCGGTGGCGATTCTGGCGAATCAGGGCGTGCTGTTCTCCGACTCGGCGTTGAAGGCCACGCACTTCATCGAGCTGGCCTGCGCCCGCAAGACCCCCTTGATCTTCCTGCAAAATGTCAGCGGCTTCATGGTGGGGCGGCAGGCAGAGCACGGCGGCATCGCGCGCGACGGGGCCAAGATGGTGCACGCCGTCGCAGTAGCGCAAGTGCCCAAGATCACGGTGTTGATCGGCGGAAGCTACGGCGCAGGCAACTATGGCATGTGCGGACGGGCGTACCAGCCCCGGTTCCTGTTCTCGTGGCCGAATTCGCGGATCTCCGTGATGGGTGGCGAGCAGGCGGCGGCCGTGATGGCGACGGTCAAGCACGAGCAGCGTCGGTCGGAAGGTCGCGAGCTGTCGGCGGCTGAGGACGAAGCCATCCGCGCGCCGATCCTCGCCCGCTTCGAGCACGAGGGCAGTCCGTACTACGCGACGGCACGCCTGTGGGACGACGGCATCGTCGAGCTGCCGCAGACCCGCGACGCCCTGGCCCTGGCGCTGAGTGCAGCCTACAACGCCCCCATCGGCGAGTGGCGGCCCGGCGTGATCCGCATGTAGCCCCAGGACTTCGGAGTCCCCACGATGATGCGCTTCACACTGCACGACGGCGTCGGCCGCGCCTGGTTCGACCGGGCTGAGCGACACAACGCGTTCGACGGCGCCATGCTGCAAGGCCTGCGCGACGCGCTGGACCGTTGGGAGGCCGACGATGCCTGCCGCGTGGTCGTGTTGGGGGCCAACGGGCCGTCGTTCTGTGCGGGGGCGGACCTGTCGTGGATGGCCGAACAGGGTCAGCTGGGGCCTGAGGTCAATCGCCGCAACGCCATCGAGCTGGGTGAGACGTTTCAGCGGCTGGCGGCGTTTCCCAAGCCCGTGGTCGCGCGGATCCAAGGCGCGGCGCGCGGCGGTGGTGTGGGGTTCGCGGCGGCGGTGGACATTGCCGTGGCGGTCGAACGCGCGACGTTCGCCCTGACCGAGGTGCGGCTGGGGCTGGTGCCCGCGGTGATTTCTCCCTTTGTCGTCGAGCGCTTGGGGCCGTCACAGGCGCGGGCGTTGTTTCTGACCGGTGATGCGGTGTCGGCAGGTGAGGCGTTGCGGCTGGGGCTGGTGCATCACGTGGTCCCGGACGATGCGGCGCTGGATGCCAAGATCGACGCGCTGGTTGCGTCGCTTCGGCTCGGCGGCCCCGAGGCGCTGTCTGCCTGCAAGCGTCTGGTAGCTCAGGTGGCATTCCGACCGGCCGAGGCGATGCTGGGGGCGACGGCCGACGTGCTGGCCCAACGCCGAGCGTCGGCAGAGGCTGCAGAAGGCATGGCGGCGTTCGTGCAGAAGCGTCCCGCCGCATGGACCCGCACAAAGGCCTGATCCTCAAGACAAATTCGTCTCAAGTGCTTGGCACCTGCGGCTCGAGAAGCTTGCTGCGGGGGCGCATTCCCTGTCGCGGCGCTTCGTGCTAGAACCCGAGGCCGTTCGCGTCCAGGGGGGGCACGGATCGACCACAAGCGAGGTTCGCGATGAGGACGGTATACGTGGTGGCCGGCGGGGTCAGCAAGTTTGCGAAGGCCCGGCCAGACAAGACGTTTCAGGCAATCGTAAAGGAGGCGTATGACTACTGCCTCCAGGATCTGGGCATCGACGCAAGGCAGGCCTTCGAGCTGATCGATGGCACGGTGGCGTCGTACTTCTCGGACCACTTCCAGCGGCAGCTGATGAGCGGGATCATGGTCCAGGACTACCTGGGTCTGGTGCCCAAGCCGTCGCATCGCGTGGAGGGAGGCGGCGCCACCGGCGGCCTGTCGTTCCAAGAGGCGTGGAAGAACATCGCCAGCGGCCACATGGACACCTGCCTGGTGTACGGCTTTGAGACGATGAGCCACGTCGAGACGTGGAAGGGTAACGAATTCATCGCGCTGGCCTCCGACGTGTCGTTCGACTTCCCGGTCGGCGGCTTCTATTCGGGCTACTACGCGATGATGGTCGTTCGCCACATGAAGGAATTCGGCACGACGGTCGAGCAGCTGGCCAAGGTGTCGGTCAAGAACCACATCAACGCCCTGCACAACCCGTACGCCCAGAAGCGCAAGCGCCTGACGGTCGAGGACGTGCGGAACTCGCCGATGGTCGCCTGGCCCCTGACGCGCCTGGACATCTGCACGATGAGCGACGGCGCAGCGGCGGCCATCCTGGTGTCTGAAGACGGCCTGGCGAAGATGGAGAAGGCCGCGGGCCGTCGGCTGCCCAAGGTCAAGATCACCGGCATCGGCCGCGGCACCGACGCCATGCGCATGTCGGACCGCCCGCACCAGAGTTTCGACGACTTCTACGCCCGCAACAGCCTCGACAACGAGCAGGACGCCGACAGCAAGGCGTACTACAAAGAGCTGTGGGGCAACGGGTTCCGCTATCCGGGCGTGCACTCGTTCCGCGCGGGTCGCATGGCGTCGAAGCAGGCGTACAAGCACGCCGGCATCCACGACCCCCTGAAGGAGATCGACTTCGTCGAGCTGCACGACGCCTACACCTCGTCGGAAATCCAGACTTACGAGGACATGGGCCTATGCCGTTACGGTGAGGGCGGCACGTTCGCCGAGTCGGGCAAGGCGTTCCTGCCGGGCATCGACTATGGTCTCGACCTTCCCCACAAGCCCATCTGCCCGGTCAATCCGTCGGGCGGCCTGATCGCCTGCGGTCACCCCGTCGGCGCCACGGGTCTGATGCAGGCGGTGTTCGGGCTGTGGCAGCTGCAGAACACGTTCGGCAAGCACCTGGGCGACGACAAGCTGCAGGTCAAGGGTGCGCGTCGCGGCGTCGTTCACAGCCACGCCGGCACCGGCACCTACGTCACCGCCACGGTCATGGAGCGCGAACCCTAGTCGGGGCCCTCGTCGCTTCCCTTCACCGCAACGCTGCATCGACGTGCGAACGTCCCGTGAGGCAGAAATCCCATGGCTGACCACATCAAGACGCATCCCGAGGAGTCTCTCGAGGGCGCAGTTGTCTTCAACGTACCGATCCCCACCGATCTGGAAGCGCTGACGGGCATGGCGCCCATCGTCATCAAGTACCCGTATCACATCGACTACGTGCATTCCTACGGACAGGACTCGCCGTTTTTCGCCGGTCTTGCGAACAAGAAGCTGCTGGGCACCCAGTGCCAGTCTTGCGGCCACACGTTCGCGACGCCGCGCATGTCGTGCATGGAGTGCGGCGGGGTGACCAAGTGGGTGGCGATCCCGCACGAGGGCAAGGTCCACACGTTCACCGTCTGCCACTTCGGCAGCGAGGCGTTCCTGCCTGAGTGCCCGTTTGTCCTGGCGCTCATCGAGTTCGAAGGGGTCGATACCCTGTTCCTGACAAGGCTGATGGGCGTGGACCCGCTGAAGCCGTCGATGGACTGGGTCGGGACCAAGGTCAAGGCGAAGTTCCGCCGTCTGTCGCAGCTGAAGCCGACGGACGTGTGGTTCGTACCCGTCGGTTCGTGACGTGCATCCCACCACTTGGGCGCGCCATAGGGGGCGCGTTCGGGTGGTGGGCAGATCGGTTACGGTGTGTCGCGCGGGGGGCGTGGCCAGGCCGTTCGCGAGGGCCGACGTCCTCGGGAGGCATTGGGCTTGAAGAAGGTCCTCATCGCGAACCGTGGCGAGATCGCCATCCGTGTTGCGCGTGCATGTCGGGTCCTTGGGCTGCGGTCCGTCGCTGTCTACTCGGAAGCCGACGCGATGGCGCGGCACGTGCGAAAGGCCGACGAAGCGGTCTGCATTGGACCGCCCGAGCCCTCGAAGTCGTATCTGGACATCGACCGGGTCATGGACGCCGTGCGCCGGACGGGCGCCGACACCGTGCATCCCGGCTATGGCTTTCTCAGCGAGAACACGGACTTCGCTCGTGCAGTGATCGACGCTGGCCTGACGTGGGTGGGACCTCCTCCCGGTGTGATCGGCCCGCTGCAGTCCAAGACCGGTGCCAAGCTACAAGCAGAGGCGATCGGCCTGGCGACCGTGCCCGGCGCGGTGTTGGACGACCCGGCAGACGAGGCGGTGTTGGCCGCCGCGGCAAGTCTGGGTTATCCGGTCATCGTCAAGCCTGAGGCCGGCGGCGGCGGCAAGGGCATGGTCCGCGTCGACCGGCCAGAAGACCTGTTGGCGGCAGTCGCAGCGGCGCGGCGCGTGGCCAAGGGTGCGTTCAAGAGCGACGGTCTGTTCCTGGAGCGCCACGTTGGTCACGCGCGGCACATCGAAGTGCAAGTGCTGGGCGATCGACACGGTCAGGTCACGCACGTCCACGACCGCGAGTGCAGCGTCCAGCGCCGCCACCAGAAGATCATCGAGGAGTCACCCTGCACGGCCATCACACCGGCTGAGCGCGAGCAGATTTGCGACATGGCGTACAGGTTTGCGAGCCACGTCGGCTACGAGGGCGCAGGCACGGTCGAGTTTCTGTGGGACCCGCAGACCCGCAAAGCCTGCTTCCTCGAGATGAACACGCGCATTCAGGTCGAGCATCCCGTCACCGAAGTGGTGACGGGCATGGACTTGGTCGTCGCCCAGCTGAGACTGGCGGCGGGCGAGCCCCTGTCGCGGGTGTGGCAGCCGGGCGAGCATTTGCCGCGTGGCCATGCGATAGAGGTGCGTCTGTACGCGGAGGACCCTGCGAACGGCTTCCTGCCCCAAACCGGCAAGCTGCAGCGGGTCATCTGGCCTGATGCGCCGTTTGTTCGTGTGGACGCCGGTTTCGAGACGGGCGACGTGGTGTCGATGCACACCGACCCGATGCTCGCCAAGATCATCGCGTGGGGCACCGACCGCAACGACGCGATCGCCCGGCTGCAGGGCGCACTGCGAGAGACCGTCGTACACGGTGTGGTCTGCAACCTGCCGATTCTGGTCGATATCCTGCACCATCCTGACTTTGTCTCAGGCAACCTGCACACCACCTGGGTCGAAGAGGTTTACGGCATCGGCGGTCCTGCCTTGGGCGAGTCTCCCGACCTCGAGGCCCTGCTTGCCCTTGCGATGGCCGGTCCGTCCGGTCCGCCGCAGCGGGTCTCAGCGCGCGAGCCTGCCAGTCACCCGTACTCGAACGGCTTCGTCGATCCTTGGGCGTCCATCGCGGGCGTCGGGTTCGGCGTTGACGGATTGCGGTAGGCGGGGGAGGCGGCCATGACCATCTGGCTCGAGACCCCTGCGGGACACCGCGTCGAAGTGCTGACCACTCCGGGACCTGAGGGAACTCGGACGGTTGTCCGCGCCGGTGGCGGCGCTGTGTTGGTGCGAGAAGTGGTGCTGCGGCAGGCGCCCAATGGCGACTGGATGGTCGAGTCGGGCGGCGTGACGCGCACGGTGCAGGTCACCGAAGACCGCGACGTCATCTGGTTGAGCGACCCCGGGGCCACCGATCCCCGCAGCGCCACCGTGGTGTTGCGCAAGGTCATGTCGCGACCGTCTGGCCCCCCGGCCGACCGTCACCTGTGCACGCCCATGACCGGCCGCGTGGTGTCCGTCGCCGTGAAGGCCGGAGAGAAGGTCACCCGCGGCCAAGCCCTTGTGGTCGTCGAGGCGATGAAGATGGAACATGTGGTGCGCGCGCCCTGGGACGGCACCGTCGAGCGTCTGGCGTGTCAGGTGGGGCTGATCGTCGAGACGGGCGGCCAGTTGCTGGTGCTCGACCGCGCCCAAGCGGGCTAGCATCCTCAGGAAACCGCGCTAGTGCGACAGGGACAGCAGCGTCGCATACACGCCCAAGACCACCACACCCGTCCACACCAGCGCCGTCAGCGCGATCAGCGGCCAGCTGGCGGACTCGTCGTCCCCTCCGCGCATGGCCGCGGGAGCGAGAGGCACGTCGGCAGGGGCGGTGCGGCTGCGGGCGGGTCGGGTCGTCCCCTCGATGTCGTTGGCGAGATGGTCCTCTGCCCGGGTCGCCACTTGCGAATTCGGTCGATTGGGGTCCGGCGTCGCCGGTCGCGAGGCCCGCGCCTCTGCCAGCCGCCGGTCCATGTCGGCTGCCTCGAGCATCGAGGTCGCCTCGTCGGACGGCGGCAGCGCAATCGCTCCAGACGGGCGGCGCGGCGGTTTGTTCGGGCTGGTCGGCTGCAGAAACGCATCGTTTTCGCCCGTGGGCAGGCGATTGCGTGGAGCGGCAACGGCGGCCGGTTGCGGCGTCAGCGGGCGCGGCACCGTGGTGCGGGGGGCCGGATTCGCGGGCCGCGGCGTAGTCGACCGCGCCGGTGAGGTCACCTGTGGCAAACCCGTTGCCGACGGCCTGGCGGGCCGGATGCTGGCGTTGGGGTCGGTGCGGGGCCGCAGCGTGGGCGGGTCGTCCGAGTCGTCCAGATGGGGCACGGGCGGCGGCAGGTTGGCCGGCAGCGGTGTGCGCGATGCTGACGGACGCGTAGCTGGGACCACCGGCCGGGTCGTGCGGGGCATGGGCGGGACGGGAGGCGGAAGGTCGGTGGGCTCAACCGGCATGGGGGCGACTTGCGAGCGCCAGCGGTCGTCGCTGCCCGGGATACGGGTCGGCACAGGCGCGGGCGGTGGCAGTTGCTCCTCGACCGCGTACATTCTGCGCAGGTAGGCACCGAACTGTTCGCGGTCACAGGTCAGGCCCAGATCGCGCGCCGTCTTCAGCAGCGCATCGCGCAGCGCCCGGCCGGTCTGGAAGCGATGCGCGGGGTGGGGTTGCAGGGCGCGCTCGACGATGGCCTGCAGCGGCGCCGGGATGCGGGCGCCCTTGTCGGCCGGCCACTCGTAGCGCCCGTGCGTCACGCGATCGAACAGCAGGTTGGCGTCGGGTTCGTCGTACAGCGGCCGCGTGCACAAGGCTTCGTACAGCACGATGCCGGCGCTGAACAGGTCGGACCGGTGGTCGATCGGGTGACCCAGCGCCTGCTCGGGGCTCATGTAGTAGATCTTGCCCTTGACGGTCCCCGCCTGCGTGTTCCCAAAGCGATAGGCTGCCTTGGCGATGCCGAAGTCGGTCAGCTTGACCTCGCCGACAAGGCTGAGCAGCACGTTCTGCGGGCTGACGTCGCGGTGCACGATGCCCAACGAGGTGCCGTTGGACCCCTTGCGGGCGTGGGCATAGTCCAGCGCCGCACACAGCTCGGCCACCACATAGCACGCCATGCCCAGCGGCAGGTCGGCGCCGACCTCGTGGTGCCGTTGCAGCACGCGGAACAGGTCCACGCCCTCGACGAACTCGAACGCGATGTAGTAGTCGCCGTCGATCTGCCCGACGTCCAGGATCTGCACGATGTTCGGGTGCGACAGCAGGCTGACGATCTTGGCCTCGTCCGTCAGCATCTCGACGAAGCGGCCGTCTTGCCCGTACTCCCGGAACATCCGCTTGATCGCTACGGACTTCTCGAAGCCGCCCAAGCCGGGCATCTGCGCGCGAAAGACCTCAGCCATGCCGCCCGACCCCACGCGTTCGCGCAGGACGTATCGGCCAAAGACTTGGGGAAGGCGCTCGTCGGCCATGGGAAGGCGAGTATAGAGGGAAGTCGGGGCGTGGCAACGATCCGGGTGGAGGAGGCGGGGGCGGCCGGCGTCGGAGCAGGGACGATTGGGCGCGTCGGCTAACGCCGACCGGGTGCTACTCGCTCCGGCTGCCGCCTGCGCTCACCGAGACCCGGCTGCGCGCTCGAAGCGCAACGATGTAGGTCGGGGCGGTTACGCGCTCCGCCGGGTCTCGGCCCATTCGGGTGACGCCCCCTCGCGCAGGCAGTGCACACAGGCCCACCGATCACGCAGGCTCTGCTGCCGTCTCGACCGCATCGCCCGCTGGCGGTGCCGCCTTGGGGGCGCGGTCGCGACGGGCCAAGGCCAGGGTCGCGCGCACCAGGTCGGCACGGCCGGGGAACAGGGTGAGCACGCCCACCTCGGTCGTCGCCACTTGCTTCTCGACGGTCACGCAGCGCTGGATGCGCGTGATCTCGTGCAGCTGCGCCTTGACCTCCAGGTCGTCGCGGGTTGCGCCTGCGGTCTCGAGCGCGCTCGTCGCTGCCTCTAGCGTCGCCACCGCGCCGGCGAGATCGGCGTGCGCCAAGGACTTGGCTCGCGCGACCACCTGCGCACCGAACGCCGACGCCTTGTGCGCGCCGAGCTTGGTCGCGTCGGCCGCCGACACGGTGCCGAAAAGCGAGGCATAGGGCTCGTTGCCCGCGTTCTTGCCCGCGGCCAGGAACGCGCGGCCCGACAGGTCGACCAGCGCCCGGTCCCACAGCATGTCGAGGACCGTCACCCTGCGCTGTGCACCGCGCAGGACCGCGCGGGCCTCGTCGCGGGCGTCTCGGTCCGTGCGCAGACCGTCGCGCAGCGTGCGCCAGGGGGCCGCCAGCCCGGCGAGTTCGGGCACGGCTTCGAGGCCGGCGATGACATCGGTGGCGTAGTCGAGGAGGGTTTCGAGCGAAGCGGCTTCGGGGAGTTGGTACGACATCGCATCTCCTGGCATGTCGGGGGCCCGCAGGTTGGGCCGTGTGTGTGTGCGGCCGTGTGCCGCAGGGTGAGACGACGCACCTCGCGCCGTCTCGTCAGGTCTTTGGTCGGGTCTTGCGGTTGCGGCGGGCGGCCGCCTTGGGGCCGGGGCTCGTCCGTGGGGCGAGCACCTCTACCAGTTCGCCCTGCGCCTGCAGCTCGGTCTCGTCGTCGACTTCGAGGAACAGCGGGCCTTGGGAGCGTGCGATCGAGTCCAGGCGCACCCGCAGCCGACCGCCTGTCTCGTCCGCCTCGATGGCGCCCACGCGCTTGATCAGGTAGCCGCCGCCCGACTCTGCGTCGCCGATGGGGCGCTGCTGCACCAGCACGATCTTGCGCACGAGCGGTGGCACGACCGGCGCGCGAAACAAGCACCAGGCGCCGTCGGGGATCAGGGGCTCCATCGAAGTGCCGGCGGCGCGGCCGAGGAACAAGCCCTCGCTCGTCAGGCGCCGTTGGATGGGCGGCAGCACCCAGGCAAGCGTGTCCACTGCGCCGTGCCGGACGTTGCGACCGGCGGCGGCCTGGAGGTCGAAAGCGGGCAAGGCCCCGGCGGCGCGCTCGTTGGCCGAGGCCAGGCGCCACCCGAGCGCGAGCAGTGGCTCGAGCGGATCGGGCGACGTCGGCGCGAGGTCGGTGGCGTGCACGGGCGGCTGCAGCAGATCGGCAGGCTGCACGCCGAGCGCGCGGGCCAGGCGATGCACGAGGGCAAGCGTCAGGTTCTGGCCCTTCTCCATCCGGGCGTAGTTCTGTAGCGCCGTGTCGGCGCGCTGCGACATGGCGTCGAGCGTCCAGCCGCGCTCGTTGCGCAGCTCGCGCAGCTTGCGGCCGACCTGCTGGAAGAAGGCGATTTCGTCTGGTGCGAGCGGCCTTGCCATGGCCGGCACGATGGCGGCGGCTTGGCTTGGTCGCAATCATCGTCTGGGATGAAGATTCAAAGGGCTTCCCTTGCCATTTCTCATCATCTGTGATGATCGCTCCCCGTCCATTCACGGGGAGCAATGATGGCAACCAAGCGCACCAAGACCGCGAGCCCGAAGACCGCCGCATACACCCACGAGTCAACCAAGACCCTGGTCCGGCCGGACGCGGGCACCCAGGCGCAGTTCAAGAAGCGCAAGGCGCCCAAGAAGTACCGCTACGACGATTCGCTCGCGCCCCAGCTCCAGTGGGATGACCAGGCTGGGCGGGCCGCGGGTGAGGTGTTGCTGCGGCAGATCCTCGAGGCAAAGAGCTTGCCCGAGGCTCAGGCTGCGGCCGCGGCGCTCAAACGCCTGGGCCAGCCGTTCCTCGACTGGGCAGGCAAGGCGGAGCGCTTGTCGTTCGACGTGCCCACGCTGCCCCTGTTCGTCCACGAGCGACTCTCGACGCGCGCCATCATCGACGGCCTGAAGTCGCACCGGAAGCAGCGAAAGCAGGGCGAGTTCGACCTGTGGGGCACGCCGCAGCAGACGGTGACGGATCAGGTCCTGCGCGCCTACGAGCACCAGGACGGCTGGGTCAACCGTCTGATCCTCGGCGACTCGCTCGTCGTGATGAACTCGCTGCTGGAGTACGAGGGCTTGGGCAAGAAGGTCCAGATGATCTACATGGACCCGCCCTATGGTGTGAAGTTCGGCAGCAACTTCCAGCCCTTCGTGCGCAAGCGCGACGTCAGCCACAACGACGACGAGGATTTCACCCGCGAGCCGGAGATGGTGCAGGCCTACCGCGACACCTGGGAGTTCGGCGTGCACTCGTACCTGACGTATCTCAGGGACCGGTTGCTCGTGGCGCGGGAGCTGCTGACGCCGAGCGGCAGCGTGTTCGTGCAGATCAGCGATGAGAACCTGCACCGCGTACGGGCAGTGATGGATGAGGTGTTCGGGGCGGAGAACTTCGTCAGCTTGATCGCGTTCAAGAAGACCGGCGGGCTCGACAGCGGGAAGCTGCCGACGGTCTGCGACTACCTGCTCTGGTACGCCAGGTCCCGTGAGGACCTGAAGTACCACCAACTGTACGTTGACAAGTCCGCGCTCGGCAGCAGCCTCTCTTCATTCAAGTACTACTTCGACGAAAAGGGCGATGTCGCGACTTGCCGGCTGGACGACGGTGGCAATCCGGTCGCGCCGCCGGGGGCACGGTTGTTCCAGAGCATCGCGCTGACGTCACAGGGCGCCAGCGCGAGTACAGAGCAGGCCTTCGAGTTCAAGGGGCGCGCATTCCGAGTGGCGGCGAACAAGCACTGGCGGCTCACGGTCCCGGCTATCCACCGCCTCGCTGAACTCGGGCGAATCATCGTCGTCGGCGACAACGTCCGCGCGGTGTCGTATCTTGATGATTTTCCGTTTGGTTTCCTGAACAACACATGGACCGACACCGGCTCGGGGAGCTTCCTGGCGCAACAGTCGTACGTCGTCCAGACGGTAGCCAAGGTGGTGCAGCGCTGCATCCTGATGACCACCGATCCAGGGGATCTCGTGCTTGACCCGACATGCGGTTCGGGCACAACCGCAACGGTTGCGGAGCACTGGGGCCGACGCTGGTTGACCTGTGACGTAAGCCGAGTGCCGCTGGCACTGACACGGCAGCGGCTGTTGACGGCGACCTATCCATGGTTCCACCTTACGGAACAACGTGAAGGCCCTCGTCAAGGATTCCGGTACGCGCGTCGCCAGAATCGCCACGGAGATGAGGTCGG
>JBMOIG010000121.1:0-13250 GCA_049317445.1 Myxococcota bacterium | reverse complement strand
TCCGTTTGCGACAGTTCCGTTTGCGACAGTTCCGTTTGCGACAGTTCCGTTTGCGGCATAGGGTCTTCCCTCAGCCGACGCACCGTCGCGTACAGCGCGTTCAGGGCGCGATTCTGCTCGGTCAGGTTGGTCCGGGCGGGGCGGGCCTTGGACGGCGGTGCTGCCGTCCCTTGCAGGTACGCGCCCCGGTCCGCCGCACCGCCGAACACCGACACTACCCGCTGCCCGCAGGCCAGGTCGTAGACGCCCCACTCGGGCCGGAACAGCACGCGGTCTCCCCACGTCACGGTGCAATCCGCAAACGAAATCAGGGTCATGCGGCCGTCGCGGTGCAGCCACGACGTCACGCGCCCCTGCACGACGATGCCGCTTTGGAACTCCAGGCGGTCCAGCGACGCCACCTCGTCCGGCGTCAGGTCGGCGGCTGAGCGCCCCTGCCCGCGCAGCCTGCCGATCGGCGAACTGAAGCCGTCGCGGTGCTGCTCTTGCCCCTGCCCCGGCACCTGCGTGTCGCCCCACGCGAGCTGGGTGGGACCCGAAAGCTTCAGGAAACACGGGCGGTTCTGTTCGTCCAAAGCGAAGTCGTGCAGCACGCCACTGACCTGCAAGCCCGAGTCCAGCACCGACGTGGTAACCGCCGCTGCCATCTTCGCCTTGGCCAGCCCCTCCAACCCGCCGCGGCGAAACGCCATGCGGTCGGCCACGCGCTCCAGCAACTCGGTCAGCGTCGCGAAGTCAGGCGTGACGTACAGCTGCGGCTGTGGACGGGTGATGTCGTACGAGTTCTGCAGACAATCGAGCGTCAACGGCAGCTTGCGCACGGCCTCGCCCAGACAGCTGCTGCTCTCGGCCACCGACGACAGCAGACCCGCGCCGTAGATCTTGGGCTGCTGCAGCGACCCCACCAGACCGTACTCGACCGTCCACCAGTTCATGCGCGCCAGCTGCGCGGCCTCGCTGACGTACTCGCTGGCGATGACGGTCTGCTCTAGCGTGTGCTGGGCGTGAAGGATCTGCTCGGGCGTCGATGCCGGGTCCTCCTTGACCTCAGACAGCGCGCGGATCGCCTCGTACAGGTCCAGATCGTGCCGCGAGACGATAGCCCGCCGCGCCACCTCGCCGTAACTCCTCAAGTATTGCGCGTACTCCGGGTCCGCGAGGATCGGCGCGTGCCCCGCCGCCTCGTGCACGATGTCGGGGGCGGGCGTGTAGGCCAGGTGGTCCAGCGACCGCATCTCGCACGCGATGGGCAGAATCCCCAGCGACTGGAATTCCATGAACGCCGCCGGGGGGATGAAGCCGTTGACCGGCACCGCGCGCCAGCCGAACCGCGACAGACAGGCGTCCATCTCTGCGACCAGCGGAATGCGCTCCGTCGAGATCCCGGTCTCGCGCAGGCCATCGCGGTATTTCTGGTGGGCGTGTCGGTCGAAGAACGCCGTCGACACCCGCAGGATGAAGCGCCAGCAGGCGTGGTCGATCGGCGTGTACAGCGACGCATCCTGATGCGCGATGAAGGGTTGCAGGTGCGCGGGGATGGCCGCCGGCCGGTCCTGGGTCGTCCGCATCGCTCCTCCGGGTCCTTGGATGGGTCAGCCCTGCACGGGCGCGTCGGGCTGCACTTCCGGCGCGGCCTTGCGAAATGCGGACAGCGCTTGGCAGTGCGCCTCGACTCGCCGCAGGGTCGGATAGGGCTCCAGATCCAGGCCGAACCGGCGCGCGTTGTATATCTGCGGAATCAGAATGCAATCGGCCATGGTCGGGGTGTCGCCGTGGCAGAAGGCGCCGGTCGACGGGTCACCGTGTAACAGCGCCTCGAACGCCGCCAGCCCCAGCGCCATCCAGTGGCGGTTCCAGGCCTCGCGTTGCGTCTGGGTCGCGCCAAACTCGTGCTCCAGCTGCTGCAGCACGCGCAGGTTGCCCAAGGGGTGGACGTCGCAAGCGATCAGCTGGGCCAACCCACGCACCCGGGCGCGGTCGGCAGGGGCGATGGGCAGCAAGGGTGGGTCGGGAAACACTTCTTCCAGGTACTCGAGGATCGCCACCGACTGCCGGATCGTGCGCTCGCCGTGCTGCAACACCGGTACCAGCCCCTGGGGATTGACCTCGCGGTAGGCCAGCCCGTGCTGCTCGCCGCCGTCGCGCACCAGATGGACGGCCGTCAGCTCGTGGTCCAACCCTTTGAGGTGCAAAGCAATCCGCACGCGATACGACGCGCTCGAGCGCCAGTATGCGTACAACCGCAGTCCGCCGGTCTCCATTTGCCCCCCCTCCCTTCGACCCGGCCGCGTCAGGTCTGGCGTTCGATGGTCTGCTCGATGGCGCCGAAGATCGAGCGGCCTTGGCGGTCCAGCATCTCGATGCGCACCACGTCGCCAAAGATCAGGAAAGGAGTCGAGGGCTTGCCGTCCCGCAGCGTCTCGACCGTGCGCAACTCGGCCAGACAGCTGGCGCCCAGCGTGGTGTCGTGGTTGGCGACGGTGCCGGACCCCACGATCGTGCCCGCCGACAGCGGTCGCGTCCGCGCGGCGTGGGCCACCAGCTGGGCAAAATCGAACTGCATGTCCTCGCCCGCCTCTGGAGCCCCTAACCACTGCCCGTTCAGATGGGTCAGCAGCGGCCGATGCACCTTGGACCCGCGCCAGTCGTCGCCCAGCTCGTCGGGCGTGACGAACACGGGCGACAGCGCCGACCGCGGCTTGCTCTGCAGAAAACCGAAGCCCTTGGCCAGCTCTGGCGGGATCAGGTTGCGCAGCGAGACGTCGTTCACCAGGCCAATCAGGCAGATGTGCCCGACCGCCTGGTGCGGCGTGACCCCGTGCGGCACGTCGTCGGTGACCACCACCACTTCGGCTTCCAGATCGATGCCAAACGCCTCGTCGCGCACCTGCACCGGGTCGCGCGGGCCCAGAAAACCGGCGCTGACCGCCTGATACATCAGCGGATCGACGTAGAAGCTCTCGGGCACCTCGGCACCGCGCGCCTTGCGCACCCGCTCGACGTGGGCCAGATAGGCCGACCCGTCAACGAACTCGTAGGCGCGCGGCAGGGGCGACGCCAGCTCGTCCGCATCGACCGCGAACACCGGCTGGCCCTCGCAGGTCTCCGCACCGCCTGCGTTCAGCGCCTGCGACACGCGTTCCAGCGCCGGACCAGCCGTCGCCCAGTCTTCGAGCGCCCGCTGCAGCGTCGGCGCCACCTGGGGCACGCGCACCGCCGTCGTCAAGTCGCGCGAGACGACCACCAGCGTTCCGTCGCGACCACCCTGCTTCAAACTGCCAAGCTTCACGGGAGTTTCCTGAGCGCCGGGGGGATGGCGCGGGTGCCGACGCTAGGGCCGGGAAGGGTCGAAGTGCTTGCGCAGGCCCGACCAGCAGGCCTGATAGTCGCGCTGGCGGTGGGTGGCGTCCATCGCCTGTTCCGTGGGCCGCAGTGCCAGCCGCGACTCGAACATGAACGCCATGGTTTCGCGCAGATAGTCGGGCTTGGACGTGTCGGCTGCCGTCGCCTTGTCAAAGGTCGCCGGGTCCGGACCGTGGCCGGTAAAGCTGTTGTGCAGCGACGCGCCGCCGGGCACGAAGCCGTCTGCCTTGGCGTCGTAGTTTCCGTGAATCAAGCCCATGAATTCACTGGCGACGTTGCGGTGGAACCAGGGCGGGCGAAACGTGTTCTCCATCGCCAGGATGCGCGGCGGAAAGATCACGAGGTCCAGGTTGCCGACGCCGGGCGTGTCGCTGGGCGAGGTGAGCACCAGGAAGATGCTGGGGTCGGGGTGGTCGTAGCTGATCGAGCCCAGTGTGTTGAAGCGGCGCAGATCGTACTTGTAGGGCGCGTAGTTGCCGTGCCAGGCGACCACATCCAGCGGCGAGTGCCCGATCGGCGCCTGCCACAGCCGCCCCTGAAACTTGGCGACCAGCGCAAACGCACCCTCGACGTCCTCGTAGGCCGCGACAGGCGTCTGAAAGTCGCGCGAGCTCGCCAGACCGTTGCTGCCGATGGGGCCCAGATCCGACAGCCGCAGCGCCGCGCCCAGGTTCTCGCACACGTAACCGGTCGCGGGTCCGTCGGGCAGGTCAACGGTGAAGCGGATGCCGCGCGGCACGACCGCGATCTCTTGCGGCTCGACCGCCAGCACGCCCAACTCCGTGCGAATCCTCAACTTTCCCTGTTGCGGCACGATCAGCAGCTCGCCGTCGGCGTCGTAGAAGAACCGGCCCTGCATCGACCGATTGGCGGCGTAGGTGTGGATCGCGATGCCCGTGCCCGCCTCTGGGGCACCGTTGCCGGCCATGGTGAACAGGCCATCCAGAAAGTCGGTGGGTGCGGTGGGCAGGGGCTGCGGACTCCAGCGCAGCTGTTCCGGACTCGCCAACCCATCAAACTCATTGTGGAACGTTCCCAGCGGCAGGACCTGAAACGGCCCGTGCTGCGCCGTGGGGCGAATGCGGTAAAGCCAGCTGCGGCGGTTCTGGTGCCGGGGCGCGGTAAACGCGGTGCCGGTCAGCTGCTCGGCGTACAAGCCGTACGGGCAGACCTGAGGCGAATTGCGGCCGACGGGAAGGGCGCCGGGCAGCGCCTCCGTTGCGAATTCGTTGCCAAAGCCGGACTGATAGCCAAGGGTCATCGGGGCACTCCGGTCGCGAGTCTACAGGAAGCCGCGGCGCATCTGGTCACGCTCAATCGACTCGAACAGGGCCTGGAAGTTGCCCTCGCCAAAGCCCTGGTTGCCCTTGCGCTCGATGATCTCGAAGAAGATCGGACCGATCGCGTTCTGGGTAAAGATCTGCAGCAGCAGCTTGGTCTTGGTCTCGTGGTCGGCGTCGATCAGGATCTGATTGACCTGCAGGCGCGCCAGGTCCTCGCCGTGATTCGGCACCCGGTCTTCGACCAACTCATAGTAGGTGTCGGGGGTGGTCAGGAACCCGACACCCGCAGCGCGCATCGCCTCGACCGTCGCGTAGACGTCGTCGGTAAACGCCGCGATGTGCTGGATCCCCTCGCCCTTGTACGCGTCCAGATACTCGTTGATCTGCGATTTGGGGTCCGCCGACTCGTTGAGCGGGATGCGGACGATGCCGTCGGGTGCGGTCATGGCCTTGCTCAGCAGCCCGGTCTTGGCGCCCTTGATGTCGAAGTAGCGGATCTCTCTGAAGTTGAACAGCTTCTCGTAGTAGTCGGACCACTTCTGCATGTTGCCCAGGAACACGTTGTGCGTCAGGTGGTCGATGAAGGTCAGGCCAAAGCCCGCCGGGTTCGCGTCGACACCGGGAATCGGCAGGTAGTCCTCGTAGATGTCGTCCACGCTGCTGAAGTCGTCGACCAAGTACAGCATGCACCCGCCGATGCCCTGAATCACCGGGCGGTCGATGGCGCGCGTTTGCTCGCGGGCTACGCGCTGGCCTCCGGCGGACAACGCGGCGGCCTGGACCTCGTGGGCAGCGCGGCGGAAGCGAATGGCGAACCCGGCAGCGCAGGGGCCGTGGGCTTGGGCAAAATCGGCGGCGAAGCTGTCCGGGTCTTCGTTGACCAGAAAGTGCACGCCGCCCTGCTTGTACAACGTGATGGCGCGGGTCCGGTGACGGCGAACGGCCGTGAACCCCATCGAGCGAAAATAGGCGTGCAGCGACGGGGCTTGGTCCGGAGGAGCGGCGAACTCGACGAACTCAAAGCCGTCGATGCCCATCGGGTTCTCAAACGTCGTGACTTGCATGCCCAGGTTCGGGGCGGCAGAGGGGGCGGTCATGCGGGCTCCGTGGTGGTGATTCCGGGCCATTCCGGTCCGGATTGGAGCCTTTGTAGTGATGTCCGGTTCACAGCGCAACCCCTCTGGGCACCAAGGCCCTTGCCACCATGGGGGAAGTCCGCGCAAGCTGCCGCGGGAAGGGTCCGACCGTGGCCACCGGGCGGCCAGAGAGGCAAGCGATGATTCGAGCCCCCGCGACCTGGAGTCCAGCTGCCGTTTCGGTGCTGGTGACCCTCTGTCTGGCGTCTGCCGCTTGCAGCAACGCCGAAAACAACGACCCAGATGTGGGCGCGGTCGTGGCAAGTGATGGGATTGCAGTGGACGGTTCGGCGCTGGATGCACCCGACCAGCAAGGTGACTTGCCGGACGCCCAGGCCGACACGCAGGCCAGCGAACTCAATGCGGGCACCGACGATGCGGTGACCGACACCGTCGCTACCGCGGACGCCGACGACGACTCCGCTGACGGGACTGCCGACGACTCCACCGACGCCGAAATCGCGGACACTGCAGCCGACGCTGCCCCCGAGACCGCGGCCGACGTCCCCGAAGACACAGCCCCGGAAGACGTAACCCCGCAAGACGCTTGGCCCGATGACACCGACTCCCCGGACGTTGACGCGGGCGGTCAGGGCTGCACGGGCTGCACCTGCAGCAGCAACGGCGACTGTACCAGCGGGTTCTGCATCGAGGCCGAGTCAGGCCCCGTGTGCGCGCCGCTGTGCTCGCCCGGCTGTCCCGCAGGGTACGACTGCAAGACGCTGGCGGGGGCCGGCGGAGCGACGTCGGTGTGCGTGCCGATGCACGCGCGGCTGTGCGAGCCTTGCGCCAAGGACAGCGACTGCTGGGGCGCGGCAGGCGTCACGACGGCGCGGTGCCTGCCCTACGTCGAAGCCAGCGGCAGTCTGCTGGGCTCGTTTTGCGGTGCGAAGTGCGGCGCGGCCGACTGCCCCGCGGGTTTCGGCTGCGAGCAGGTCGTCACCGCCGACGGCACCTCGAAGCAGTGCAAGAAGCAGGATCTGACCTGCGCCTGCGACACCCGGGCAGTGGCGCTTGGACTGGGCACCGCGTGCGGCACGGCGGGACTGGGCGGCCTGTGCAAAGGTGTCCGATTCTGCACCGCGTTGGGCCTTGAACCGTGCGACGCCCCCGCGCCCCAAGCCGAGACCTGCAACGGCGATGACGACGACTGCGACGGCCAACCGGACGAAGGCGCCGTGTGCGACGACGGCGACCCTTGCACCCTTGACGCCTGTCAAGGCGGCCAATGCACCCACCTGGCCGCAGCGGGACCGTGCAACGACGGCAACGCCTGTACCACGCAGGACGCTTGCGCCAACGGCAGTTGCGTGGGGTCGGCGGTCGACTGCAACGACGGCTCGGTATGCACCGCCGACGCGTGTGCTCCCGCCAGCGGCTGCTCCCACCTGCCCCAAGCCGGCCCCTGCCAGGACGGCAACGCCTGCTCCGGCCCCGACGCCTGCCAGGCGGGCCAGTGCGTGACCGGCGGCAAGGTCGACTGCGAGGACGGCAACGCCTGCACCCTGGACGCCTGTGACGTCGACGTGGGCTGCCTGCACGCCTCTCTGGACGGCAAGGCCTGCGACGACGGCAACCCGTGTACGACCGGCGACGCGTGCAAGGCCTCGGCCTGCACTGCTGGCAGCCCCAAAGCCTGTGACGATAACGACGCCTGCACCACCGACGCCTGCGCGGCCGCCACGGGCAGCTGCACCCACCCCGACGTGCCGGACTGCGGCGGGCCGTGCAAGAAGGACGCGGATTGCGACGACCAGAACGTCTGCACCAGCGACGTCTGCTTTCAGGGCGTCGGGTGCCTGCACTCGAACACGATCCTGCCCTGCACCGACGGCTCGCCCTGCACGACTGGCTTCACCTGTCAGGGCGGCGCGTGCAAGGGCCCGAACGGCCTTGGGAAATGCGACGACGCCAACCCCTGCACCACCGACACCTGCGACCCGGCTCAGGGCTGCCTGCACGCCGCGAACTCCGCGCCATGCAGCGACGGCACCGCGTGCACCGTGAACGACGGCTGTGTCGACAGCATGTGCCAGGGCACCGCCAAGGTCTGCGACGACCTGAACCCGTGTACCGACGACGGCTGCGACCCGATCAAGGGCTGCACGGCGACGGCGAACGCGGCGACCTGCACCGACGGCGACGCCTGCACCGTGAGCGACAAGTGTGACAAGGGGGTGTGCAAGGCTGGCGCCGCCAAGCCGTGTGGCGACAGCGACGCGTGCACCCTCGACGCGTGCTCGTCGGTCACGGGCATCTGCAGCCACAAGTCGGTCGTGTGCGCCGACAACAACGCCTGCACGACCGACGGCTGTGACGCCGCCAAGGGCTGCCAGTTCCTCTACAACACGTCCGCTTGCGACGACGGCGACGCGTGTACGGCGAAAGATGCTTGCGCTGCGGGCACTTGCAAGGGAACCGCGGTGGACTGCGACGACGGCAATCCCTGCACCGCCGACGCCTGCGACAAGGGCAAGGGCTGCGTCTCGACGCCCACGACGGCTGCGTGCAGCGACGGCAACGCCTGCACCGACAACGACAAGTGCGCGTCGGGCAAGTGCATCGGCGCCGCCAAGACCTGCGAGGACGGCAACGTCTGTACGGCCAACGAGTGTCAGCCGGGCTGGGGGTGCGTCTTTCCGCCAAGCTCAGGCGCTTGTCCGGACAGCGACGCCTGCACGGCGCAAGAGACGTGCGCGAACGGCCAGTGCGTGACCCAACCGGTCGATTGCGACGACGGCGACCCGTGCACCAAGGACTCGTGCGTAGCGACCACCGGCTGCGCGCATCAGGCGTCCAGCGACGGCACGGACTGCGGCACGGGCAAGGCCTGCCTGGCGGGCAAGTGCGAGGTCAAGAGCGGCTGCGCGCCCGGCATGAAGTTCGTGCGCCAAATCGAGCCCGACTTGTGGTTGTGCGCGGTCGACAACATCACGGGCAACAACAACTACCAGCAGGTCTACTCGGCTTGCAACGAGGCGATGGGCTTCCACATGGGCACCGTGTCGAGCATGACCCGCCGGGGACTGCCGTCGAACGCCAACATCGCCTCGGCGATGACCTGGATTGGCTCGCAGGGCTTCGACTACGCCGTGACAGGGCAGCCGGTGCGCTATTTCTCGTGGGACAACAACAAGACGCCTTACGAGACCACCAGCTGTGGCAGCGGCGGGTTGGGCTACGTGAACAAGGGTGAGACCGACCAGAACGGCTCGAACTGGAAGGCCCTGACCGACGGCAACGCGAACGACTACCGCGACTGGCCGGCCGCCAACTGTGTCGAAGTCAGCTACCACACGCTGATCGCGCTATGCCAGGACGCGACGGCCGACGCGCAGGCCTACGTGTTCGACCACCGCTGGCGCTAGCCCGCCGCCTCTGACCGCTATCCGACACCCGATGTCGCATCCTGACGGTGCTTGCCTCGCGTGCCTTGCCGTTCGGACCGCCAGCCCGTACGTTGCGGCCTCTCGCCCGCGTCTTCGCGGCAGGTCCACCGATGCCCACGCCCGCCGTCACCCTGCAGTTTCCGTTGCATATCGCGGTGCTCGACACAGAGACCACCGGGCTCTCCGCCCGTACCGACCGAATGGTCGAGGTCGCCGTCCTGCTGCTGCGGGTGGACCACGACGCGCGGCTGCTCGAGCAGGTCGACGCCTACCAGAGCCTGCACGACCCCGGCGTGCCGATCCCCACCTACGCGACCGCGGTGCACGGCATCACCGACGCGATGGTGCGCGGCCACCGCATCGATGCAGAGCGTTTGGGCGGGATCTTGCGCCGGGCCGATCTGGTCGTTGCCCACAACACCGGATTCGACAAGGGGTTTGTGCGTCAGTTGCTGCCTGAAGTCGACGCGATGACCTGGGGCTGCAGCTGCCGCGGCATTCCGTGGAAGCGCATGTACCCGCACTTGTACTCGATTTCGCTGACGAATCTGGCGCTGGGGCTGCGGGTCCAACCAGGTCAGGCGCACCGGGCGCTGGGCGATGTCGAGACGACGGTGCGGCTGCTGCTGCGGGACGGCCCCAGCGGTCTGCCGCACCTGCACCAGCTGGTGGCGAAGAAGGCCAAGGCGATTGCGCTGGGCCGCGGTGCCGGCTCGACGTCGGTTGTTTAGGCCTTGCCGGACCCTGGGTTGCCAGAAGGCTGCTTGCCCCGCGACGCCGTCAGCATCCGCAACACGATCATCGCCACCCCGACCACCAAGGCAGCGTCGGCCACGTTGAACGCGGGCCAGCTGCCGCCCCAGGGGTAGTTGACCTTCACGAAGTCCACGACGCCCGTGCCGCCGTTCGGGGCCTCGCGAAACACCCGGTCCCAGCCGTTGCCGAAGGCGCCGGCGGCGAGCAGACCATAGGCGGCGACCTCCCAGCGATCGCCCTTGCCCCGCAACACGCCCCACGCCAACAGCGCGACGACCGCCAGCGAAAACACGCCGAAGATCACGCGCAGCAAGCCCAAGTCGCGCACCATGCTGAACGCCGTGCCCTGGTTGTAGGCCAACGTCAGCTCGACCCAAGGCTGCCAGACCCACAGCGTCCGGTCCGGGGTGTTCGACAGCACCTGCTCGACCCAAGCCTTGGTGCCGAGGTCCAGCGCAGCGACGATCACGGTGACGAGCAGGAACAGCTTGAATTGGGGAGACTTCATGGAAACCTCGGGGCCTTCGGCGGCTGAGCGGCGCGACGGTAGCGTTTCGTGCGCCCGCCTTCAAGGCGCGCCGTGACGTTTGCGGTCCTTGCCCCGGCCGATGCGCAGGGCGATCATGGTGGCCCCCCGGCCCGACATGTGCAGCGGCCGCGGAGCCCGATGGGTCCTGCCGACCCGCAGTACAGACAGGAGTCGCTTTGGAAGTCCCCGCGCTGTTGAGCAATTGGCTGGTCCATGGGCCGCTGGTGGTGCTGGTCGACGGTGGCCATCCGCGCCATCAGGGCCTGCCCGTCGCCGCCCACGCCCATGTGCTGAAGGTCGACTTGGCCGACGCCACCGACCGCGTGCGGCTGGATGATCCTACGCATCTGATCGTGGAGTATCAGGACGAGGAAGTGACCCGCATCGCGCGTCTTGCGTGGGCCGCCGTCTTCTTCGTCGCCGGTCGCGCAGAGCCCGACAAGGTGGGGCGTCTGCTGCTGCACGACCGGCTGCCTGTGTGCTTCGAGCCCGACCGCGCCGCCAACGTCAACCGCCTGCTGAACCAGATGGGACTGGGCGTCGGTCGCCCCGGAGCGCCGGAGTGGAACCTGCGCGTCACGCCGCAGACCCTGTCCAATGATGGCGACCGCGACGACTGGTGCCCCGACCGCCGCGAGGCCGTCGAGACGTTGCTCGCCCGCGATGGCGGCAAGGCCATCGTGCTGGTCGACCGGACCGCCCACGGCCTGCAAGTGCCTGAGCTGCCGCAGCTGTCCGGCCAAGCGGAATTCATGGTCGGCCGGGCCATGCCGGGCTTTCAGGTGGATACCGAGGGCGAGAGTCTGGCGTGGAGTCAGCCTGGTCCGGGCACGCGCTTGGAATTCCGGCTGCCGTGGCACACGGTCGGTGCGGTGCAAGACCCGGATTCGGGCCGCGGCTGGTGGTGGCCTGCCGAGCTGCCGGTGCCGTTTCGCAAGCCCCTTGAAGACATGGAAGACCTGTGGCCGGTCCTGCGACGGCTGGACGGCATTCCACTGGCCCCCCCGGCGCCGATGCCGCGCGAGAACGTCAGCGTGCTGTCCCTGCTGGCCCCGATGCCGACCGACCGCGCAACGGCGGTCCAGCGGCTGGCACGCATGGGCGTGGCCGTCGTGCTGGCCGACGCCCACCACCCCGATCTGCGGCTGGGCGACACGCTGCCGGGACGGGCGAGGGTGCTGATGGTGCCGCTGAACCTGCCCGGCTCGCCTTCCGAGCTCCAGATCGACGACGACGGATTCTGGACGCGGATGCCGGACCATGACGGCCGACCGGTACGCGTGTATGTCCCTTGGTCCGCAGTGTTTTTGGCTGCTCCCGCCGATGGCAGCCGTACCGGCGTGTGGCCTGACGCCTATCCTGAGGCCGTGCGGACGGCGCTGCACGCCCTGCGCAGCGTTCAGCGCAGCGACGGTGGAGCGTTACCGGTCGAATTGGACGTATTCGACCGCGAGCCCACGGGCGACGGTCTGGGTCTCAGCCTGGAACGCGCCCCCGACGGCAGCTTCGCCATCGTCGTCAGCCAGCCAGTTGGCCACTTGCCACCGCCGCCGGGAGCACCACCGGGCGTGTCGGGTCGGGCGCTGCTGGAGCTCGCGTTTCGCTTGCCGGCACCGGATCTGCAGTAGGGGCGGTGGGTTGCAAAGCCTGGTCGGACCTCAATAGCAGCAGGCCCAGCCGTAGCTCGAGTTGTTCGGATGGTCGTCGCCGGCGTTGCCGACACCGACCGACGCGTTGTTGCCGTCGTTGTCGCTGTACGACTCGGTCCAGTTCGCGGCGTGCGTGATGGTGCCTGCGGCGCGCAGAATCGAGCTCTGCGCAATCGAGCACACGCGGCCGCCGGCCGTCGCGCAGTCGTTGGCCGCCGTGTTCCAGTCGCCACCGCTGTTGTTGGCCTTGATCACGCACACGCCCTGCACATCGGTGTAAGGCGCGGGGCAGCTGATGGTCGTCCGCTTGCTGGCGCAGCACGCATAGCCGTAGTTCTGGCCGAGGTTCGTGTCGTCGCTGGTCTGGCCGACGCCCTTCTCGTAGCTCTCGTTGTCGTTGTCAGAGTGGTCAGAGGACCACATCCGCACGGTTATCGCGCCCTTCTGCCGCATCACCCAGTACTGCGCCTTGCTGCAAAGGTCGGCCTGCATGCCCACGCAGTGCGTGGCCGCCTCGCGGAACTTGGTGTCTTCGGCGTTGTTGATGAACAGCACGCGCACGCCGCCGACGTCCTGATCCGTCGGCCGCACCGGCGTCAGGTTGTAGCAGCAGGGGGCCAGCCAGCCGCTGGTGTTCACATGGTCGTCGCCGGTTCCACCGTTCGCCTCAGTCCACTGGCCGCCATCGTTGTCCGAGAATGAGTTGGTCCACGAGGCGTTTGCGTTCAACGTCCGCGCGCCGCGCAGGACCCAGGTCTGGCTGTCGGTGCATAGGTCGGCCTTGCGGGCCGCGCAGTACTTCGCCGCGTTGATGAACGTGCGCTCACTGCCAGATCCCACCATGCACACGCCGTTGACCAGCGCTGCGGGGCAGGTGCCGGCCGGGACATCAGACTGGCCGGCGATGGTCAGCTTGCCGCCGATCGTCACGTTGCCAGTCAGGGTGGTGGTGCCGTCGACGATCAGGTCGCCAGCTACGCGGATCTTCTTGGACGACAGGGTCTGCAGGTTCACCGACCACTTCACCACCTGGCCGTCGGTCGTGTTGTTCAGGAACGCGGTGTCGACGACCTTCAAGCGCCACTTGCCTTTGGGATTCTTGCCCACCCAGTAGGTCAGGTCGCCTGAAACCGTCTTGGTCAGGT
>JBMOIG010000120.1:0-13320 GCA_049317445.1 Myxococcota bacterium | reverse complement strand
CAAAGCACGAGCTTCGCGCTACCGACTGCCGCGCTAACACTCATAGGGGTGGCGCCGACAGGCGACGGGGTGAGGCGCGATCCCGTCGTCAGGTCCACACGTTTTGATCAGACCTGCCGGGCGCAGACGCGAGGAAGATGTGACTAGTCATCAGGCGGGCGGCCCGACGACTCCGAGGCCGCACCTGAGTGACGGACACGATGTAGGACGGAAGATCGCATTCAATGCGGTACGTGGCTGCCCCAAAGGCCGCCGCGGGGTCGACAGGAGACAGGCCGAGACAACCGCTCGAAACTGCGGCTAAAGGAGGGCTCTCCCCTCTCCCGCGCGAGTGAGTGCTGCAAACGCGACAGAATCCTGCGGGTCAGGCACATCCAATGTGGAGGATACTGCAATGATAGTGCCGGGTTTCAACCCGTGCGTCCTCCCATCCAACGGGGACGATTGCACCGTTTGCAACACGCTCGCGAGGCGGAGCGCGGACGGGGGTGAGGGCCACCAAGCCAACCGCAAACGTCACCCGTGCAACCGCCACGTCAACCTGCCCGAAGGCAGCGCCGCATCGGCACGCGTAACAGCGCTGGCTCAATACGCTTTGGAGTACCGGCACGTCCCGCCGACGCAAGCCGGTGCGGGCGCGACGCAGCTGGCCGCGACGGCGCCCGAGCAGGTGGTGCAGATGTCCGCGACGATGCTGGCCAGACCGCTCGAGAACGCGGCCTTGTTTTGCACGTGGATAGCGACGCCGCAGCCCGCGTTGCACGGCGTGGCGTCCGACACGACCACGCACTGCGCGTCGGCCGTGCAGTCGTTCAGACTGGCCGCCAGGCTGTCGATGCGCTTGCGGGTCTCTGCGGTGCCGCAGTCGGTCTGGCACGCGGCGATGCCCATCACGCCAAGGATCAGCAGGCAAGCGCTTGTCTTCATTTGGGGGGAGCCTCGTTGCCGGTCGATGCGCGACGCGTCAACGCACGATACGTCCTGCGCGAGGGAAAGCAACCCGGCATTCCGGCTATGGAGATTTGCCCCGCCCCCGCACCCAGGCGACGAACGCGGGCAGCAGGGTCGAGGCCTCGACGGTGGGTCGCAGCGCCCGCTCGAAGGCCAGATGTTCGGCCGGATCGACCACGCCCGGCCGGTACTTGGCGGCGTAGGTGTAGTAGCGGTCGCGCACGTCCTCAGCCGCAAGCTCCGGGTGGAACTGCGTGGCCCAGATCGGCTTGCCGTCCGCCTTGCACGCGTGCAGCGGACACAGGGGCGAGCTGGCGAGGTTGGTCAGCCCGGGGCCATAGCGGGTGGCGCGGTCCTGGTGCCCGACCTGCGCGGCGAACCCCAGGGGAACACCGTGGAACATCGGATCCGCGCGGCCGGCATCCGTCAGCGTCAGGTCAAACGTGCCCAGCTCGGTGTGTTCGGGGTCGCGGATCATCTCGCCGCCGGAAGCGCGCACCAGCAGCTGAAAGCCGAAGCAGGCGGCAAACGTCGGGCGGTCGTTGCGCGGCAGGATCTCATCGCGCAGAAAGTCGACCAGCCGCTCGATCCACAAGTGGCCGTCCAGACAGCTGTATTCGCCTGAACCGCCGAACAGGATCCCCGCAGCCCCGTCCAACTCCGCTCGCGTCGGCAGGCGCTCCAGTGCGTCGACCACCCGAAGCTCGTCGGCGCTGATGCCCATGGCCTTGCCAAAACAGGCCACTTCATGGCCCCGCATCAGGTCCTCGGGGTCGCGTGACTGGATCAAGAGGAAGGGACGCAGCGGCATGTGCAACTCGTCGGGGCGGCGGTGGGGGCTCAGTTCAGGAGACGGCAGCGGCGGCCAAGCGGGCTTCTTCGGCGGCTTCGGGTGAGACGCCGCGCATGGTCTCTTCGAGGATCAGGTCGACCACATCCAGGATATTGCCGGTCTTCTCGTAGATGTCGCGCTGTCGGTCGGCAGAGGTGCCCGTCTCGGCGATGCGGCGGATCCCCTCGAGTTCCTTGCGGGAACCCAGATCGTCGACCACGTCGTCCACGAACTCCAGAATCTCTTCGATCAGCTCGGCGAACGGCACTTCTTCGTTGCGTCCCCAGTCGATCAGCTTGCCGTGCACACCGTAGCGGGCGGCGCGCCACTTGTTTTCGCTCAGCATTTCCAAGCGGTACATGTTGAACGAGAGGTTGCGCTCTTGCAGCCACACCAGCTTGGCGACGACGGCCTGGACCAGCGCGGCGATGGCGACCGAGTCCTCGACCAGCGACGGCAGGTCGCACACGCGGAACTCGAGGGTCTGGAAGAACGGGTGCGGGCGCAGGTCCCACCAGATGCGGCGGGCGTCGTCGATGCAGCCGGTGCGGACCAGCGTGGCGACGAAGTCCTCGTACTCGCGGTAGCTGAAGAAGCGCTCCGGGATGCCGGTGCGGGGCAGGCGCTTGAAGATCATCGTGCGGGTCGACTCGATGCCCGTCAGCCGGCCGTCCAGGAACGGCGACGACGTCGACAACGCAAGGAAATGCGGCAGGAAGTAGCGGGCCGAGTTGAACACCTGAATGGCCAGGTCGCGGTCCGGGATGCCGATGTGGACGTGCAGGCCGAAGATCAGGTTGGCGCGGGCGATGTCCTGCATCACCTCGACAGACTGGTTGTACCGCTCCTTGTCGTGGATCTTCTGGTCCTGCCAGCGCGAAAACGGGTGGGTCGAGGCGGCGCCGATGCGGACGCCCACACGCTCAGCGATGCGGGCGGCCTTCAGGCGGTTCGAGATGATGTCGCGGCGCACTTCCTGGATGTTCTTGCAGATGCCGGTCGTGACCTCGACCACCGACTGGTGCAGCTCGGGCTGCAGCTCGACGTCGTCCAGCTCTGTGGTGGCTTCCAGCAACTGGGTGATGAAGCTGCGCAATTCCCGGGTGTGCGGGTCGATGATCTGGAATTCCTCTTCGACACCCATCGTGAACTGATTCTCGGCCATCTGTTTTCGTTCCCCCGGTGCAGCCTGCGTCTGGTCCACATGGTCTGGACGGTCCACCCTCGACCCGTCCCGCCCGGCTGCCGACGCAAGGTGCTCAGGGTAGCCGCGGGCCTTCGGCTAGGCAAGGTTTCCGGGAGGTTCCGGGTCACGGCAAGCGCACGCCGTGGTCGGTCAGGAAGGTGCGCACGGCCCCCACATCGCCCGTGTGCAGGTGACTGCGCAGCCCCAGCGCGCGTGCGGCGGCGACGTTGTCCGGGCGGTCGTCGATGAACAGGGTATCGGTGGCGGGCAGGCCGACCCGCTCCAGAGCTGCCCGAAAATACTCGGGATCCGGCTTGGCCAGCCGCAGTTCATACGACAGGCACAGCCCGGTCAGCCGCGACAGCACCGGCGTCCGCTCGCGCAAGTAGGCGAAGTGCAAGGGGTCCGTGTTCGAAAGCAGCCAAGCTGGATGGCCGGCGTCGAGCACCGCTTGCGCCAACGCCTGCATCTCGGGCCACGGGTCAAAGATGTCGCACCACGCCTCGCGGCACGCCTGAAGTCCTTGCGGCGTCTCGGGTTGTCCCACGGCGCGCGCCAGACCACGCACGAAGTCCTGGGGGGGGACCTGTCCGGCGTTGTAGGCAAGCGCGTGCTCGCCCAGGAATGTGCGGGCCGCGTCGATGGCCAGATCCGGGTCGACCGCCAGCCGCCGCAGCGTCGCCGCCCCTCGGTCAAAGCGCAGGTGGACCAGCACGTCGCCCAGATCGAACAGGACGGCGGGAAGGTGGGGAACGGGCATGGCCAATCTCCGGTCGCTACGGCCGACCTGGGTCGCCCAGCACGATGTAACCCGCGAACTTCACCAGCAGCTCCAGCCGCTGTCCCGCGGCGCGCACCTGCTGAATCGCCAGCTCGCGGGTGTCGATGCGGATCCTCAGCGGCTGCCCGGCCAGCTTCTGGCCCGAGGCGAACCCCTCGATCGCCTTGCGCGCCTCGGCCTCGATGTCGGTGCGCGGCACCCGGGCCTTGCCCGCCACCAGCTCGGTCATTCGCTCTCGCTGCCACGCTGCGGCCAGACCCGTTACGGTGTCGGCGGTGGCCAGGTCCAACTGCACGTCGCGCAAGCCAATGTCCTGCTCGGTCACGTCGGGAACGCCCCACACAGCCACCTCGCCGTCGATCTGCCGCTTGAAGGGAATCAGCAGAAACGAGTCGCGCACCTCGCCCTGTACCGCCACCCGCGCCAGCAGCCGACCATCGGCAGAGTCCAGGCGCAGGCCGCGGATCGCCAGCTCGCCGTTGCTCATGCGAATCGGACCCTTGGCCTGCAGCGCCCGCAGCAGGTCGTCGTGCACAGAGGCCAGCGACACCGCCACGGGCAGCACCAGCACGGTTTGGGGATGGGCCAGATCGTCGACCACCGTCCGCTGCAACCGCCCGGTCGTCGCCACCTCAGCGCTGCACGGCCGCTCGAGCGTCGGTCGCGCAGCGATGCTGGCGGCCAAGCGCAGACCCGACGTGGTCACCACAGGTTGCGCCAGACGCATCGACTCGGGGCGCAGGCGCAGACAGGCACCGCCAGACAGCGCCATGGGTTTGGTCAGCGCGCCGGCCAGCGGCTCGACCAGGTCTCCCGCGGGGACGGCCAGTCGGCTCAAGTGGTCAGCGAGCTGCTCGCCGGTTACATGTTGCAGCTGCTCAGCCAAGGCATTGTACAGAACCTGCGTCGATCCGCCGACTTCCAGCCCGCCCAGCGACACCCGCACCACGGGGTCCTGCAGCTTCACGCTGCCGTTGGCGTCCAGACGGGGCAGGGCGCACACCTCGACGGCGGCCTCGACCGCACGCTCCAGCCGCGTCACCGCGACCAGCGTGCCCTGACCTCGAAACGGCGCCCTGAAGCACAGCAAGCCGTTCTCAGCCCGCACGACGACCGGACCGGACTTGCCGACCTCGACGGACCATTCGGCGAACGCCACCCGCCCCCCGCGCTTGACGGGCGACAGCAGCGCCTGGTCGGCCAGCGCGGCAAGGGTCGTGAACGGAAGCTGAGCCACTGCGGCGACGTACGAGACCTCTCCGGCAGGCTGCACCGGGCGGTCGTCGACCGGGTCGGCTTCAGGCGCGCGCAGGTGCAGCGCGCACGCGGGCAGCAGGGCGGTCAGCAGGACGAGCGACAGAAGACGTTGCATGGCACCACTCGCGTTCGGGAAGCCGCAGCATCGCAGATCAACCCGGCTTCGACGAGGCCCGCAGCACGATCCGCGTCACCTCAGGCGGGGCACCCAGACGCATCGGAGGGCCCCAGTAGCCCACGCCACGGCTGACGTACAGCCAGGTGTTGCCACGCCGGTGCAGTCCCTGCATGTACGGTTGCTGCAGCCCCACCAGGAACCCGAACGGCCAGATCTGCCCGCCGTGCGTGTGCCCTGACAGCATCAGCCCCACGGCGTGCTTGGCGGCCTGATCGATGACGGTAGGCTGGTGCGACAGCAGGACGACGGCGTTGCGTGGGTCGTGACCACGCAGCGCCAGCGCGACGTCCGCCCCGCGACCTTCTGCCTGAAAGCTGGACGGGTCGTCCACGCCTGCAAGGTCGAACCCCGCATCGCGGTTGCCGATCCATGCCCGCTCGTTGCGCAAGGTGTGCAGCCCCAGTCGTCGAAACTCGTCCAGCCACTGGTTCGCGCCGGAGTAGGTCTCGTGGTTGCCGGTCACGAAGTACGTGCCGTGCTTGGCTTTCAGGTCCGCAAGCGGCGCGACCTGGTCCCGCAGTGAGGCCACCGATCCGTCCACGAAGTCGCCGGTCAGCGCGATCAGGTCGGGGTGCATGGCGTTGGTTTGCGCCACCAGGGCTCGCACCCGCTCACGCCGAATGGTCGGCCCGACGTGAAGGTCCGACAGCTGCACGATGGTAAAGCCGTCCAGCTCCAACGGCAGGCCGTCCAACGTGACCTCGACCGTTTGCACGTCCGGGGTGCGGTTCGCCGTGACGATGCCCACGCCGCCCACCAGCAACACGCCCGCGGTCAGGGTGCCAGCGACCGCGCGCGCAAGGAACACCTTGCGATCTGGGGCGATTCTTCCCAAGCCCAGAGCTTTTCGCCCTACCCGCAGCCCGAGCGTCGCCACGTCCACGCCGGCCAGACCGACCATGAAGTAGAACAGCAGCCCCATCCACGTGTAACCGAGTGCCGCCACACCACGGCCCAAGGTGTCGTCGGCAAACCGCCCCAACGCCAGGCCTGCCGGAATCGACAAACCCAGCAAGGTCAGCAGGAGGCCGACCGCGCGCTGGACCCTCGGGCCCCACTGCGGCGCCCGTCCGAGTCGGCGCCACAGGAACACGTGGCTTGCCGTCAGCAGAAGCAGCACGACGCCAAACAGGACCAGAAACTTGAGGGACAAGTGCATCGGCGGCTCGTGGGCTGGCAGTCGGGGCCGTCGCTCAACCGCGCCACGGGGCCGGTTGTTCCCGTCGGGCAGGGATCAGGTGCCGAACGGGTCTTCGCAGGGCTTGCTGCCGACCGTGGTGCCAATCCGGCAGTACAGCGCCTCGCCGACCCAGTCTTTCTCGAAGCCCATGAAGAAGCCCCAGGCCAGCAAGTTGGCCCCCGAGTGCTTCAGGTTGCCGGTGAAGACCAAGCCGGTGGTCCAGCCGAATGCGCCCTCTGGTTCGACTTTCGTGACCACGAACGCGGCGTTGCCACTCTTCAGCTCCGCCGGGTCGCCGCACCACATCCAGCCCTCCATCACGGCGTCGGTGGGGGTCCCGAGGTCCAGACCGCTGATGTGCATCGAGAACGTGTTGCCGTCGAAGGTCAGCGCCTCCCTGTAGTCGTCTCCCAATGGGGTGGTGGGGTCCTCAGTGGCGAAGTCGATCGCGCGCCAGCTGCCCTGATCGACCGCATAGCCACCTCGGCAGACGTTGCAGGTGTAGGTCTTGCCGCCCTGTTCGAAGCCCGTCCACGGCACCTTTTTGCCATAAGTTCCATTGTCGTACGGGCCACATGCGGGGTTGCGACCGGGGTCGACCGGCGTGTCGGTGGCGACGTCGAGGTCGGCATCGGGCTCGGCGTCCGGCGCGACGACGGCATCGGGCGTCGCATCTTCCGTGGTGACGGCGTCGGCCGCCACGACCGTGTCCGGTGTCGTCTCGCTATCCTTGGCGTCGGTGAAGACTGGCGAAACGTCGGTGGCGTCGGGAAGGGGCGCGACCTTGGCCGGCGCCGGGTCCTGAGCACATCCCGCGGCGAGGGCCACCCCTGCCGTGCACAACCAGAACCGGATCGTCGCCGCGTGTCGCATCGAACCTCCCCCAAAGCAGTCGACCCGGCCCATCGCGCTTGGCAGTGGACCGGGTCGCTGGAGTCTACCCGAAATCGCGGCTTGCGTGCGTCAGCCCGAGACCGTGACGTCGTCGTAGAGCCGGCGGAATTCGCTCCAACTGAGCTTGAACACGCCGCCCGCGGTCGAATTGGTGGTGTCACCGACCTTGGCCGCATCCGCGTCGCGCCGGCGCTTGCCCCACGGGTTGCGCATGATGACGAACTTCTCGGTCTTGTCGCCGACTTTGGTCTCTTCGACGCCCATGACGGTGTACGCGTGCCAGCCGTAGACGCCAGCAGAGGCGTCCTTGTAGCGTGGATCCTCTTCGCCCCCGCTTCCCGCGGTCATCGGCTTCTTGGCATCGCTCGCGCCCTTCATCTTGGTCCAGAGCGCGTCGTTCTCTCCCACGCCCGCGGTCTTCTGGTACTTGCCCTTCTCACCCGTCAGCGCCTGCATCACGTCGCCAGACACGCCGCCGTGGCCAATCGCGTCGTACGACCCCTTCCAGTTGGCATAGGCCTTCTCCAGAATCGACGGCCAAAGCTCCATCCACTGCTTGCCTTCCACGACCTCGGTCGACTTGGCATACGCAGGCGTCTCGCCGCTGTGCGGCAGGTCGGCGTCCACCGTCTCGGCGTGCACGGTCTTGTTGCCGGCCCAGTCGAGCTCGTAGAAGCGCACGGTGTAGGTGCCGTCCGCGTTGTCCTTGATCGCGTTCTTGATCGCATCGGGCCGTGACCCCGCCACCGCCGCCAGCGCCGCTGCCAGGAAGCAGTCGCCAATCGCGCCCTGCCGGACGTCGAGCGCCTGAATGCCGTTGGGTCCGTACAGCTTCGCCGCGCGGTCGTTCTTCTTGTAGGCGTAGGGGTCCAGCGCCTTGGTGTCGGCGTCCTTCACCACCGCCGGGTCCACGAGATCGCGCGGAGCGGCGGGCTTGGCGGGCTCCACCGGCTTGGGTTGCACCGGAGCCTGCGGCTGCTGCGGCTTGGGTTGCACCGGCTTGGGCGGCTGCGGCTGCGGCTTCTTCTTGTTCTGGCTCTTCTTCTTGTGTGCAGCGCTGGGCATGGCGGTCCTCTCGATTCGGTTCGGTCGGTCGGGCTCTGGCTACTCGGGGCGAAACGCGTTGCCACCGTGGTCGGCGACACCCGCCACCGACCTCCAACTGACAGGAACCTTCGAATTCTTCAGACGAATCTGGGCAGGAATCTCGGGGCCGTTGACCACACCGCCGTCCGCGACGTCGCAGTGCGACAGCTCGACCTGCGGCGCACGGCTTCGGGTGCCAGAGGCGCGCAACGTGCCGTCCTGACCCGCTGTCGAGCGATTGCCAGCGAACGTGCTGGCCTTGACCTCCAGCTCGACGGCCTCGGTCACGCGCAGGGCGCCCCCTGACTCGGCCTCGTTGGTCTGGAAGGTGCAGCGCTGCAGCTCGGCCCGCACGACGCAGTCCAGGTATACGGCGCCGCCCTGACGCCCCTGGTTGTCGCGGAAGGTGCTGCGCAGGACCGTCAGCAGGCCTTCGCGGGCATACAGCCCACCGCCGCCTACCATCCCCGCACGGTTGTTCGTGAATACGCAGTCGTGCACGACGACCTTGCCGCGCCCGAAGACCGACAGTCCGCCACCAGCGTCCGCCACGCCACCGGTCAGGGTCAGACCCTCCAGATGGATGGCCAGACCGTCCTCGTCCACGCGCAGAACCGCGCCGCGGCCGTCGCCCTTCAGCACCGTCTTCTCCGCGCCCTCGGCCCCCACTAGCGTGATCGAGCGGGGCAGCGACAGGCCACCGGCATGCTCACCCGCGGCCAGACATAGGCGAGCGCCGGCCGGTGCCGCCTCGACCGCCTGGGCCAGCGCGGTGCCGCCTGCTGCAACCTCGATGCCTGTGCAACCCGCCATGTCGTTCCTTGGTCGCGCCGGTGCTTTGGGCTTCGCTTCAACCGCTGCGGCGGTCGGCACGACCCATGCTGCAAGGGTCAAGGCCAGCGGAATGCGCCTGTTGTGGCCAGCCACCGGACTCCCCCCGTGTTCAAGAGGAAGCTAGCACGGGGCCACGCAGCGCTGCCAATCGGCGGATGTGGGGATTGTTCAATGCTGGGGCGGGGAAGCCTCACCTGTCGGCCTTGCCGGACGGGGGACGGTCACGGCTGCTTCGACTCGAACTTCTTCTGCGTCATCTGACCTTTCAGCGCCTTGCGCATCGCGCCGTCGAAGGTCCCATCCTTGTCCTTGGCGCCCTTGGCCGCAGCATCGGCCAGGAACTTGCTGCGCTTGGCCGACAGGTCCTCGATCTTCTTCTGGATCTCTTCGCGGTCCTTGGCTTTCTGGTCGACGTAGGCTTCTCGCTGGGCCGGAGTCATCTTCTGCATCTCGTCCGGCAGCTCGTCGTCGGGTACCGCGGCCGCCGCCTTGATCTTGCCGTTCTTTTTGGCATCGACCATGTCCCACCCGTCGTTGGAGTAGACCTCCTTCTTGCCCTTGGCGACCGATCGTTCGACCGCCGCGCTGCCGCCCGCCTTGTTCGAGTTGCGGTCCTGGGCTTCCTGGCGCTCCTTCATCGCCTTGCCTTTGCCGCCCCTGCCATAGCCGACGTAGGTGTCGTTCAGCTTGGTCCCCAGCGCCGCGATCTCGCCGTCGTAGGGCGTGGCGACGTGGACTTGCGTGTCGCCTTGGTCGATCGCCATGTAGTTGCCCCGGCCGCGGTCTGCACCGTCGCGCCAGCCGCCCGCCACACCCTCGTCGAGGCTGCCGCAGTGGATCGTGTTGATGTAAATGCCCTTGCGTGTCGCTTCGGCGACGGCAGTGCGGTAGTCGGTCTTGCCTTGGGTGAAGGGCTCGTTGCCGGCGATGAAGATGGCGCGGTAGTCGTCGGGGTCGGTGCTCCACGCCAGATCGGCGGTGGCGCGGTGGATGGCGAGGCCGCAGTACTCGTCGCCTCCGTTGGTGGTCAGGTTGAACAGGGCCTCTGAGATGGCGTCCAGGTCATTCGTCTGTGGGCTGACCAGACGCAGATACCCCTGCTCGGCGGGCAGGGAGGTGTTGCCGTACTCGTACAGCGCGACCTGCACCAGAGGGTCGGCGCCGTGGCGGCGGTATGATGCGATTTCATTGACGATTCGCCACAGCTCTGTCTTCGCCTGACCGATCAGGCCGTCCATGCTGTTCGAGGTGTCGAGCAGGATCGCCACCTGCACCAGCGGTCGCTTGACCGTGGGAGGACGGGCCGGGGCGACTCTGGGGCGGGCGATCTGCGGCGGCGCGATGTCGGCCAGAGCAGGGCCGGCGACCAGCGTGACGATGGCAACGGCGAGCAGGGCGGCGATCTTGTTCATGGAACCCCCTTCCGGCGGCGCGAGGAGTCAGGCCGCTGAAAGGTGGGACGCATGAAATGACGCGGCGATCTGCGGTTACGCCAGACGACGGGTGGCGCGGGCGATCTCGCGCTTGTCGTCCTTCTCCTTGAGGTCGTGCCGCTTGTCGTACAGCTTCTTGCCGGTGCCCAGACCGACTTCAGCCTTGATGAGCGAACCTTTGAAGTACAGCTTCAGGATGACGGCGGCCGAGCCCTTGGACTTCAGGCGCTCCTCGATCTTGAAGATCTCCTTGCCGTGCAACAGCAGCTTGCGCTGCCTCGCGGGCTCGTGGTTGAACTGGTGCGACCACGGGTACTCGGGAATCGTCAGGCCGAACACCCATGCCTCGCCGCTGACCACGCGCACGTGCGCGCCGGTCAGGGTGCACTTGCCCGCACGCAGCACCTTCACTTCGCTGCCGGTCAGCTGCAGACCCGCCTCGAATCGCTCGTCGATTTCGTAGTCGTGAAAGGCCTTGCGGTTGGACGCGATGACCTTGCCGTCGTGCTGGTTCTTGCGTTGGTTCATCGCGCGTCGCCTCCCGCAAGCCTAGTAGAAGGTTGTGCGGAGGACGGGCTGGAACATCTCGCGCTGCTGCGCGCACACGGGCTGCACCGGGCAGGTGGCGCACTCGGGCTCGCGCATCTCAGGGCAGCGGTGTCGGGCGCCGAAGAAGAACCAGTCGATGGTGCCGATGTCGCGCCCGGACCGCTCCGACAGCTCCAACACGGCCTGGTAGCACGCGGATCGGACCGCCCACTCCTCAGCCGGCCGGACGAGTCGGCGCGCGACGATCTGGGCACGCAGGTCCGGATCGACGATCTCGACCAGCCCGGTTCGCAAGCACGAGCGCATCAGGTGGTAGTCGATGATGGGCTTCAGCGCGCGGCCGCCGTCCAGATCGATGAACTTCTCAGGCCGTTGCCCCAACGCCGCCATCAGCAGCATCGTCTTCTTGCGCAGCGGGTCTTCGCGGTAGCCGGTGACGTGGTCCAGCGCCTGCACCAGAAACTTGACGGGGTCGGCCGAGGCGTTGGCTTCCTCCACCAGCTGCTCGGGCGTCCACCCCAGCTCCCACATGTCGCGGCCGTAGCCGCGCGCCAGCGTGTGGTGGATCGCCAGCACCGGCATCGGCACCGAGCCATCGTCAGAGCGGAACATCGCCTCGGTGTCGCTCCACCGCAGCACCGATCGGCTACGGGGCGACAGTTGATCCGGGTCGTGGTCCAACAGCCGCTTGAACGCAGAGAAGCAGTAGTCCGAGCCCTTCAGCTTCTGCCCGTTCAGCATCGCGTACGTCGGCCCCGCGTAGGCGCCGTGCATCGGGCTCCAGAAGCCGAACTGGTGCAGAATCGACGCGAACAGGAAGTCGAGGGTGCCGGGCTGTCCCGGGGCGGGCAGGTGCGGCCCCGTGAAGTCAAACGGCTGGATGCCCTGAAGTCCGCGCAAGTGCTGGGCCATGCGCGCGACCTGATCCTCGCGCACGCGCACGCGGCCGTCCGACAAGGGCTGGCGTCGAGACTCGATGCGGTCGCGCGTGACCTCGAGCAGGGCGGCCATTCCGGGGGCCTCGATCGTGATGGCCGCCACCGCAGCGCCCTGCCGCGCGGCCTGCGTCGGATGCAACCCCGCAAGCAGCCCTGCCAACATGCCGCCGCACACCGAATCGCCCGCACCTGTCAGGTCCACAGGCGTCGACATGCAGGCCTGGACGCGCGTGCAGTAGTCGCCCTGCCAGACGTCAGACCCATCGGCGCCGCGCGTGATGACGAGGATCTGGCCGGGACGCACCGTGGGAGCCTGCTGACCGAAGACCTGCTCAGCCTCGAAACCATTGAGGAAAAATAGATCGACTGACTCCATCAGCGACCGCACGGCGTCCGGGGCGCGGTGCACCATGTAGCCGAACGTGCCGGCAGACAGGCGCGCGTTGGTGCGCTTGCGCAAGTCCTGGACGAAGCGGATTTGCAAGGAAGGGTCGTGGATTGCCGCGATGTGGATGTAGTCGGCCTGCAGCGCGTCGTCCGGCACCATCGAGGGATCAAGCGAGTCCTCGCTGCCCCAAGTGGCACGCTCCAACCGGGCATCGCCGGCGGCGTCGTACACGATCTCGAAGTGCGGGATGTCTTCGAGTCGGCAGCTGGGGCCGAACCAGTCGACGGCTTCGGCGGCGCTGTTGAAGAGTGCGGGCAACGGGTCGGGTCGATAGGCGAAGAACCGCACGTGTGCACCCGCGCGGCGGGCTGCGACGGCCGTGTAGAGCCCACCGCCGCCGGGTGTGACGACGGGTTGACCAGCGGCGCGGAGCTTGTCCACCGAAGCTCCGCCGATGATCAAGATGTGGGGCTGCCGCGTCATGGTCCCGCATCCTGTCACGCACGGCCGTTCCTCTTCAAGACGCGTACCCGGCGCTTTGCGCAGGGGCTCGCGGGGAGCCGAGCAAGAACAGGTGGTTACACGTCGACGCGTTGGCCCGGTCGTCAGATAACCGCTCCGCGACCCTCCCGAAAGCCCGGTCGGCCGCGATCGCGACGCGAGTCGATCCGCGCGGCGCCAAGAGGCCAATTGACGCACTGGTCCCCGGAATTTCTACGGTTGACGCGCTCTTTGCGCCCGTTGCGTGGGCTCTTGACGCAACGCGTCGAAGACCGCATTGTCAACAGGTCCACCCCTTGTCTCTGCACCCCCGCGCACGCCAGGAGGATCCC
>JBMOIG010000119.1:0-13430 GCA_049317445.1 Myxococcota bacterium | reverse complement strand
GTGCCGTTCGCGGACGTGGCTTTGGCTTGTGTGGGGACGGAGCCTTGACCCTGTGAGCGAGGGGTCAGGTATTACCAGGTGCCAGATGCGCGACTCGCGGTTCGTCGCAACCTCGAACCGGTCGGTGGTGTCACGGCGAGGGCGGCGGCGCTCTGCCGCGTCCTTCCGCCCGCGCCCTAACTGGCAACTGGAACGGACACCGTCACCACCGTCTCGTCACTGACTGCGCATCAAGATCGGTGAACGATGTACCTGACCCTCGCGCTCTCTCGCGCTCCATCGGCACTCTACTGGCGAAACGACGGCGCCAACCTCTTGACCTTCCAGACGTCCTTGACCCTGGCAAACGTAACGCGCACGTTCACGCGGCGCTGGATGGCGATGTCGTCGGTAACCTTACCCTTGGCGACGCCAACCGCAGGCAACGTCGAAGCGAGGACCATGGCCCCGTCGCTGGTCTTGAGGCTGCAGTCGCGGTAGAGGCGGGTCACGCTGGGGCACCACTTGTCCTTCTTCTTGTTGACGCACCACGACTCGACGGCGTTGCGGAAGGGCCGCCAAGCCGGCGTGCCGCAATGGACCGGACCCGCGGCGGCGGTGTGAGGCCTGACCTGCTCGGCGAGGTCGGGCTTCAACGGTGCGGTGGGGTCGGGTCGCTCTGGTGCGGGCGGCGGGGGATCAGCGACTGGCGCCTCCGGGCGGCTTCGTGAAGGTGCGACGGACGGCGGCGCACTCGGGACGGGGATGGGCGGGCGCGGCTGCGGGACTGGCCGCGGACCCGGCGTGGATTCGGCGAAGGCCCCGCCCCCGATCAGCAGCAGGCACGAAACGAACGCAAGGGGAACGAACAGGCGCATGACCGTCTCCTGAAAGGCCCAGCGGACCCGGGTCCGTGGGCTTGCGGTGGGAATTCGGCAACGTGCGCGAGTCGGCGCGGCGCGTGGCGCGCTGGAACTGCAGACCGGGGGCCGGCGTCACGTCTGTCGCTCGGGTCCAGGTGCCCGCTGCTTCACTGGCCGACGTGCTTCATCTGCTTGGCCGCTTCCTCGACGCGGTTGGCTGCGGTGTGCAGGTCCTCCCGAGTCTTGTCGACGGCCCGGTCGCCCGCGTGCTTGACCGTGTGTGCGGCTTCAGACAACGCGTGGTCGCCCTTGTGGATCGCCTCGGTCGTCGCGTGCCCAGCCTTGGCGGCTGTCGCGCTGACGGTGTTCTTGGCGTGCTCGATGGCTTCAGACGCCTTGTGCTTGAGATCAGTCATGATGTGCTTCCTTGCAATGCCCTATGGCCAGGTGGATCTGATCGCGATGGCGAAGTGCCATCCGTCTGCCGCACTGCTCCGATTCTCCGTCACGTCAGCCGGCGGCCGGGGATGACGCGTACCCGCATCGCGACGACCGCGACCGGCAGCAGGACACGGGTGAAGGCGCCCATCGTGTTTGGGGTGATGAGGCCAAGCAGCCCAGCGACGGTCCGAACGGCATCGATGCTCCCAAGGCGGGGGACGCCCCCGTGAACACCGCTTACCCGCCGACAGACCGGTGTCGGGCCGTACCCGCGTCCGGCGGGCATCCGGTGCGCTCTTGGAGGTGCAACGGCCATGCCAAGCCGAAAACCCCCACGTTATCCAGCACCGCCGGCCCGGGAGCCAGGGTTTGTGGGGACCCGGGTGCATCAAGACGATGCGCTCGATCGATCAAGACGAAGGAGTGAGCATGGGGTCAGGTAGTACCAGTTACCAGATGCGCGACACCCGGTGCGCCGCAGCCTCGAACCGGCCGGCGCGTTACGCCGAGCGCGGCGGCGCCTCTCCGCGTCCTTGGGCCCGCTCCCGAACTGGCACCTGGAAATACCTGACCCCCGTGCTTGACCCCCGTGCTGCCCCCCGCGCTCCGCGGTCCCGCGCGACGGCGGGCAGCGTCACCGCCGAGCGCGCTCGATGTCGTCCTCTTCGGGGATCCAGGGGGACGGCGCCGCTGCAGCCCGCATCGCGAGTCTTGCGCGCGGACGGACCGGACGGCGGATTCGTCTCCTGGCAAGCAAGAACCAGGCGGCGTTCGTCAAGATCAAGGCGGCGGTCAGAATCAGGGTTTCCATGACGCCACGCTATCCTTGCGGTCGGGACGTCGCGCGCGCAAGGCCCCACCGTTGCATCGCCTCTCCGCCGTGCTGCCCCCCTGCCTACGGCACGTCGTAGGTCAGGGCGACGGCACCGTTCTTCACGCCCAGCGTCGCCTCGTCCGCCGGCAACACCGCCCGCACGTAGGCGACGGTCACCTTGGCCGGCGAGACGGTCACGTGCAGAAAGCCCGAGTCGGGCATGACGACACCATACGACGAATCGTATGCCGCACCGGGATAAACAATCGTCTCGGGATCATACGCATCGGCATTGAAGGCAGTGTAGGTATTGTCGGCCGGATTCGGCACCGACTGATACACCACGCCGTCGAGCTTCTCGCGCGCGAACAGGTGGTCGTGCCCGAAGAAGAAGACCGTCACGCCGGTGTCGCGCAGCAACGGGTGGATCGGCTTGGTCCAGGTCGGTCGCCGCTCAGGGAACTGGTAGAGCTTGCCCTGCTGGTCATAGCCGCCCCACTCGTACTTGTGGGCCATGCCGGCGCCGCCGCGGTCGCTGCCCATCGGATGGTGTTCGAACACGAACTTCCACTTCGCCTTGCTCTCAGTCAGCGTCTTGGCCAGCCAGGCGTACTGCTCGTCGCCGATGCTGACCTTCCATGTGTCCGGTTCCTTCTCGAGCCCCGGCACCCCCGTGTCCACCGGCACCGGAGAGTGCCAGTAGGGGTCGAGGGTCACGAACAGCGCGTCGCCCCATTGCCAGGCGTAGTAGTCGCGAAGCAGCCCAACCCCGGGCACCTGCTCCATGTCGCCCGTGTAGAACCCATTCGGGGCGGGCAGCGGGAAGAAGGTCACGCGCGCCTTGCCGGCCATCACGGGTGCGGCGGCGTAGGGCGTCTGGTAGGCGTCGGTCAGCAGATAGCCCGCCGCCTGCTCGTGGTTGCCGTTGACCAGGAACACCGACGTCGACGCGCCCAGGATGCTGAAGAAATTTCGCTGGTTCAGGTACACGGCATCGACGTTCGTCTGGCTCAGCGTGTTCTTTTCAAGCAACTTCTCGATGCTGAAGTCGTCGCCCAGGCCGAAGTAGAAGTCCGGCTGCTTGGCCGCGACGTTCTGCATGTTCAGCGCGTACAGGACCGGGCTGTACATCTTGCCCTCGCGCTCGGGGTGCGAGTCGCCCTGCACGCCGAACGTGAACGTGCTGCCTGGGGCCCGCTGGGTCTGGAAGGTCCGCTCGTCGCTCGCGTGAAAGTCGCCTCCGCCGGCCGGCCGGCAGCTCACGCGGTAGTGGTAGCGGGTGTTCGCCTGCAGGTTGCCGAGCTCGACCTCGACCGGCTCGCCGCTCGCCGACACCAGGGTCGCCGTCTTGCCAGTGTAAGTCCCCGTGCTCGTGCCGAATTCCGCGAAGACTTCGGTGCCCCCTGCGGCCATCACGCTCGCCGTGATCGAAGTCGCTGTCGGCCGTCCCAGCACCACGTTGAACACGGCGCCGTCCTTGCCGCAGCTCCAGGGCGCGACCGGTGACGTGTCGGTGCCCGACGTGTCCTTGCCCGAGCCGTCCTTGCCGTCCTTGGCATCCGTCGCGTCGTCCGGACCCGCCGCATCGGTGGCGGCATCGGCCGCGCCGTCCGGGCCCGTGTCGGGCACGCTGTCCAGCCCCATGTCGGGCACGCCGTCCGACACCACGTCGACCGCGCCCGTCGTGTCGGCCAGCGACAACTGGGGATCAGGCGACGTGTCGTTGCCGCCGCACGCTGCCAACCCAACCGCGACTGCCAGTGCCGCAGTCCAACGCCGCTTTGCGTCATGCGTCTTCGCCATTTCGCCCTCCCGTCTCACTTCCGCTCGATCACGAAGCTGTCGTCGATGTGCCCGTTCTGCTGCTGGCCCGTCTCGTCCTGCGGGCGCCACGCGCGAACGTACTCGAGCGTCGCCGCCTCCGCCGTGACCGACACCCGCACGTGTCCTGCGCTGCCCTGAATCTGACCCGACGCGTAGTGGTAGGCAGCCGCCAGCTTGGCCCCGTCGCCTCCCAGGGTGCTCGGCTGCGGCACCTCGAGGTACACGATGCCGTCCAGGATCTGCCGCGCGTAGACGTGGTCGTGCCCGTGGAAAACCGCGCTGACGCGGTTCTGAACCAGCAGGTCGTGGATCGGCACCCCCCAGCCCGGCCGCTTCTGTTCGAAGGCGGGCTTGCCGTCGGCGTCGTACCCACCCCACTCGAAGAAAGGCGCCGCTTCGGCCCCGCCCCGCCCCTGGCCGTCCAGGCCACCGACCAGGTGGTGCAGGAAGACGAAGCGGAACGGGGCCTTGCTCTCGGCCAGGGTCTTCGCCAGCCAGCGGTACTGCGGCTCGCCCAGGGTAAAGGCCCAGCCATCGGTCTTGGTCTTGACGGTCGTGGACCAGTACGGGTCGAGCACGACAAACAGCGCGTCGCCCCACTGCCAGGCATACCAGGCCCCGCGGCGCCCGACGTACGGCAGGTCGAGGTCGTCGCCCGTGTAGAAGCCGTCGGGCGTCGGGTGCAGGAACAGGCGCTGACGGGCCTGTGTGGCCCAGATCGCCAGGTTGTCGGGCTTGCCGTTCAAGAACCAGCCGGCCTCGCCCTCGTGGTTGCCATTGACCAGGAAGAGCGGCACCGATGGCGTGACGACACCGAAGTTGCCGCGCTCGTACAGGTATCTCGCGTCGACGGTCGCCCGGTCCGGCGCCGCCTTCATCTCGGCGGTGAACGGCGCGCTGTGCTTCTCGCACATGAAGGTGTCGCCAAGGTCCAGGTGGAAGTCGGGCGCGTCGGCCGCCACGTTGCCCAGGGTGCGTTGGTAGATTGTCAGGTCCGACTTGTCGTCGAGGTGCGAGTCGGCCTGCACCGTGAACCGGAAGGCGGCGCCGGGCGGGCGCTGGGTGTGGAAGGCGCGTTCGGGACCGTCGAACGCTTGCGAAGCTCCGGGCGTTCGCCACCGGAGGTGGTACGCGTAGGCCGTGCCGGGCTGCAGCCCGGTCAGCGTGACGACAAGGGGCGTGCCGCCGGTCGCCGGAAAGGGCGGCGTCAACTGGTCCAGCGTCCCGGCGATTCGACCGTACGCCACCTGGACCTCGAGGTCCGCTGTCGGCAACAAGTGCACGGCGATCGACGTCGCGGTCGGCCGTCCCAGCAGCTCGGGGACTTGAAAGGCGGCCGCGAGGGCGGCGGGGTCGCCATCGGTCGCCGTCGCGTCGGATCCGGCCGCATCCGCTGCATCGACCGCCAGCGTCGCCCCGTCGGTGCCGCAGCCCCACGTGGCGACGAACAGTGCGGCAACCAGTCCCGTCGCACTGCTGCGGATCGAGAACGCCGTCATGATCCCCCTCCCGCATGGGCCAGCAGCAGCCGGAAGCCGATGTGGAACCACGGCCCATCCGGGTCGCCCGGCCCGCGGTAGTACGACGGATCGCGATTCGAGATGCGCGAGTGGCCGTCCATGCGATCGGGCGTGGTTCCGTTGCACCAGTTGCCCCCCTTCAAGCCGCGGTAGGGCTTGCCGTCGGGCATGGGCGAGGCCTCGGCCTGGATCGGACCGGTCGGGTCCTGGGCCGGGCTGACCGCATAATAGTCCTTGCGATACCAGTCGTTGGTCCACTCCCAGACGTTGCCGGCCATGTCGTGCAGGCCCCAGGGATTGGCGCCATCGCCGGTCTGCCACGTCGCTGCGGGGCCGGGCCAGCCGAAGTCGGCCTTCTGTCGCAGCGATCCGTCGAAGAAGCCCACGGGCGTCGTGCGGGGCTCGGGCCCGGTCTCCCACGGGTCGCCAGAGGCCGGCCAGTTGGCACGGGTCGGATCCATGGCGTCGCCCCACGGGTAGATCGGCCAGGGGTCATGCCGGCCGGCAAGCGCGGCGTACTCCCACTCGGCCTCGGTCGGCAGGCGGTAGCACCTGGCGGCGACATCGACCGTTCCCTTCGCAATGTCGATGCAAGGCGTCAGGCCCTCCTGCTGCGAACGCCAGTTGGCAAACGCCGCCGCGCCCTCCCAGCGAACGTGCGTGATCGGGTGGGCGATGCGGTCCGCGGCCAAGGTGAACTGCCCGCCGCCGAACGAGATCGGGCTCGTCGGGTCGGCGGCCGAAGTCTCGAACCAGAGGGCCGTCGCGCCCTTGCCGCGCACCTCGCCGCCGGTGACCTCGAGCAACCCCGCGGCCTGACTGGCGTTCAGGAACTCGGCGTACTGCGCGCAGGTGACCTCGAAGCGGCCCAGGTGGAAGGCGCTCAACTGGACGGTGTGCAGCGGCAGCTCGTCGCTCGGGTGCTTGGGATCCTCGCCGCCCAAGCCCGAGTGGTCGCCCATGACGAACGAGCCGGCCGGAATCGCCACCATGTCGCCCGGCACGACGAACCCGCCACCGACATCCGGCGCGTCGCTCCCGTTCGTGTCTGCGGGCTGGGTGTCCGCCGCTGGGGTCGTGTCGGGGTCGGCGGCATCGTTGTCCGCACCACCGCAACCGCCCACGCCGACGGCAACGCAGAGTCCCAACACCAGCGCCAGGTTGCGTCTCATCGTGCCTCCTCCTCCGCCACATGCCGCTGCCGCCGCCGCAGCCAGACGACACCCGCAAGCGCCAGCGCAAGCATCAGCGACGCCCCGCTCTCGGCGGCAGGCCTCGCCTGGCAACCCGAATCGGGGCACGAACAGGTCGTGTCGGGCGTGGCGCCGGACGCATCGGCCGACGGTTCCGCCGTTGCCGCATCCTGCCCGGTGGTCGCATCGGCCGCGTCGGTGCCGTCTTTGGGCGCCAGCAGTCCGGTCGGCACCAGCAACCGCCCGGCCAGCCTCGGGTCGTCGGGGGCCACCCTCAGCGCGCGGAACACCGACAGCGTCATGGGCAGCCCGTCCTGCATCACGGCAATGGGGGCGGCGGCCTTGACCACGGGGCTGATGTACTCCCAAGCCAACTGGCCGTCGGGCGTGACCTCGACGAAGTGCCCCTCGGTATCGGCGCAGATCAGGCTGTTGCCGTTGGGCAGGCGCTGCACGCTGCCGCCGATGTGGCTCGACATGCCCGACGGGCTCAGCGATCCCCACCGCCACACGATCTGGTTCGACAGGAACTTCTTGACCTTGTGCGTGTCCTTGTCGGGTTCGAACGTGTTGTAGCCGGCGTCGGGCGGGTTGACGTACTTGCCGGCATCGACCTTGTTTGCCCCCAAGAACGGGTCGATCTCGACGCCATAGCTCTGCCAGGTGCGCTCGAACATGTACTGGCCGTTGTCGAAGATCAGGAAGTTGCCGGCGCCGGGCAACCCGGGGCGGATCCAGTGGATGTCATGCGCGCCGCCGACCTGCTTGTGGCCCGCCGAGCACGTGTTCCAGTTCTCGGGGATCGACGGCGGGTCGCCCTGCTTGTAGGTGGCGGGGTCGCCGAACCGGTAGAGGAAGTCGCCCTTGGCACCCGCCGCGAGCGCGATGCTGGCCGCCGGGTCGCCCGCCACGAACGTGTTGCCGTGGTCGACGACGAAGAACTCGCCCATCACCGCGTTGACCACGACCTGGTCCAGTTCCTCGTTGTAGTCCATCGAGTTGCAGTGCAGCCAGTCCTTACGCAGGGGTCGCCCCGGCAGGTTGACGTCCAGTCGCCCGGGGGCCGCCGCCACCGTCTTGCCCGCGCCGGCGTAGTTGGGCCACGTCGGGTCGACGTCCTGCACCAGATGGTCGAGGAACCACCACTCCCACACGACCTTGCCGGCCATGTCGACCTCGACCAGCGCATCGACCTGCGCGCCTTCGTAGGGGCCGTTCTTGGGGTTGGCGCCGACGGCCAGCGCTTGCGCCTCGGTGATGGTCCGGTTGGCGATGTACATCGTCGTGTACGCGTTCAGCTTTTTGTTGAAGAGGCGCACGAAGTCATGGTGCGGGGCATAGTCCTTGCGCGACTCGTTGTAGGTCCAGACCGTGTTGCCGTCCCAGTCGACCTCGACGAACCCGCCAAAGCCGCTGGGGTCGTCCTTGGCGGCGTCGAGCAGGTGGCCATCGGGCAGCAGCTTGGGGTTGGTGCCGATCTTCCACGAGTGCACCAGGTTGCCCTGCATGTCGATCAGGTACGTGCCGCCGTGCGCCGCAAAGAGCGTGTAGCCGTTGAAGGCCAGGTCCTTGTTCCAAAGCAGCATCTGGGTCGGGCCTTGCATGGCCTGGTACGCGGCCGCGGGCGCGCCTGCGAACAGCAGCGGCAAGACGAGTGCGGCCACGAGTTCGAGCTTCAGGTGCCGGTTCGACTTCATCGGGACCTCCCTTACTTGCCGGGAATCGGCACGGCGATGCGGTAAAGCGCTGTGCGCGCGGTGACATGGAGGGTCTTGCGGTCGGTGCCGCCAAACCCGCAATTGGTGGGCTGGTGACCGAGCGGTATCGCGCCCAGCCGCTTGCCGGTCGGGTCGAGCACCACGACGGCGCCGTGCCCCTGGTCCAGCGCTGCGACGAACAGGTTTCCGGCCTGGTCGACCGCCATGCCGTCCGGCGCGTCGACCTTCTGGAAGGTCCTGGAACTTGACAGCGCACCGTTGCCCGCCACGTCAAAGGCCAACACCTGGTTCGCGGTCGTCGCGGCGACGTAGAGCACCTTGCCGCCGGGGGCGAGCGTGACGCCGTTCGGCTGGCCCTCGACCTTGGCCTCGAGCGACAGCGCGCCGCCGGGCGCGAGTCGGTACACGCCGGTGAACCCGAGGTCGGACGGCTGGTTGCCCAGGCCGTAGGTCGGGTCGCTGAAGTAGATCGTGCCGTCGCCGCCGACATCGAGGTCATTGGGCGAGTTCAGATTCTTGCCCTCGAACTGGCTCGCCAGCGTGACCGTCGCGCCGTCCGCCGCCCGCCGCGTCACGCTGCGCGAACCGTGCTCGGCAGCCAGCAGGGCTCCCGACGCGTCGAGCGCGAGGCCGTTCGCCTGATGCGACGGCTGGACGAAGACAGAGAAGGTCTCAGAGCCCGTGCCGGCGCCGGGATCGAAGCGGTAGATGGTGTCGGCGGCGATGTCCGAGAAGTAGAGCGCCCCGGCCTTGGCGTCCCAGACCGGTCCTTCGGCGAACTGCAGGTCGGCCTTGACCAGCACCGGCGCGCCCAGTTGCTCGATCTTCAGGGCCGGGAAGGCGGAGCCTCCGACCGCGTTGCAAGCGTCGCGGCAGCTCTTCTTGTCGCCGCACAGATAGCGGTCCTCGCACTCGCAGCACACCTTGCATGCCTGTTCCGTCGCCGCTTGGGTACAAACCGAGTAGTCGCCGCCCGGACCCAGCTCGATCGCCGGGGTCACGACGAGGCTGCCGTCGTTGCCCGCGAAGTCGTGCAACGGGCAAGCGTCCCGGCAGGCGACCACCTCGGCGCACGGCAAGTCCAGGCAGTCGCAGCAGTCTTTGCAGGCATTCTCGTCGGGCGTGTGGGCCAGGCACGCGGCCGCGGTGCCGCCGCTCGTCATGACGTCTGAATCCGGCGCGGCCGCATCGGTGCCGTCTGCCGCGACGTCCAAGCCGTCCGCCGCCGCGTCCGGGCCATCGGTGGCGGGCCCGTCGGTTTCGGTCGACGCGTCCGTCACCTGGGTGGCCACCGGCGCAGGCGACGCCTCGCACGCGACGGCAACGATCAGCACGGCCAGCAGCGCATGCTTCATGGCTTCTTCTCCGGTTCGGCGGCGGTCAGCTTGAAGCAGCACACCGCACCGCCTGGGCACTGGAAGTTCGCCGCCACGGACTCGCCGCCGTTCGCCTTGCACGCCGCCTCAGTGCCGCAGGCGTAGTTCGCGTTGTCGGTGGGGCACGCGGTGTCCTGGGTCTCGACGGTCGCTGCCTTCACGGTCATGTCCTTGCCCTGGAAGCCGGCAAAGTCCGCGGGGTACCAGTGCACCTTGAAGACGGCGTTTTCCGGATGGGTTTTCGGATCCAAGGGCGCAAGCTCGTACTGCGCCATGGTCTTGGCGGTGCGCACCGGGTTGACGTACTGCCAGACGACCTCGCCCGCGGGCGTCACCTCGAAGAAGTGGCCCTTGACCCCCTCGCAGGCCAGCGTGTTGCCGTTGGCCAGACGCTGCGCTCCCGAGATCTCCGACGAGTAGAATGCGGTCGGCGGGTCGGCAGAGAACTGCCACACGAGGGTCGAGGGGCCCCACGCCTGACCCTTGGCGGGCACGGTGTAGCTGCCGTCGGGGTTGTGCGCGGGCGTCAACTCGTCGAGCGTCGAGTAGAAGCCCAGTGGACCCGGGCGGTCCAAGCCATTGTTGAACAACAGGATGTTGCCGGCGCCGGGCAGGCCGGGCTCGATCCACTTGGCGTCGTGCTGGTTGAAGAGCTTGCGGTCCTCGGTCTTGCCGCCCGCGTAGTTGACCGGGTTGCCCCACCGGTACAGAAAGTCGCCGCCCTTGCCCCGCTTGCCGCCCTGATGCGACGCGGCCTCTGCGGTCGTCGTCGAGTGGTCGATCACCCAGAACTCGTTGTGCGACCGCGCGCTGAGGATCACCTGGTCCAGCTCGGCGTTGTAGCCGATGGAATTCACATGGTTCCAGAACGCGGGCGCGCCGCCCTTGACGCCCAACAGCTCGGGGTGGTCGGCCGGGTCGCCGTAGTTCGACAGGGCCGGGTCCTGGTTCTGCACCAGGTGGTCCCACGTGTGCCACTCCCAGACGATCTCGAAGCTCGACGCGCCGGTCTTCTTGACCTCGATGACCTTGTCGGGGGCAACGTAGCCGTCTGCGAGCTTGGTGACGTCAAAGCCCACCTTTCCCGCTTCTTCCTTCGACTTCCGTTCCACCGCGAGCATCAGCAGGTTGCCGTTGGGCAAAATGGTGAAGTCGTGGTGGGTCACGGCGTCGTTCGAGGCGTAGTCGAAGGCCCACACCAGGTTGTCGTTCCAGTCGTACTCCTCGATCCGTCCGCCCTCGCCTCCGCCGATGTTGCTGGCGCCCTTGAGCATGGCCGCCCGCACCAAATTGCCGTTGGGGCGCAGGTAGCAGGACTGCCCGGGCTCGAGCGTGCTCTTCGACCAGTGGTTCACCACCCGGCCCAGCTTGTCGATCAAGAAGACGTCGCCGCGGTGCTTGGCCGGGAACAGCACGTAGCCCCCCGCCTGTCCGGGCTTGCAGCGCAGCAGGCCGACGGTTCGGTCGGGGTGCGCCTCATCGCACGCTTGCGGGTCGACGGTCACGTCCGTCGCGTCGGTTGCCGCGACATCGGTCGGGATGTCCGCGGTGGGGCTGTCGTCGGCGGGCGCCGTCCCGTTGGCGTCTCCACCGCAACCGGCGAGCGCGAGCAGGATGGGGGCGACGAGTGCAGTCACGATGCGGGTTCGAGAGAAGCGGGTCATCGGGTCCTCCGGGGGGCGTCGTCAGGGGTCAGGGCGCGTCGGGGCCAGGGCCCGCGTCCGGGCCGGGCGCGGCGTTGCCGCAGCCGTTCAGCTTGCTGCAATCGCCCAGGGTCTTTTCGAGGGTGGCGGCCGCGGCGGGCGCCTTGGCCACGCAAGCGTCTGCGCAGGTCTTTTCGCCCTTGCAGGTCTTCTTGCAGTCGACCAGCGCCTTGCAGTCGGCGTCGGCCTGGCACGCGCCCCACTCGGTCACGCAGTGCTCCTGCTCGCATGCCTCCTTGGATACGCCACCGCCGTCTGGGGGGGGCGTGGTGTCTCCCATGCCGTCCGGCGGCGGCGTGGTGTCCCCGGTGCCGTCCGGGGGCGGCTTCGTGTCGCCCGCGCTGTCCGGGGGCGGCTTCGTGTCGCCTGCGCCGTCCGGGGGCGGCTTCGTGTCGCCTGCGCTGTCCGGGGGCGGCTTGGTGTCCGACAGGTCACCGCCGGCGTCCGGCACGCCGATGCAAGTGCACGTTCCCCAGCCCAGCTGGTCCGGCCGGCAAACCTGAACGCCGGCTCCGCCCGTGGCGCATACGCAAGACTGTGACTCGGTCGGGACGCACGCCTTGGCATCCGACACGTCCGCGACGTCGCCGGCCGCAGCATCCGCGAGGGCCGCATCGATCGCTTGCGCGTCCGCGCCGGGGCCGACCACCGCCCCGTCGTCGCCGCAGCCCCAGGCGGCTCCGAGAGCCAAGCACCAACCCATCCAACCCCTGGTTCCTGCGTTCATCTCGTCTCCTCCTTCCGGTCTGGTCCATCGTCTCGCGCCGCTGCGTCGGGGCGTCGTCATGGGTTCAGACACTTGGGCCGCGCCCTTCCGCAACCCCGAAGAATTCGCACCTGTCGATTGCGCTTGGGCCGCCGCCGGGTGTCCAAGATCAGGACGGGGTCCACCAGCGGCGGGCCGGCGGAGGCAGAGAACGATGGACGCAACGGCAACCGGAGAGATGGTGTCCTGGTGGCCGGCGGCCGACCGCTTGCCGCAGCATGTCCGGTGCGGTACTCACGGGGCAGCGTCGGGGCCATTCGAGCACCATGCCCGCACGCGGGAGGACCTCAGGGTCATGTCGTCTGCCTCGACCCTCGACGTCGCCTCGATGTACCGGCGGTTCGCCGGCATGGTGCTGCGCCGGGCCCGCCGCTTCTACGGCCCTGCGGAAGCCGAAGAGGTCGTGCACGAGGTCTTTCTGAAGGTGCTCGAGGCCCCCGAGATGTTCCGCGGTGCGTCGTCGCCGTCGACCTGGCTGTACCGGGTCACCACCAACCACTGCCTGAATCGCCTGCGCAACGAAGCGCGTCGCCGCTCGCTGCTGGTCGAGCACGCCGAGTCGGTTCCCGGCGTGTCGTCCGGTGGTCATGGCCAGGAGGCGACCGTCTTCGTCGACGAGGTCTGGCGTGCGCTCGATGCGGAGCACGCAGCCATCGGCCTGTACTACTTCGTGGACGGCATGACGCACGACCAGATCGCCGAGGTCGTGGGCTGCTCGCCGCGCACCGTGGGCAACCGGATCGATCGGATCGACGCGCTGTTGCGCGAGGCGGCAAGGTCATGAACGAACACGCCGAAGACGTTCTGGGCCGCGACCAACACCTGACCGGGCTGGCGCTCGACCGCTATCTCTACGACCCGCCCGACCCGGCGCGGCTCGCCGCCGTACAGGCGCACCTGGCCACTTGCGCCCCGTGCCGAACGCGCCTTCAGGCGCTGCAGTCGCACGACGCGAGCGTGTCCTGGGAGCCCCGTGCGACCGCCGCGCCGGCCCGCCAAGGCCCGTTCGCGCCGGCCTCGAACGTGGTGGAACTGTCGCGCTTTCGGCGGTGACGCGGGTGGGCCGGGGGAGTGGGGGGCCTCGCGCTCGCCGCGGCGCTGGCCGTGTTGCTGGTGCGTCCGCCACCCGCACCCGAAGAGGATGGTTTCCGCAGCAAGGGCAGCGACTTCGATGTCGAAGTGTTCGTGCACGATGGGGCGGGCGCCCGACCCGTCGGCGACGGCGCGACCGTG
>JBMOIG010000118.1:0-13525 GCA_049317445.1 Myxococcota bacterium | reverse complement strand
TTCGACATGGGCTACACGGCCAGCGACAACAGCCGCCAGCGGCCGATCGTGATTCACCGCGCGGTGTTCGGCACGTTCGAGCGGTTCATGGGCGTGCTGCTCGAGCACACGGCGGGCGTGCTGCCCACGTGGATGAGCCCGGTGCAGGCCGTGGTGGTCCCCATCTCGGACAAGTCGACCGACTACGCGTTCGAGGTGCTGGCCAAGCTGAAGGCGGCGGGGCTGCGGGCTGAGGTCGACGACCGCAACGAGAAGATGAACCTGAAGATCCGCGAGGCAGAGCTGCGCAAGACGCCGTACATGATCGTCGTCGGCGAGCGCGAGGCCGAGCTGGGCACCTGCAGCGTGCGGACCTACAAGGACGGCCCTCGCGGGGCGTTCGAGGTTTCGACCATCGTTGCGGAGATCGCGGACAAGGTGAAGACGCGGGAATTCGACGTCAAGATCATGCCTTTGCGCAGCTTCGACAACGAGGACGAGGCGCCGGTCGAGACCGAGAGCGAATACTAGCCGGCGGCACTGCCCCACCTCGTGTCCCAGCTTTCTCCAGAGCGTGACGCCATGCGCTTCACCCACAAGTCGTTCGACGCGCTGACGCTGCACGAGCTGTACGAGCTGATGTGCCTGCGCGACGACGTCTTCGTGGTCGGGCAGAAGGTCACGTCGGAGCCTGAGATCGACGGGCTGGACCCACTGTGCGTTCACGTCATGGGGCGAGACGACGGCGGACGAATCGTGGCCACCGCTCGTCTGTTCGTGCACGAGGACCCCGTCAAGGTCGGTCGTGTCGCCGTCGCGCGGGACCTGCAAGGACAAGGCATCGGCTCGCGTTTGATGGCGTATGTGCATGAAGTGCTGGGAGAACGACCGGCCGCCATGCACGCGCAGGCACACCTGGAGTCTTGGTACACACGCTTGGGCTGGACCGCTGTGGGCGACGTGTTCGACGAGGCCGAGATTCCGCACCGACACATGGTGCGTCCAGATATCCGCCCATGAGCCAGCCGTTGCGCGGGTCTCTTCAAGCGCTTTCCGCGTGACATCGAATTGGCATGTGAGATCAAGAGGCTTGCCACCACATGCTCCAGTAACTCATCGCTTCGAGGGCGGCGCCAATTTCACCCGGATAAAACTTGACCACCCGTATTTCACCCGGATATAATGGGCCCACCGCGTGAACTGCGGCTGGAGCCCCCGGACATGCACCCAACGACCCGCCCCGCTCCCGATGCGCTTCCCCTTTTCATCGCCTTTGCCGGCAGCCGCTGCCTCGCGGTTGGCACGCTGCCCGACGTGGCCGTCGCCGTTCACCAAGCGCTGCATCAAGGCGAGCACGCTCCTGTTCTTGTGTTCGATGACCTGACCAGCGCCCAGACCGACCTTGACCTGCGTGGAACGCCCGACGAGATCGCCGCCCGCCACGCGCCGGAAACCACTATCGCTCCTGAGGAAACGGTAGAAGACGACGTGACCTCTGGCCCGCGTGGACCTGGTCGACCCAAGCTGGGCGTCGTGGCGCGCGAGGTCACGCTGTTGCCGCGGCACTGGGAATGGCTGCAGGACCAGCCTGGGGGCGCGTCGGTGGCCCTGCGCAAGCTGGTGGACGAGGCCCGCCGCACGCACGAAGCGCGGGACCGGCGGCGCCAGGCACAGGACGCGGCCTACAAGTTTCTGTGGGCGATTGCGGGCAACCTGCCCCAGTATGAGGAAGCGTCAAGGGCCCTGAATGCCAACCAGCCGGATCGGTTCACTGAGTGGGTACAGGCTTGGCCACAAGACATCCGCAACCACGCGCTGCGGCTGACGGCTCGGGTGTTTGCCATCGAGACCTGACCACAGGCAGGCGGGTCGCGTGTGGGCGTTTCAACTCGGGACGGCGGCAACCCTGCCCCCGACCACGACAAGTTTCCGCGGCCTTGACCGTCAGCCAATGGCACAGCAAGCTTGCGCACTCGATTCGTCATCGTGGTCCCCCCCTCACCTGCAAGGAGCTGCCCCATGAGTCCATCGCGAAATATCGCGTTATCGTCGGTCTTTCTCTTGATCACTACCTGCACAATAGTGTCTGGGTGCGGTCAGTTGCAGCAGATCACAGGCGTCAAGGTGCCGGATGCGTTGAGCAACGGCCCCTCTACCGGTGCGGCGGCCTCGCCCGGTGTCTCCACGGGCCGAAGCGGCGGCACTGGCAATCCGGCGAAGTCAGGCCAGGTCACGGCCGGAAGTGACTTCCCCGGTTGGGTGAGCACGCAAGCGCGCGACATCCGCTTCTGGAAGGATGACCTGTCGACCCAGCAAGGCCGTCTGAAGGACTCAGGCAACTGCGAGTCATTCATGGGGCAGGTGGACCAGTACGACTATGTCGGCACGATGCGGACGATCGAGGCGCGCATCGCCAAGGAACCCGGTCTGATGGGCCAGCGCGGCCTGGCCGGCGACGTCGAGCGTCTGCGCGCAATGAAGCCGTTCTTCAACGATTACGCAGACTACGTTGCCCGCGAGATGACCGCCGTGTCCGACGACGTGTTCGCGATGAAGAAGGATGGCGACCTGATCCCCGCCAAGAACACGGCCATCCTTGGGACGCGCGTGTGCGACGCCGGTCTGAAGCTCGCTGCTGACCACGCCAAGTTGCGGGAGATCCGCGATGGCTTCTCCAACATCGTCACCGAGATCGACGTGGCCATCGACAAGACGTACTCCGGACCGTTCCACAAGGCGCACCTGAACCAGATCGTCTTCTCGTCACAGCCGCTGGTGGCGGGCACGGAAGATGCCGCCGCCGTGAAGACCAGCTTCACCGCCGCCGACCGCATCTACGGCACCGTGTACCTGGACCAGAAGATGGCGGACTCCTCCGGGCGGCTGACCCTGACGTTTTTGGAGGAAGGACGCGACGTTGCGGTGTTCGAGTGGGATCTGGACAAGGGCCCCGATGGGACCGGCCGCATGGTGTTTCCTCTGGAGATCGCTCCCGAGCCGAAGTCTGCCGTGTTCGCTGGCATGGGAGCCGATCTGGCGACAGAGCTGGCCAGTCTGGCACCCCGCAAGCGCACGATGCAGGTCAAGCTGTCGTTCCTGCAGCGCGGGTCCAGCTCTGGCGGCTCGGTTGCCAAGGGCCAGATCGAGCTCGACACGACCGTCGGTCTCGAGACCCTGGCCCAGACGGGCGAGGTGCTGACGCAGCGTGTGATCAGCGAAACCCGGATGCCAAAGGCTGGGTTGAAGGACGCAGCCATCGAGAAGCAAATGCTGGCCGCCCTTACCGCTGCAGGCTGGAAGGAGACGCCGCTTCGCGCGGTCATCACCGGCACCACGTGGCAGCTGTACTACCACGCGATCTCGAACGCCGTGACCTCACGCGACATCAGCGCAGCCGTCGCCGTCCGCACGCCCAAGGGCGAGTGCCGGTACTTCAACGTCAAGATGTTCCAGAACGCGATGGGCCGCGGCTTTGCGCCCGCGCAGCTGGGCATGACCTTCTTGGCGCACGACATGGATTGCGCGAACGTTTCGAAGTAGTGCGGGGAGGGGAGGGGCGCGAACCAGCTAAGCCGCCGTCTCCGCCTTGCCGTACAGCTCCTTGCGCTCAGCCATGTGGAATACCTTGGCGAACGCGACGAACGCAATCGGCGACACCAACGCCATCCCTCCCACAATCAGCCAGATCATGCCGTGGTCGGCATACGGCGACAGCGCGCCCGTCACGCGCAACGGCTCGTCTGCCAGCTTCTGAATGAACGTGCGCTCGGGCGTGTAGGTCGTCAGCAGCCAACCCGACAGCGGTCCCACCACCAGCTTGGCGGCAAAGAACGGCAGGTAGCTCAAGGCGATGTACGAACCCTCGCGTCCGGCGGGGGCGATCTCTGCCGTGAACTGCAGCAGGCGCGGCGACCAGATGGCCTCGCCGACGGTGAAGACCATCACGTACACGATCAGCACGAAGAACAGCGGCGTTTGCTGGCTGACCGGCACGCCCAGCCACGTGTTGAAGACGAGGTCGGCGAGCCAAGTGCCCATCAGCGGTTCGTAGATGCTGGGGGGCAACGCCGCCAGAAACACCGCGCCGGCCGAGACCGCCGTGCCAATCGACATCATGCGGTACGAGCTGACCTTCTTGGTCAGGGCGGCAATCACCGGCACCAGCAACACAATCAACACCGGATTCAACACACTGTAGATATTACCGATCTTTACGCCATCGCCCAGCACGCGGATGCCGTACTTGGGAAAAGTGTAGTGGAAGTGGAAGAACACCATGCGCACAGGCACCGGAATGGCGAGCAGGAAAATGAACACCCAGAACGCCTTTTCGGACACCGCCTTGCCGAAGATGCGCCCGGTGTCGGCCGCTGCTTTCTTCATCACCACCGCGGTCGCGTGCCACATCGTGCCTTCCGCGCGCGGGGCCGCCGGGGTCACGACGATGCTGCCGTCGTCCAGACGCTCGACGCCTTCCCGCATGAACAGCACCAGCAGAAGCGTCGGAATCGTCAGGACCAGACTGACCGTAAAGATGACCTGATAGGTCGACATCTCGCCGCCCAGCAGGGGAATCGCGACCATCGCGTGTTCGCCCAACGCCGTGCGGATGCCGTCGAAGATCAGGCCGCCCGCCGCCCAGCCCACATTCATCAGCGTGTAGAACAGACCAAAACCCAGCGCCGCGCCCTCGGACGTGGTGAAGCGCTTGATGCCGACCGACAGCACCGGGCCGACGATGGCGGTGCCGAGCGCGATGGGCACGAAGCTGAGCAGCGTGACCCACAGCAAGCTGTCGGAAAGCGGCATGAAGATGCGCGCAAATAGCAACAGCAACGTGCCCAAAATCAGGGTGCGCTTGATGCCGATGGCGTCGCAGACCGCGCCGACCAGGATGGTGGCAATCGTCACCAGCATCGACCAGACGCCGATGTACGAGCCCGCTTGCTGGTCTGAGAGGCCCACGTCTGCCGAAAGAAACAGCACGAAGGCGAGGTTGGCTCCGCCGTAGGCCGAGTACTCGACCACCTTTGCGGCATACAGGAACCAGAGCTCCTTGGGGCTGCCTTTCAAAGCGCCGCGCGACGCTAGAACGACGTTGATCAGGACGATGACGAGGAGGATGAGGAAGAAAAGCATCGCACTCCCGGGGCTGTGGGGCGGGTGGCGCCCGGCGTCGGAGTCAGGGTGACTCGCACGGGAACGGCCAGAGCGTCAAGCGCGCGCTTTGACGCTCCGATCCGTCCATGGTAGTCGGGCCTCCCGCTGCACCCTTGGACGGCCGCCAAGGTGTCGCGATGCATCGGGTTCCACAGAACAGGAAGACGGGCGAGGTGCGCGTCTCGGTCTTCCCCATGCACACGCTGTCTTCCGTCCCGCAGCACTGACCGAGGACGCGCGATGGCTTCGCACCTGGTGTCCGCCTGCCTGCTGGGGCAGGCCTGCCGCTACGATGGCAACAGCAAGCCTTCCGCCGGCGTGCAAGCGCAGGTGGCGGTCTGGCGCGCGTGCGGCGACGACGTGGTGGCGGTGTGTCCCGAAGAGCTGGGCGGGCTGGGAACCCCCAGGCTGGCCGCAGAGTTGCGCGGTGGCGATGGTCACGCGGTGCTCGAGGGGCGTGCGACGGTGCGGCGCGTTGCCGACGACGGTGACGTGACGCAGGCGTTCCTGCGCGGGGCGATGCTGGCGGCCGATGCGGCGCCGCAAGCGGTGTCGGCGGTACTGAAGGCACGGTCGCCGTCGTGCGGGTGTGGCGTGACGGAGATCGACGGGCAGAAGTCCAACGGCGACGGCGTGTTCGCTGCGGTGCTGCGGCGGCGGGGCGTTGCGGTGGCGACAGACGAAACCGGGGCGTGACGGCAAGCACCGGTTGGCGGCGAAACCGGCAGGCGTCGCGGGCAGCCACGATCTGGTTTGGCGGGGCTTGCCACCAACGTAGGCGGCCGTGGAGAATTCGGACGGCCGCTCGCTCTGCGGTCGGGTCGAGATGAGGTGGTCAGATGCGGTCCGGAACCTGCCCCAAGTGCGCCCAGTCTTCGGTCTATCGCAGCGGCGAGAAGCGCAGCTTCAGCTACGGCGACGGTGGCTTCTTCGTCCACGTCGGCGAGTGGATGGTGACCCCGTCGACGCTGGAACAGTACATCTGCAGTCGGTGCGGGTACTTCGAGAGCTACATCCTCGACCCCGCCAAGCTGCAGAAGGTCGAGGCCAAGTGGCAGAAGGTCGGCTAGCTTGCGGCCAGCTGCACGCGGCTGTGTGGGCGATGCCCGCGCGACGGAAGCGGCGCGGCCCGAACCCTCAAGCATGGGCAAGCGAAATGCTTTCCTGACCGCAGGTTACAGCGCGTCGATCACGGCATTCAGCGTCGTGCTGGGGCGCATCGCTCGGCCGGTCTTGGCGTCGTCGGGCAGGTAGTAGCCGCCCATGTCGACCGGAGCGCCCTCAACCGCGCGGAACTCGGCCAGGATCGTCTGCTCAGCGCCCGTCAGCGTCGCGGCGACTGGGGCGAATCGCGTCTTCAGCTCCTGGTCCTTGTCCTGCGCCGCCAGCGCCTGCGCCCAGTACAACGCGAGGTAGAAGGTGGCGCCGCGGTTGTCGAGCTCGCCGATCTTGCGCGACGGCGCGCGGTTGTGGTCCAGGTACGCGCCGATGCCCTGATCCAGCGTCTCAGCCAGCACGGTCGCCTTCGCGCTGCCCGTACGCGCGGCCACCTGCTCGAACGCGGGGACGATGGCGTTGTACTCGCCCAGCGAATCCCAGCGCAGGTGCCCTTCCTTGACGAATTGCTCGACGTGCTTGGGGGCCGAGCCGCCGGCGCCCGTCTCGAACAGGCCGCCGCCATTCAGCAAAGGCACGATCGACAGCATGCGCGCGCTGGTGCCGAGCTCGAGGATCGGAAACAGGTCGGTCAGGTAGTCGCGCAGCACGTTGCCGGTGACCGAGATGGTGTCCTGGCCCTTGCGAATGCGCTCGAGCGAGACCTGCATCGCCTCGACCGGCGGCAGGATGCGGATGTCCAAGCCGGCGGTGTCGTACTTGGGCAGATAGGCCTTTACCTTCGCGATGATCTGCGCGTCGTGGCCACGCTTCTCGTCCAGCCAGAAGATCGCCGGCGTCGCCGAAGCCCTCGCACGCGTCACCGCCAACTTGACCCAGTCCTGGATCGCCTCGTCCTTGGCCTGGCACATGCGGAACACGTCGCCGGCCTCGACCGTCTGCTGCAGCAGCGTCGCGCCCAAAGCGTCGACCACGCGCACCACGCCCGGGGCCTTGAGCTCGAACGTCTTGTCGTGCGAACCGTACTCCTCAGCCTTCTGCGCCATCAGCCCCACGTTGGGCACGCTGCCCATGGTCGACGGGTCGAACTGCCCGAACTTCTGGCAGTCTTCGATCATCGCCTGGTACATGGTCGCGTAGCAGCGGTCCGGCACCAACGCGACCGTGTCCTGCAGCTCGTCCTTGGCGTTCCACATCTTGCCGCCGTCGCGCACCACGTTCGGCATCGACGCGTCGACGATCACGTTGTTGGGCACGTGCAGGTTCGTGATGCCCTTGCGCGAGTCGACCATGGCCAGCGCCGGGCGGTCGGCGTACACGGCGGCGATGTCGGCCTCGATCTCGGCCTTCTTGGCGGGCGGCAGCAGACTGAGCTTGTCCAGCACGCCCTGCAGGCCGTTGTTCACGTTGGCGCCGACGGACTTCAAGACTTCCGCGTGCTTGTCCAACGCCTTGGCATAGAACACCGACACCGCGTGGCCGAACATGATGGGGTCCGAGACCTTCATCATCGTCGCCTTCAGGTGCAGCGACAGCAGCGTGCCGTCGCGCTTCGACGCCTCGATCTCGTGGGCGTAGAAGGCGCGCAGGTCCGCGACGTTCATGCTGGCCGAGTCGATCACCTCGCCGGTCTTCAGCGAAAACGCGGACTTCAGCACAGTCACAGCGCCGTCCTGGGCGACGAACTCGATGCGGACTTCGGTGGCCTTGGCCACGGTCGTCGACGTCTCGGTGCCGTAAAAGTCGCCCTTGGACATGAAGGCCACGCGCGTCTTCGAGCCGGACGTCGGCCACGCCTTCATCATGCGGTGCGGGTTCTTCTGCGCGTTCTTCTTCACCGAAGCCGACGCACGGCGATCCGAGTTGCCCTCGCGCAGCACGGGATTCACGGCCGAACCCAGCACCTTGGCATAGCGGGCCTGAATCGCCTTCTCGGCGTCGGTCTTGGGGTCCTCGGGGTAGTTGGGGACGTCGAAGCCCTTGCCCTGCAGCTCCTTGATCGCCGCCTGCAGCTGAGGGGCGGTGGCGCTGATGTTGGGCAGCTTGATGATGTTCGCCTCCGGGGTCTTGGCCAGCTCGCCCAGGCGCGTCAGGTAGTCGGGAATCTTCTGGGCGTCCGTCAGCTTGTCGGGGAAATTCGCGAGGATACGGCCGGCCAGCGAGATGTCCCACGCCTCGACATCGATGCCCGTGCCCTTGGTGAAGGCCTGCACGACCGGCAGCAGCGCAAACGTCGCGAGTGCGGGAGCTTCATCGATACGGGTCCAGATGATCTTGGAAGAAGTCATGACTTATCCTGGAGTTGGGCGGAATTGCGAGAGCGGCGGGGGGCCGTGCGCGCGGTCTCGATGAGGTCGCCCCCCGGCGGCCGAGACGTGCGCAGGCCGTGATGAATAGACCAGATCGGGGGGGTTTGACAAACGGGGGGGCTGCGGGGCGGGCGCGGCGAGGTGCGGGCGGCGTCACCGGCGGGTGGGGGTGTCGGGCGGGTGGGGGTGTCGGGCGGGTCATTTTGGTCCCGTCGCCGATGTGACCGCTGTTGTCGTACCCCCAGCAATGAACAGTGTCAGTCGCGAGCGTTGCGCACGAGCTGTAGGCGCCTATGCCGATGGCCTTTGCCCACGCTCCAGACGCGAGCTTTGACGCAGTTCAGACAGTCTGGACTGTTCAAAAGCTCGCATTCCGGCGGACGCGTCGCAGCGCACCGTCCTGTCGATTCACGCAAATCCGCTGACAATGCAAAAGGTTCACCGACCCGGACGGCCACTCGTGCTGGGACGGCTGCCTGCTCCCGGGCGGCCGCCTGCCCCCGGGCGAGCGCCGGGCTGCGAGCCGGGGCGACCGCCGTGCGTGCCGGGTCTGGCACCGGGCTGCGGTTTGGTGGCCGGCTTGGGCTTGGCGACTGCCTTGGCGGGCTTGGCTGGAGTGGTGGGCTCGTCGGGAACTGCCTCCGGTTCGACGGCTGCGGGCGCCGCTTGCTCGGCGGGGGCTGGCTCCTCTTGCGGGCCTTCGTTGGCCGGATCGACCGGCGGAACGACTGCGGTCGGTGAGGGTTCCGCGGGCACAGGGACCGCCACTGGCGCTGGTGCCGGGACTGCGGGCGCAGCGGGAACCGCCGGAGCCGTCGTCGCCCATGAGGGCAAGTCGACCGGAGCAGGCGCCTGTACCGCCGGCGGTTCGACGGGCTTGTCCTTGGAAAGTAGTTTCTCGATCCGGTCGCAACCCAGCACCGTCACTGCAGACACCAGCCCTACACAAGCCATCGCGATGCGCATTCGCTTTCCTCCGTTTGGAAATGGTCTGACGTCCGCATCGTCCCGACATTTGTCGGCCTTGGCAACTGCCGCGTTACTCCCCTTGCTCCCCACCCCCCCTCAAGCTACCGTTGCGGCGCCTCGTCTTGCGGCAGTTCCTTTCCTGCTCCCGGAGTTCCCGATGCGCGCGTCCTTCGCTGCCGTCCCTGTGGTGCTCACCTTGGTCCTGTCGTTCGGCTGCAGCGACGGCACGACGTCCGGCGGCTCCGACTACACCTTGGACGCAAGTCCCGACATCGTATTCCAGAACGACTTGGTCGACGCCAAGCCGTCCGACGCGCTCGCCGACACCGCCATCCCCGACGGAACCGTCACCGACGGCGCCGACGTCGAGCCCGAGCTGGTGGAAGAGGTCCTCGATGACGCCGCCACCGACGTCACCGCCCCCGAGACGCTGACGCCCTGCCCCGGCGGCCCCGGCTGCTCGTGCGCGTCGGCCAGCGACTGCGACAGCTCGCTCTGCATCTACACACCAGACGGCAAGCGCTGTGCGGAGTTGTGCGAGGGCATGTGCCCCGAAGGCTACAAGTGCGAGACCCTGACCAAGGGCGACTTGTCGACAGCCAAGGCGTGCGTCCCCACCTACGGCAAGCTCTGCCAACCCTGCAATGCGACGAAGGATTGTGACGCTGCCGGCATCTCGGGCGCGCTTTGCGTCGATCAGGGACCTGACGGTCGCTTCTGCGGAACCGCCTGCGAAACTGCCAAGGACTGCCCGGACGGCTACGGTTGCATGGTTGGCCAGTCGCCCGAGGGCCCCAAGGCCCTTCAGTGCGTGCGCCTGCCTGCGCCGGGATCCGGAGCAGAGTACGGTACTTGCGCCTGCACGCCCGACTCCAAGACCCAAGGCCGCTCGACCACCTGCTTTGGCCAGCAGACCGACCTGACCGGCAAGGTCGTCGGCAGCTGCCCGGGCGAGCGCATCTGCAGCCCCATCGGCTTGGGCCAGTGCATCCTGACCGCCCCCAAGGCGGAGACCTGCGACGGCATCGACAACGACTGCAACGGCCAGATCGACGAGTCGGCCGGTGGCTGCGACCAAGGCCAGACCTGCCAGAACGGCAAGTGTACCGGCGGCTGCTCGGCGACCAACGGCGGCTGGAGCGACTGGACCTGGGGCGCATGCTCCGTCAGCTGCGGCGGAGGAACCCGCACGGCGACGCGGACTTGCACCAACCCGGCACCAGCCTGCGGCGGCCAGACCTGCGTGGGAGAAGCCCAGCAGACCGAGGCGTGCAACACCGACGCCTGCCAAGGCGACGCGCTGCCGTTGGGCACCAGCGTCTGGGCCATCGGCGAAGAGAACGCGCAAGGCATCATCCCCGCAGGCGTCACCTCGATCACGGCTGAGCTGTGGGGCGGCGGTGGAGGCGGTGGCTTCCCCGGCAACGGCGGCGGAAGCGCGTGGGTCAAGGCGACCGTGACGGTCAAGGCAGGCGACAAGATCAACGTGCGCGTGGCCGGCGCTGGCGACATTCGCGGTGGTGGCGGCGGCGCGTCCATCCTCTCGGTCAACGGCACGACGATGCTGGTAGTCGGCGGCGGCGGCGGCGCGGGCTGCGACGGCGACTCGGGCACGGGCGGCACGGGCCTGGTCGGCGCGGGCGGCGGCGGCGGCGCCATCGGCGGCAGCGGCGGCACAGGCACGGACAACAACATGTACAGCACCAATTCCGGCGGCGGCAAGGGCGGCACCCAGTTGGCCGGCGGATTGGGCGGTGTCTCGGCCAACGCATCGGGCTACAGCGGCTGCGAGACCCAAGGCTTCCCCGGCGACGCGTACACCGGCGGCGCTTGCAACGGCGGATTCCTGTGCAAGGCCGGCGAGTTCGCGACGTATGAGAAGGGCGGCAAGGCCTGCACCGGCAACGGCACCGGCGGCGCGGGCGGCGCGGGCTGGTTCGGCGGCGGCAGCGGTTCGTCCAAGTACACGTACACGGGCGGCGGCGGTGGTGGCGGCTCCTCGTGGGCCCATGCCAGCGCCACGGTCGTCAACTCGGAGGCCGGCGTCATCGGAACCCCGGGCGGCACCACATCCCCCAATTGGCAGGGCGACGCAGGCGCAGGCGGCCTTGGCGTGCAGGGCGTATTCAAGGGCGACCCTGCGACAGGCAAGCCGGGACGAGTGGTCTTGAAGCTGTAGAACCCTGAAACGAGGGCGTATCGATGGAATTCCTCGAGCAACTGCTGACGGAAGCGCGCAGGGACCTGACGTTTGAGCTGGGCGCCGCGCTGCTGATCACGCTGGCCATCACGCGGTCGCTGGTGCCGCGGGAAGAGCGGCGGACCGGTGGCACGGTCATCCTGTACGCGCTGCACTTGCTGTTGTTGCCCGTCGCGGCGTGGCTGCGGTGGACGTCGGCGGGGCCAGGCACCCTTGAGCACTCGCTGCACGGCGGGGTGCGAATGGGCGTGCTGGTGCTGGGCGCGGTGGTGGCGATTGGCGTGGTCGCGCAGCTGCTGTTCGAGGTCTTGCTGCCTCGCATCAAGGTGCAGTCGCCGCGGATTCTGCGCGACCTGACCGTCGCCATCGGCGCCATCATCGCCACCTTGGCCATCGCGACGCGCCTGGGCTTCAACCTGTCAGGCATCATCGCGACATCTGCCGTCTTGACCGCCATCATCGCGTTTTCGCTGCAGGATACCCTCGGCAACATCATGGGGGGCTTGGCGTTGCAGCTGGAGGGGTCGATCTCGGTCGGCGACTGGATCAAGGTCGGCGAGGTGGCGGGCCGGGTGCGCGAGATCCGCTGGCGCTTCATCGCCATCGAGACCCGGAACTGGGAGACGGTGATCTTTCCCAACTCGATGCTGTCCAAGACTCAGGTGACCATCATCGGACGCCGTGCGGGTCAACCCGTGCAATGGCGGCGGTGGATCTGGTTCAACGTCGGGGTCGAGCACGCGCCCTCAGACGTCATTCGCGTTGCCCACGCCGCCGTCGCTGACACACCATTGGCAGGCGTCTCGACCAATCCCGGCCCCAGCTGCGTGCTGATGGAGTTCGGCGAGGCCGGTCACAAGTTCGCCCTGCGCTATTGGCTGACCGACCTTGCAGCCGACGACGGCACCGACAGCGCGGTGCGGGCGCGCCTGCACTTCGCCTTACAGCGCGCGGACATCGACCTGACCTGGCCCACGCGCACGCTGCACGTCTCCGACGACGGCCGCAGGCAGGACTCCGAGTCGGCCCACGATTCGGCACGGCGCCTCAAGGTGCTGGAACGGCTGGAGTTGTTCCGTGAGCTTGAGACTGATGAGCGCGACCACATCGCGGCCGCCCTGATGTTCGCGCCATTCGGCCGTGGCGAGGTGCTGACCCATCAAGGCAACGTCGCGCACTACCTGTACATTGTGGTGAAGGGCGAGGTCAGTGTCCGCGTGGCCGTCGACGGCGGGCTGGACCAGCAGGTCTCGCAGCTCTCAGGACCGTGCTTCGTGGGCGAGATGGGCCTGCTGACCGGCGAACCGCGCACTGCGACCATCGTGGCGGCGACTGACGTGCAGTGTTATCGGCTGGAGAAGGGCGCGTTCCAGTCCGTCCTGCAACAGCGGCCTGAACTGGCGGGCAAGCTGGCCGAGATCCTGACGCGCCGCAAGGTCGAGCTGGAGGCGGTGCGCGAGGGTCTCTCTGTGGCCGCCAAGGAGCGACGAGTCAAGGAGTCCAGCGCGCAGGTGCTTGGCAAGATCCGCGATTTCTTTGGGTTGTAGTCGTGCCGCCTGACAGGGGAGCAGACCGGAGCCGCCCGCCACCCCTTGCCGCCCGACGCTGAGTGGCGGCCGTCCACCTGATAGGCGCGGCGGCGAGTCCCCGCGGATTCGGCGACCCGCTTGCACCCCAAGCCCCACCCCGGCACCATCGGCCCCACGACGCCACCGCTTCGTGAGGTTGCCGATGATTCGCCATTCTGCTTGGTTTCTGGCCACCGCTGCGCTCGTCGCCTTGGCCGCCTGCT
>JBMOIG010000117.1:0-13678 GCA_049317445.1 Myxococcota bacterium | reverse complement strand
CGCCCGAGCGCGGCGTTGTGTCAACTTCCAAGACCGGAAACCCAAGCCGCAGCTAGATGCTCGACACTTTGCCGTCGGTCGCCGCGGGCTCCTGGCTTTTCGACTGTCTGGACCCCGGCAAATAGCGGAAGATCGACAGTCGGCGCACGGGGTTGCCCTGTACTTCGCCAGTGGTCGTGCCGTGTCCGCCCTTGCCGCCTGCCTTGCGCCGCTTCCAGTCCTCGTGGATCTCAAACGCAAAGTGGTCCAGCACCTCCGGATCCACCGGGTCGCCGTTCAGTGAGAGCGTCAGCGACTTCAGCCCTTCCTGCTCGGCGACGTGAAAGAACTGCGACTCCGCGATCTTGTTGGGCATGCACTCCAGCGGACCCACACTCACCACGCCGTCGATGTGCCCGCGCTGCCACTCGTAGACCGGACCACCCAGCGTCAGCACCGACTCGACCTCCAGCTTCTGCCGCAGCCAGGGCTTGGCGGCCTCCAGCGAGTCCTGCACCGTCATCCGCTTGGGCCACCCGAGGTTGGCCGCCATCGCCTCGTACAACGCCTTCTGCACCATCTGCTGCACCAGCGTCGTCGCCTTGTCACCCAGACCCTTGTTGCGCCCTTCGACGCCGTTCATGTAGTCGCAGTACTCGACCCACTCGTAGAAGGGGGCGAAACGACTACGGATACCGCGCTCCTCCAACCGGTCGATCACGAAGTCGTTGGCAAACGGGTCACAGCGCACGTAGATCTCGCCCACCACCAACACCGACGGGATCTCGCGGTCGTCCTTGATGGCGGCGTACTCGCGGGCCGCGCCGACCAGCACCTCGGTCACGCCGTAAAGTCGACCACTTGCGACCTCCAGCAGCGCCTCACCCAAGCCCAGCCCCGACTTGCCGGCCGCTTGCAGCACCGCGTGCAGCTCGGTCTGGCGCCTCGCGTAGATCTCTTGCGCCGCGCCTTTGCGGGTCTCGACCGGCCGCGCGTCGTACATGCCCTCGAGCAACAGGTCGATCGCCATCAGACCGGTGAACGCAAGGGTCGCAAACCCCGCGGGAACCCCCTTGAAGTACCCTTCCGCCGACGGCGTCCACACGCGCACCCGCTCTTGCCACCCCAGCTTCTCCAGCGTGATCTTGTGCAGGGTGTTATAGACACCAAAGCGGCAGGGCCCCGCCGAATTGGGCATGAAGAACGAGAACTTCTCGTCCGAGTCGCGCGACTGTTCCAGGCGCCCCAGCAGGCTGCCCAGCGTCAGCGTCATCGGCACGCACTCCTTGCCCGACGTGTAGCGACGACCCAGACGCAGCGCATCCCGGTCGGTGGGCGGCAACGCCTCTGCGGGAACGCCAATTCCGTTCAGGCACGCCGCCAACGCCCCCGCCCCTGGTCCCATGCGTGGGATCAGCACCGTGGCCTTTTCGCGCACGACGTCGAGCATCTGCTGCCGGTCGGCTTCGATGGCGTCGAGCCTGCCGCCCGCCCCCGCCGTGCCGCCGGTCGCCAGGTCCTCGTTGACGCAGTGCAGGAAGGCCTCGATGCGCGTGCGCGTGCCCGCGTCGCCCGAGTGGCCGTCGGTCTCGATGATGGCGAACGGCTTGCCCTCCATCAGGTAGGCGAAGAAGTGCAGCGTGAAGCTGTCGGGCCCGCACGAATAGTTGCTGCAGTACAGCGCGTACTGGCCCTGCGTGCGCCGAACCTGATGCGCCGCCCGCAGGTTGCGCTGTCCGTACCCCCAGAACATGTCCTGAAACACCGGCACGTCATCGGCGACCGGATAGCAGTCGACCGGGATGGCGATCGCCCCCTGCTCGCGCAAGATCGCAGGAACGTTGGAGTTCAGCACCGTGTTGTGGATGGTGTACGAGCGGCCCAACACCACCACCGGCGTCAGGTTCTTCTCCTCGCAGAACGCAAGCGCCCGCAGCCCGAGCGTCAGGCACTCGGCGTCGAACACGCGTTGGGCCTCCAGACCCGCCGTGTGCGCCTTGCGCCACGCCTTGCCGCGCACGCCCAGCTCTTTGGCCAGCCGCTCGCAGCTCGCCAGAAACGCCGTGCTTTCCAGGTTGCCCGCGCCGATCTCGATCACGGGCGACAGCTGCCTGGGCGCGCTCGATCCCGCCATGTCCCAGCGCAGCATGTCGGGTGCCGCCTGCACGATGGGGCACACGACCGAATTCGTCTCGTTGCCCACCCGGGGCAGGTCGCGCAGCATCGGCAGGAACAGCCAGTCGGCGCCACCGCTCGCCATGTCAGTCGCAAGTCCATGGAATTGCTGCATGGGAGCGCAGAAGGGCACGTGCGCGTCCTCGATGCCCCGCTTCAGCATCGCTTGGGTCGCGCCCAACCTCACCTGCACATCGAACCCCAGAGCGTGCAGATAGGTGGCAAAGAACGGCAGCAGACCCTTGAGCTGGAACTCGTCGGTCAGGGCGATGGTCGGAAGTCCGCGCGGCGACGAGAGATTCGCCACCAGTTGCTCGACCAGTTCCCGGCGCTCGCGAAACGGGTCCGGCGACCGGTCGGGCAGCTTCTTGCGCCGCGTGCCCTTGTCGTACAGCGAACAGCCTCCGCCCCACGTGAAGCGGGCGCGCTTGTCGTCCACCACCGTCGACAGCCGATCGATGCGGCACTTGTTGCCGGCGCCGCCGCAGCCCTGGGTGCTGTTGCAGACAAACGTGTCCTTGCCCTCGACACGAGCAGACAGAAAGCGTTCGGGGTCCATCGGTTGCGAATCAAGGGCGACGTAGCGAGTGGTCAGCAACGCGATGCCCAGCGCGCCGGTGGTGCCAGGGTCGGGCGGGATGATGACCTCGCAACCAGTCTGGCGCGCAACGGCGGCGGCAAGCGCATCGGCGGCGAACGGCATGCCTTGGCAGAACACGACCTGACCGACTGAGCGGCTGCCCTTCACGCGGTTGAGGTAGTTCTGCACGATCGAGTCGTAGATGCCCGCGACGATGGCCGGCCGCTCGACGCCCGCCGCCACCGCCTCGTCGATGATCTCGGCCATGAAGACGCTGCAGTGCTGACCCAGCGAAACCCCGGATTCCGCATCGAGTCCCACCTGCCCCAGCTGCACGATGTCGTCGATGCCCTGGAACTTGCGGCCCTGCTCTTCGATGAACGAGCCCGTGCCGGCGCTGCACGCCTCGTTCATGGCGGCGTCGATCACGCGACCACCGGAAAGCCGAATGTACTTGGCGTCCTGGCCACCGATCTCGAAGATCGTGTCGACGCGCGGGTCGAAGTGCACGGCGCCTTCCGCGTGGGCGGCAATCTCGTTCAGCACGTAGACCTGCTGGGCGCCATAGCAGCTCGACAGCAGCGAACCCACGATTTCTCTTCCGCTTCCCGTCGCCCCCATCGCCACTACCGGCAAATGCCCGGCGGGACCGTCGCGAAACTGCTGCATGAGGCTCTGCGCCGCGCCGACGGGGTTGCCGCCCGTGCGCAGATAGCCCTTCCACACCGTCTCGCGCGTGACCACGTCCAGCGCCACCGTCTTGGAGCCGGTCGAGCCGATGTCGAACCCCAGCACCAGCGTGCGCCCCAGTCCGACCTCGGGCATGACTTCCGGAGGCATCCGCTTGACCTTGGCCAGCGCCGCGTGCAGCCCCGGCACCCGCTCGAGCGTGTCGTGCACCTGCGGCGCCAGCACGTCGTTCAGCGCAGGCAGCCGCGCCTGCCGTTCGGCCGCCAGCACCGCCGCGCCCAAGGCTTCGACGAACACGGCCTCTTCGGGGTCCAGGTCCAGCAGCTCCATGTCCCGCCGTTCTAGGAACTTGCGAAAGTGCGCCCGAACGCGGGGCGAGCGCGCCACGCCCCCCAACAGCGCCACGCGAGGCGGTGAAAGCCGCGGCTTGACCAGCACTTGCACGTTCTCGCACACGGCGTCGAACAGACCCGCCAGGATGCGCGCGCGGCTCTCGCCCTTGTTGGCCAGGTGCGTCATGTCGGTCTTGAGGATGACCGGGCAGCGGCCCGAAAGCGGCGCCGGATCCGCGACATCCGCGCACAGGTCGGTCGCCTGCTCAATCGTCAGGTCGAACCGCTCGACCAATTGGCGCAGGAAGTTGCCCGTACCCTGCGAACACCGGGAATTCTCGCGAAACACGTGGTGACCGCCGTCGCGCAGCTCGAGGACCGAGAAGCCGTGGCTGCCAATCGACACGAGCGTCGCCGGCTCGTCGCCGCACAGGTGCTGAAACCCCAGCACCTGCGCCTGCTTGACGGGCACGCGCTGCAAGGTCGTCTGGCGGCTCAGGCGCCCCGTGACCGCCGCGCCGTCCAGCTTCTCCCACCCCCACGACGCGAGCTTCTGCATCAGGACCGCATCGGGCTCCTTGTGGTGCTCGCCCGTCCAGCGCCGGGTCCAGTGCAGACGGTCGCCCTTCTGCTCCAGCTCGACGAGCTTGAGACTCTCGGCGCCGATGTCGATCCCCAGATAACGCTTGGACATGTGCAAGACCTCGCGCCGGCCCCAGTCCGGCAGCGCCAGCAATCCCCCCGGATGACAAGCCAGCGGAGGGTACGGCGGCCGTTGCCGACGCGACAGGGAAAGGCGACGTGGAGGGACCCGCGTGACAGTCGCGTGACGCAACACCCAGCGGCGCGTGGTCAGACAGCATTGTCGTCCGAGCGGGATTTCGTGTCTCCCGGTCGGGAGTTGCGAATTTGTGACGGGAATGGCAGGAATTTCGTGACGAATTCGTCAGGTTTTCGAGGGCTTGATCGTGGCTGGCCCTCGTCCCCGTCCGTCACGGCCCTTCGCGAGGCCCTGCCGGGCGTGCTAGTTCTTGCGCGCCTTCGGATAGTCCTTCATCACGTCCAGCGTCTCTGCGTACTTGCTGTCCCACAGCTTGACGTGCACCGCCGCCGCCTGCGCCGCCAGCACCGGGTCGGCCACGACGACCTCGAGATTGCGCGACTCGTCCAGGTACCCGCCCTGCCAATTGCTGGTGCCCAGCCACAGCTTCTCGCCGTCCACGACCATGTACTTGCTGTGCACCACGCGCGAGTACGGCACGAAACCCGTCGACATCTCGGGGATCACCACCATCTTCACCTCGACGTTGGGCACCAGCGCCAAGCTCTTCAGCCACTGGATGTCGGGCTTGGCCGCATTCCAGTTCGACACCATCAGCTGTACCCGCACGCCACGCGCCGCGGCCGCCCGCAGCGCGTTGTCGATCACGGGGTAGTAGCCACCGCCGTGGCGCAGCGGCGCGAACTGCAACACCTGAATTTGCAGACGCTTCTGCGCCGTGCTGATCAGGCGGACCAGCTCGCCCTCCGAGTCGCCCACACCTGCCGGCACAAACGCCCACGGACTCGCCACCAGCCAACCCGGCCGATCGATGCGGGCCGGCGGCGGGGTTCGCTGCAACGGCTCCACAGTTTTGCCCTCGGCCACCGCCAACGCCGCCGCCCAGTCGAAGTCGAAGATCGCCTCCACCTGACCCACGACCTCCAAGTCGGCGATCTTCAGGCCGACCTCGTGGATCTGCGAGATCGAGCGCCAGTCGAAGTTCTGGCTGCCGACAAACGCGAACTTGCCGTCCATAATCATGAATTTCGCGTGGATGATGCCGCCCTTGCCCACCTTGGCCCACGGCAGCACCCGCGTCTCGGTGTTCGGCCACGCCTTGATGCGGTCCAGCACCGGCTGCGACTGGCTCTGGAAGGCCTGCTCGACCAGCACGTGCACTTGCACGCCGCGCCTCGCCGCCTTCTCCAGACTCTGCAGCACGGGCTCCAGGGCCTTGCCTTCCTCGTGGGCCAGATAGAACTGCTCGATGTCGATGCGCTTCTTGGCGCCGTCGAACAGCTCAGGCCACACGACGGTCGGCGACCTCACGCCGGGGACGCCCAGATCGGTCTCCGCTGGAACGGTCAGCACCAGCTCGTAGGCGGGCGTGGCGACCTTTGCGGGTGCGACGTCGGGCTTGGCCAGCGCGCTCACCGCGACTAGCAGCAGCAGGGAAACAGACACGGCCAGAGAACGCGGAGTGGGGAAGTACTTCATGCGCGGCAGGATGGCAGAGGAGACCGCCGGCGACAACGGCGCGCGCCGCGACCGACTTGGGTGGCGCGGTCTCCTGTGCGACACTCGCCGCATGACCGCCGCCGCCCCCGCCCACGTCCCGCCCGCCGCCCCGCTGTTTCTGGCAGCACGGCCGCCGACGCGCGACGCCTTCTTCGACAACGCCCGCTTCGTGATGCTCGCGCTCGTCTTCATCGGGCACACCATTGAGCCGTGGCAGGGGCCGGATCGGCCGATGCGGGCGCTGTACCTCTCGCTGTACGCCTTTCACATGCCCGCGTTCGTGTGGCTTGCCGGTCGGTTCGCCTCAGCCGAACTGACGCGCGCGCGCGCAATCCGGGTGGTCGAGCGCATCCTGCTGCCGTTGCTGATCTTTCAGGTGCTGTACGCCGTCTTCCACCACTGGGCCAACGGCACGCCTGTCCTGGAGATCGGCTTGGTACGGCCGTATTGGATCCTGTGGTTCCTGATGTCGCTGCTGACGTGGCGCCTGCTGGTGCCTGTGTTCGCGGTGCTGCCGGGCGCCATGGCCCTGTCGGTGGTCGTGGCGCTGACGGCGGGGCTATCCCCTTCGATCGACTACGAATTCAGCCTCAGCCGCACCGCGGTGTTCCTGCCCTTCTTCCTGCTCGGCTGGCGCACCCGCAGGCAGGACTTCGCGTGGCTGTCGACCCGGTGGGCGCGCGCGGCATCGGTTGCGGTGCTGCTCGGGCTCGTCGCCGCGGCGTGGTGGCTGGCTCCGCAGGTCAGCGAGCGGTGGCTGTACGCAAGCGCGGGTTATGCAAGCCTGGGCGTCGGACCGTGGACGGGCATGGCAGTGCGGCTGGGCCTGCTGGTCGTGGCGACGGTCGCCGGTGCGGCGGTGCTGGCGTGGGTGCCGCGGCGGCGACTGGCGTGGAGCGACCTTGGCTCGCGGACGCTGCAAGCCTTCCTGCTGCATGGCTTTTTGGTGCGCGGTGCGATTGCGGCGGGGTGGCTGGCTCCGGCCGTTCTGACGTCGCGGGCGTCGCAGGTTGTGCTGGTCGTGGGCGCGGTGGCTCTGGCGGCGCTGCTGTGTACGGCTTGGGTAGAGCGCGCGCTCGGCTGGCTGGTGGCGCCTCCCGTCGGCCGATGGCTGGCGGCGCGGCACCCAAGTTAGGCCTTCGAGTGCGGCCGCAGGACCGGCCAGAGCGCCAATCTCGCCCGGCAGGGTGCGGGCTACGCCACCTGGAGCGCCCTGGGGAACAAGACGTTGTTTTCGAGGTGAATGTGCCGGTGCAGGTCGACCTCCAGCTCCGCCAGCCCTGCCCACAGCCCGCGCCACGTACCGCACGCCCCAAGGGGCGCCACGTAGCCGTCCGTCAGCTCGCGAGTCTTGCGAAGCAAGTCGCCGACCGCTTCGTGCTCAAGCATCAGCGCCCGGACGGGAGCTTGTGCGTCTGCCGCGGGACGACCCGATTGGATCCAAGGGAACAGCACCGTCTCCTCCTTGACCAGGTGCGTGTCCAACTCCTCGCGCAGGGCCAGAACTGTGTCCAAGAGGGCTTGAAACTTCGCCGGATTCTTCTCGCCGTGCACGGTGTTGACGCGCCGAGCCATCGCCTCCAGGCGGGGCAGTTCCTCATCCAGCGGGCGGTGGTGCCGCGCGACGATGTGGTCGACCAGTTGGGTCAGGGGCGCCGAGTCCCAGCGCACGTCTTCTTGCGTGACTTCGAGTGCAGCGATCTCGTCCAGCACCTGCTGCGCGTCCAGTCCATCGCGTTCGCAGGCCTTGGCTAGCGCCCGCTGCCCGCCGCAGCAGAAGTCCAGACCGTGGCGGTGAAAGACCTTCAGCGACACCGGATGCGTCGCGGCGATGTCAGCGAGTGTCGACTGGTGGGTCAACGAGGGGGTATGCACGGCAAGGGAAGCGTTCATGGAACTCCGTTGGGGGTTGCGGCCGACCGTGGCCGGTGTCTGAACGCAGAGCAATCTCCATGCCAAACGCCAACAACATGATTCTACGTAAGGTTTCTGTTCTCGTTGTCGAATCGACACACTGGCGGCTGATGTTCCTTTGACAACATGTTGTCGTTTCGACTACAATTCACGTCATGCGCCTCCTCGATATCGCCACCGACCTGCTCGCCCACCTGGCTGCCCCCGACCGCTATGAGCGCCTGGTCGCCGCCGTGCAGCAGGTCGTGCCCTGCGACGCCACCGCCATCCTGAGGCTGGACCAAGGGGTCCTGGTGCCCGTCGCGACGTCCGGACTGGCGCCTGACGTGCTGGGACGCCGCTTCGTGCCCGCTGACCATCCGCGGTTGGGGCGGGTGCTGTCGGCCTCTGGTCCCGTGCGGTTTGTCGATGCCACGCTGCCCGACCCGTTCGACGGCTTCCTGCAGAACGGCCACGAGCTCGAGTCCGTCCATGCGTGCATGGGCTGCGCGCTGCGAGTCGACGGCGTGACCGTGGGGGCACTGACGGTCGACGCGCTGGACCCGCGAGCGTTTGACGCGGTGCCCGATGCGGATTTGGCCATGTTTGCCGCACTCGCGGCGGCGGCGATGCGGACTGCAGGGCTGATCGAGGCGACCGAGCGTGTTGCCGCGCAACAGGGGCGCGTGGCCGCCCAGCTGGGGCGTGAAGCGCAACAGCGTGAGGGTGCGGAGTTCTTGGGCGTCAGCGCGATCGCCCGGCGGATGCGCGACGAGGTGGCGCTGCTTGCGGGGTCTGACCTGACCGTGTTGCTGATGGGAGAAACTGGCGTCGGCAAGGAGGTGGTCGCCCGCGCCATCCACGCACAGTCGGCCCGACGCAACCAGCCATTGATCTACGTGAACTGCGCAGCCCTGCCTGAGTCGATTGCCGAAAGCGAGCTGTTCGGCCACGTCCGCGGCGCCTTCACCGGAGCGACCGACACCCGAGCAGGCAAGTTCGAGGTGGCCGATGGCGGCACGCTGCTCTTGGACGAAGTGGGCGAACTGCCGCTGGCTCTGCAACCCAAGCTCCTGCGTGCACTTCAGTTCGGCGAAATTCAGCGGATCGGCTCGGACCGGGCGATTCGGGTAGACGTGCGCGTGCTGGGCGCCACCAACCGCGATCTCGTCGAAGAGGTGCGCGAAGGCCGGTTCCGCGCCGACCTGTTCCACCGCCTCAGCGTGTACCCGTTGCGAATTCCGCCGCTGCGGGACCGCACCGAGGATGTCGAGGTTCTGGCCGGCTTCTTCCTCGACGCCGCTCGCATCCGCTTGGGACTTGGGCCGATCCGGCTGACGCCAGGGGCGCGCGATTCCCTCAGGCGCTATGACTGGCCCGGCAACGTCCGCGAGCTGCAACACGTTCTGCTGCGGGCGGCGCTGCGGTCGTCAGGTGGGCGGCGGCACGAGCCTGTCACGTTGGAGTCGCAGGCCCTCGACTTGTCCCCCGGTTCCGTGTCTCCGGTTGCCGTGGCGGCCCCATCCGTCGTAGATCCTGACCGGGTCATGGGCGGGTGGTCGCTGTCGCAAGCCACCGACGACTTCCAAAAGCGCGTGCTGACGCAAGCGCTTGAGACGTGCGACGGCAACTGGTCCGAGGCGGCGCGACGGCTGGGCGTCGACCGCGGCAACCTTCACCGGTTGGGCAAGAGGTTGGGGATGATCGGACGCTCCGGCTCGACCCTTGCGCTGCTGGCGTTCGCGTTGCTGACCGGCTGCTTCGCGTACGGCGGCGTCGGCGACCCGTGCCGCAACCGCGCAGACTGTCAAGGCGAATTGGTCTGTCAGGACCTGATCTGCAGCGACCCTGAGGGCTGCCGCGTCACCCACGACTGCGTCGACCAGGGCCTATGCACCGCCCGCGGTGAGGCGTGTGTGGCCGTCACTCGCCGGGACTGCGAATCCAGCCTGGCGTGCGCACGCGACGGCCGATGCACCGCCCGCCACGACCAGTGCATTGCCACTGCAGAGGACTGCGTCGGCGCCGACGTGTGCGCCAAGCAAGGCAAGTGCCTCGCCCACGAGCAGAATTGCGTGTTTGGCGGCCGTTCTGCAGCGCGGTGCGGCGAGGCCTGTGCCGTGTTCGGCCGCTGCGCCATCGACGGCCGCGGCGAGTGCGTGGCGGGCAGCGACGCCGACTGCAAGGCCAGCTTCATGTGTGGCGAACAGGGGTTGTGCGCGGCCCGCAAGGTTCCGCAGACTGGCGTGCCGACCTGCATGGCCGTCCTGCCAGAGCACTGCCGAACCGCCAAAGCCTGCATCCAGGGCAAGGCGTGCGAGGTCTTCTCCGGCGGCTGCGTCCCCCCGAGTGACGCCCTGTGCCGGTCACGCGTCGGATGCGCCGAACAGGGGCACTGCACCCACGTCGACGGCGTGTGCATGGCGACCGGCAGTGACTGTCAGACCAGCCGCTTGTGCCTAGCGTTGGGCCGCTGCTCTGCGGTCAAGGGCGGCTGCGAGGCGGTGACCGAGGCTGACTGTAGAAAAGGCAAGCAGTGCCCGGACTTGGGCGCCTGCACCCCGATTGGCGGCGCCTGTCTGGCGATGCGCGACCAGGACTGCGAGGCGGCGCCCGGCTGCCTGACGGCGGGCGCGTGCAGCGCGATGGGTGGCAAGTGCGGCATCCACCGCGACGAAGACTGCCGCAAGGCTCCGTTCTGCCACGAGGAAGCCCGCTGCGCAGCCGTTGGCGGCGCGTGTGTCATCGGCAGCTCGAAGGACTGCCAACGCGCCGACGCCTGCGAGGCCAGCGGCTGGTGCACGGCCAAGGACGACGCCGCGGGTTCGATGACCTGCATAGCCGGTCGCAACCGCGAGTGCCGCAAGAGTGCCGCGTGCAAGCTGGAGGGGCGCTGCAAGGCTGTGGAAGGCGTCTGCGTGGGGGACTAGGGGCGCAGCTCGAAGATCTCCTGGATCGGCTTTCGCTCGCTGGGAGCAGTCACGTGCGCCGGCTTGCCCACCGCGATCATCGTCCCCAGACGCCAAGGCGCCTCGATGCGCAGGAACGCCTCCAGCGCATCACGTGCAACCAGCGGACCGCTGAGCCAGCAGGCGCCGTAGCCCATGTCCTGGGCAGCCAACAGGATCGTCATGGCCGCGGCGCCCAGACTCTGGACATCGGGCTGGCCGCGCAGGCGATTCATGTCGCCATGCGTCACCGGCGAGTTGAGCAGGACGCGGTCGGCGACAGCCTCGTAAGGACGCGTGGCGATGGCGAAAACCGCCGGCGAATGGTCGAAGAACGTCGAGTACCCGATGACCTGGTGCACGATCCGCTTGGCTTCGGCATCGGCCTTGGCGGGCAGCAGCGACTCCAACCGCTCGCGAACGGCCACGGCCATCGCCGTCAACAGCGCCTTGTCCGTGATCGCGATGAACTTCCACGGCTGCGAGTTGTTGACGCTGGGGCACCGCCCGGCCAGACGCGCCATCTCGCGAAGGTCGGCCACGGGCACAGGGTCGGAGGTGAAGGCGCGGGTGCTCGCCCGGTCGTGCACCAGTCGGGTGAATTCCATGGTGGGCCTCGGCCCGGCGCAAGGGCGACCGGGGTGGTGATATAGCGCCACCGTAAGCCTTTTCGACCTCCGGAGGCAACGGGGAAGTTTTCCTCATGTGGAAATTTGCGACACTTGGGTCAGGGCGCACCCGGTTGCTGACGGGGCGGCTTCTTGCGTGTCGGGCTCTCCGTGCATCGATCTTCCTCACCGGGGCAGAGTGGCACAGCCGTTGCACCTGTGCTGGGCGTGCCGTCCGTCGTCCGGGCGCAAGGAGCTTGCCGATGAACTTCCGACCGATCCTTCTGGCCGCGTGCGCTGCCACAGCCCTTCCCTTGTTCGCCTCTGCTCCGGCTGCGGCCTGTACGGCTCCGGCGCCGGGCGTCCATCGCGCGATGCAGCCGACCCGCGATGCAACTGGCATCCCGCGCAACACCGAGATCCGCTTGCGTTTCAAGGGCTACAACGACGAGGGCTACATCGACGCGATGGCCAATCCCTCGCTTCGGGACGCGCAAGGACAACCGGTGCTGGCCGGCGTCGAGAAGCGGGTCGACCACCAGGGCACGGTCTTCATCCTGCGTCCGGTGGCCCCGCTGGCGGCAGAGGCGTCGTACACCGTGCTGGACGACCTGGGCACGACCGAGGACTTCGCCCCCTTCATGAGGGGGATTCCACAGCACGGGCAGGCTGTTGCCGGGTCCTTCACGACGGGCTCGCAACTGGACGAGACGGCGCCGACCTTTGGCGGCCTGACCGGCTTCTCGTCGAGCTGGGACGAGTGCGACAACGGCGCCTGCTGCGGACCGTACGCGGGCTACCGCATCGGCCTGCTATGGGAGCCCGCGACCGACGACCAGAACGCCAACGACCTGACCTACAACGTCTATCGTCAGCTCGACCCGAGTGGCAAGCAGGTGCCCCCGGTCGACAAGGTGCTGGTGGGCAGCTTCCTCGTCACCACCACCGGCGCGGTGGGCACCCCGTATCTTGCGTGGGCCAGCACGCTGGGTTCGCTGCAGGACGGTGCCTATCAGGTGTGCGCGATTGACCTTGCAGGAAACGAGAACTGCGGCGCAGGGGCCAAGGCGTTTGCCCAGCCCGTGGCTCCGCAGCCCGACGCCGACCCGGATGCCGCCGACACCACCTCGGACGATACCACGCTACCCCAGGACGCCACGCAGACCGATGGCATCGGCGGCGCGGACGCAACGACCGACGCGATCACGACCACCGACGGCGGCGGCAGCGGTTGCTCAGCCGGCCGGACTGGCACCACGGGGGCGGGCATCGGTTGGCTGTTGATGGGGTTGGCTGCGATCACCTTCGGTCGGCGCGGACGGAAGGTCACGGCCTGACCGGTCAAGTCGCTAGCGGCCGCCCTGATCCAGAACCTCGCTCAAGTCCAGATACATGGCGCTGTAGGCTTCCTTGCAGGTCGGGTCGTTGCGCCGCTCCGGATAGCCGACGATGCAAGCGTGGTCGTTGCCGGACCGCTTGGTGCACAGCCGCACGAACGCCTCCTCCTGCAAGGCGACTTCGCGCTTCTCGATGTCGGTGATGATGGTGCGGCGGTCTTCGGGCGAGGCGGCGACCGTCTCTGCGGCCTTCGCCTCCCACAGGGTCTTCCAGTTCGGCAAGGCCTGCTGACACTGCACGCGGCGCGAGGGCACGTCCTGTCGGGTCAGGGGGTCGCCCGCCTGCGTCTCAGGCGCAGAGCACGATGCGAACAAGGACAGGGACGCCAGCACCAGCAACAGCTGCGGGAAATTCAACATCTGGGAACCTCAGCAGACGCAAGCACGCATCCGCAAAACGCAATCGCGACTCTACGCCGCCCCCTGCTCTGCGACAAATTAGCGACGCATCGGCTCTGGGTAGTCGCCTGAGAAACACGCGGTACACCAGCCGCCCGGTTGGTTGTTGGCGGCCGTGAGCAGCCCCGGCTCGCTCAGGTAGGCGACGGAGTCACACGAGAAGAACTCCGCCATCTGGCTGGGATTCATGCGCGAGGCGATCAGCTGGCCGCGGTCGGGCGTGTCGATGCCGTAGTAGCACGGCCAAGCTGTGGGCGGCGCGGCGATGCGCAGGTGGACCTCGCGCGCACCTGCTGCCCGCAGTAACCCGATGATTTGTCTGGAGGTCGTGCCCCGCACCAGGCTGTCGTCGACGACCACGAGGCTGCGACCGGCGACGACGTCCGCCACCGGGAC
>JBMOIG010000116.1:0-13984 GCA_049317445.1 Myxococcota bacterium | reverse complement strand
TGCTCGAAAACGCAGGCTTTTCGCGACGGACGCCGAGACATCCGCAGGCTCACGGGGCCGTTGGCACCCAGCGCCATGACCTCGCCCGGCTCGACCTCGCGCTCCAGCTGAGCGCCGCACAGCGACAGGGCCGCCGACTCCGACGCCACCATCCAGACATTGCCTTTTGGATCCGGGCGCTTGCCCAACACCAGCGGCCGATAGCCGTGCGGGTCCCGCGCCGCCACCAGCTCGTCACCCTGCAGCACCAGCAGCGAAAATGCGCCTTCCAACCGCTCCACGGTACGCAGCGCCCGCTCAGCCAGCGTCCCTTCGGTCTCACGTGCCAGCAGGTGCAACGCGACCTCGGTATCCGTGCTGGAGGTGAAGACCACGCCTTGGTCCTGCAGCTCGCGTCGCAACGGCAGCGCATTGGTCAGATTGCCGTTGTGGACCATGGCCAGCACGCCGCGGGGGGACTCGACGCAGAGCGGCTGGGCGTTCTTCAGCAGGCTTGAACCCGTTGTCGAATAGCGCACTTGACCGATCGCCACCCGCCCCTGCAGCTCTGCCAGCGTCGCCTCGTCGAACACCTCAGCCACGCTGCCCATCGCCCGGTGCACCCGCAAGACCGGTCCCGACGACACTGCAAGGCCAGCACTCTCCTGCCCCCGGTGCTGCAGCGCGTGCAGACCGATGGCGGCGACATGGGCCGCATGAGGATGGACGTGGACGCCGAAGACACCGCACATGCGCTGGAAGACCTCGTTGCAGGGCCGCGGAGTGTGCCCGGTTGCGGGGGTGAGGTCACGCCACCGGCCCAAACTCCGACCACCCTCGCCGCGTCAGGTAGTTGGTCCAGACGCCCTCGCACGCGGCGTCATAGCGGCACGCCGTGCACTCGGGTCGCTTCTGTCGGCGGGCGTGGTCCAGATCGGCGCGCGTCACCGCCACCAGCTCCGGGGCATGGTCGGGAGCCTCAGGGGTCAACAGCTCGATCTCCTGAAATCCCTTGGGTTCGTAGTGCACGTACTTCTCGACGTAGCCGCGGTGAAAGTCGGGGACCGCGGTCGTCGTGCAAAGGGGAATGTCGACCAGAAAAGCCTGGGGCTGGGGCTCGCCGCACGCATCCAGGAACCCCTTGAAGGTACCTGCAATCTCCGTGTAGGTCGGGAACAGCAGCTCGAAGTGCGTGTGCGCCCGACCGTTGGCCTGCATGACATTGAACACGCATTGGTCCACGCCGAGACCGCGTAGGAAGGCGTAAATCTCTTGCATGTGCGCCAAGTTGCGCGTCGTGACAACGGTGCTGGTGTGCAGCGTCAGGCTGGGGCGACCGCTTGGCGCGGCTTGCTTCAGTGCCGCGACGTTGCGGATGCCCTGCACGGTCTGCTCATACGCCTCGGGCTCACGTACGGCCGCCTTGTGCAGCTTGGCCGTATGTCCGTGGATCGACACATAGAAGCAGTTCACGCCGGACGCGGCCAGGTGCTCTGCGTAGGCCAGATGCGCCAGCCGCCGCCCATTGGTCATCACGCTGATGCGCCGATAGCCCAGCTTCTTCGCCCAGTTGGCATACCGTGGCAGCTCAGCCACCAGCGTGGGCTCGCCGGAGGTGAAGCAGACCTCTTCGGCACCGCGACGGGACTCGAGGATGGCCCGGACACGGTCTGGCGTCATCGCGCTGTTGACAACCTCGCGGCTGGCACGGTCTTCTTCCATGCAGAACAGGCAGTTGTTGTTACAGGTGGGGCCGATGGCGACGTGGATGCGTTCCTGACGGCGGGCGATCCGTCCGGAGATGTCCGTCACGGCCGCACCACGTTCAGGGTCGCCGCAAGGGCGCGGGTCCCCTCTTCGTCCGTCGGCACGCCCGGTCCCTTGACCGGCAGGCGATGTCGCGGCCCCGACAGGTTGGGATTCCACAGGCCAATGCCGATCTTCGTCTCGCCCGCCGGCCAGTCTGCCGGCAGCCTGAACTTGTGGAAGTCGGTGATCTTGTCGCCCGCGCGCCACCGGTCGGGAGTGAATTTGCGGTTGACGGTGGCCTGCCCCAGGTTGTGGAAGCGCCCGCCCGGCCCCAACAAGTGCACGAACAGGTCGGTGAAGCGCGGCGAGGCGCACTGGGCGCGCATCACGTAGCGCACCTCCAGCTCAGCTCCGGCGCGCACCGGCTGCACGGGCAGCAGCACGTCGGTCAGCTGCACGCAATCGCCGATGCGCACGTCGATGCGGCCCTTCTCTGGCGGCGCCTGATGCACGACCAACGGCTTGAGGTCATCGGGCAGGAAGCTGGCCGAAGTCACGGGCTTGCGCGGCTTGTCGGGGTTCGTCACTTCCAGCTGCGTCACGAAGATGCGTTTGTCCAGAGAGACCGGCAGCCCTTTGCCCTCGGGTTCCGCGCGCTTGTTGCCGTTGTCCGGGTCGTAGAATCCCATGAAAACATCGTAGGTTCCCGACACCGAGCCCGGCCCCAGCCGCACCCAATTGCGGTCGACGATGTACTCGCCGGCCTTCCACTCCGAGACTGGATAGCTCCCCTCGACCGGCACATGGTCCGCCCGCTGCATCGCGCCGTCGGGAGCGTGCAGGTGAACGAACAGCTTCCAGCCCGGCGGCGGCTTCTTCAACACGTGGAAGGTCGACGTGATCCAGGTGGCGTCACCGGCGGCGACCTTTGGGTATTCGACCTCGTAGCCGATCAGCTCGACCTTGTCGTCGAACTTCATGGCGACCGGCGTCCCCACCTGCTCTGGCCGCTGCCGTGAGATGAACTTGGTCTTGCGGCGCATGCCCTGCTTCTCGTAGCGCGCATTCACTTCGGTGCGCCATCGCTCCATGTCCTTGATCCGCGTCTGGATCTCGGCCGGGATCGGCCCCGTCGGCGGGACCAGACTGTGCTTCTCCTGAGGGTCGGCGACAAGATCGAACGCCTCAGGGCGCTTGGCGCCGAAGTGGTCGATGGTCTTGCGTGTGCCGTCGATGACGCTCAGACAGCGGTCCTTGTTCCAGCACGACAGGTACAGGCGGTCGTGGGGCGGCGCGGTCAGCAGGCTGCGGCCGTGCAGCTTGCCCACCATCACGTTCAGGCCCAGCACCTCCAGCACGGTGGGCATCACGTCGACGTTCTGATACGCGCCCAGCACTACCTTGCCCTTGGGGACGCCCACGCCCCACAGAACCAACGGGACACGCACCGCCTCTTCGTAATTCGAGGCGTCGTGCTGGAACATGCCGTGTTCGCCGAACGCCTCGCCGTGGTCGCCGATGACGACAAACAGCGTGTTCTTGTCCAAGCCGCGCTTCTGGAAGCTGGTGATCAAGTCGCGCAGGAACTCGTCGGTGTAGCGAATCGTGTTCAGGTAGTTGTTCACCCGCTTATCGGGGACAAAGGTATGACGGGGCCAGTTCTTGGGCAGCGTGTAGTCGTGGTGCGTGGTCACTGTCGTGATCGCCAGAAAGAACGGGCCCTTCTGCGCGGCCGCCCAGTCGACTGCGGGCTGCACCACGGCTTTGTCCTCGTAGCCGAAGTAGCCGACGATCTCGAAGCCCTTGGCAGGCGCAAGCTCTTCCTTCGCCACGATCTTCTCGAAGCCCATGCCCTTGGCGAGGTCGCGCCGTCGCTCGAACACCGACTCGGCGGTCTGCATGTAGGCCGTTGCATAGCCCTGACGCGCCAGCACCTTGGCCAGACAGTCGCTGGGCAACGCGCCCGGTGTCGCCTCGGCAAAGCCTTGTCCCACGCGGGGATAGTGGCCGCAGTGGATGGCGACCAGCGCCTTGGTGGTGTGCGGAATCGTGGTGTAGGCGCGGTCAATGCGCGTGCCCTCGGTCGCCAGCTTCGACAGGAACGGCGTCGTCTGCAGTCCGGGCGAGTACGGCGAGGTGGACACCGCTCGGGTCGACTCGAGCACCACGAACACGACATTGTAGGGCTTGGTCTTGTCGGTGCGGGTGACCACCAGCGGCTCGGACGGCGGCGTCTGGGAGCCATCGCCCAAGTCGTCGTCATCGCTCAGGTCGCCAGAGGACTGCTGCCACCCTTGGGCCAGATCGACCAGTGCGGCGCCATGCAGCACCTCCAGTCCATCGGGAAGCGACAGCGAGGCGCCCCCCAGACACACGACCAGACTGCCCGCCGCAACCAGCCAACCCGTGAATTCCTTGCGCTGCGGCGGCGCGACAGCCTGCCGCCAGAGGACGCGGCCGCTGCGAAAGAACACTGGCCATACGGCCAGAGCGACAACGGACAGGATGCCCACGACCGTCCCCACGCCGAGCTCGCTGGCCATCACCCGTCGCACCATCGCGAAGTGGTCCACGGCGTAGACCAGCATGGTGAAGTCGACGACCGAGCCGGTAGCCAAGAAGAAGGCGTGTTCGCTCAGGGTTGCAGCCAACAACAGCAACGTGACGACGTGGGCCGCCACCAGCACCGCGCGCCGCGCCCGCCCCGACAGCCACCGCACCACGGCCGCCACCAGCAGTGCCCAACCCAGCCCCAGCGCAAGCTCGCCCGCCGTCGCAGCAAGCGCCCCCAGCAGCCCCCCGGCCGCGTCGGACGCCAGGACCTTGAGCAGCTTGGTGGCGAACGCCGTCAGCCCCACCGTGCCGCCAAGGGCGAGCGCGTAGCCCAGCACGCTGAAACCCTTTCGAGCAGACGAGTTGGGTGTCGCGACCGGAACAGTCGGCGGGTCAGGAAGCGGTTCTGGAGAGGCTTGAGTCACGTGAAGGCAGGGGTGCGCGAGGGTATTCGCAGGAAGCGCGGAGTGTGGCGGATTCCGCGGGCCTGCGCTACCCCGCAACGCAGGACGCAGCGCTACATCGGGGGAACATAGGACCAGGTGCCGGGCGTAACGGAACCCACGAATTGCAGGCCGTCCAGAATCGCCTCGCTGTCGTAGATGCCATCGCCCGTGTCATGCAGGTGGAAGGTGAGGTAGAAGTCCTCGCCCGGCTCGATCGGCCACTCGGTTGTCAGCCAACCGGTCGACGACCCGCCCTCCATGCACGCATAGCCAGAGCCGCTGATGTCGGTCTTGGCCGTGCCGTTCGGGCAGCCGTTCAGCGAGCAGCACTCTGATACCGCCGTGTTGATGGCGATGTAGCAGTAACGCTCGCGCGGATTGCAGAACTGCATGCCGGGGCTGCACACGAAGTCGTAATACTGGTCGGGGTTGCGGCAGGCCGAGTAGTTGATGACCGTGGCCTGACCGCCGTTGGTGCTGCCGGCCTTGATGACCATGTAGAACTTGTCGTTGTACGACGAGCCGATGTACTCATCGTACTCCTGCGAGAAGAACACGTGACGCACGCGGAAGCCGTTGGCTCCGGCCGGGGCCTTGAGGTGCAGCGTCCACTCCACCGCGTTGAACACGCCCTGGCCGCCGGTGGCGAAGGGATCGGAGATCGATTTGCCCCCAATGTCAGTCTGGTGGGTGTCTCCCGTTGCCGGCCCGGTAGCCATCAGCGCGTAAGACCCGCCGACCTGCGGTTTCAGGTCGTTGGTTTCGTTGCCGAAGTGCTTCACGGCCGCGTAGGTCCCCTCGGTCGATGACTGCGTGGGTGAGGAGTAGGTCTGGCCCAGCAGTAGCCCCGTCCCACAGATGTCGAGCGCACAGGCCAGGTTGTCCAGCGTCGGCCCGACACCGGTGCACTTGCTGCAGTCGACGGCGATGGGCGCCGCGCCGGTACCGCCGGTCGGATACAGGTCGGCCTGACCCGACTCGAAGACCTTGCGGTAGGCGATCAGCAGGTCGCGGATGTCCTTGAGCTCCTGATCCGCGGGCAGGGCCACCGTGGCCGCCTCGACCGCTGCAATGGCCACGTCGACGCGGTCCAGCGCCGCCTTGCCCGTCAGGGAGCGCACGTCCTGCAACGCTTCGGCGTAAGCAACGACCGCGTCGCCCTTGGCCAGCAGCGAGGCATCGGCCGCCAGCAGCTCAGACAGCTTGGCCTGGAACGTGTCGGTCTTCTTCTCCTTGGTGATCGGGTCGTTCCAGTTCGCCTTGACCGTGATCGTCTCGTCGCCGGTCAGGCTCTTGGGCGCACAGCTCTTCAGCACCTGATGGAAGATCATGGCGTCGTTGGCGGCCAGGTGCTGGGGTTCCACCTCTTCGGGATTGGTCGAGTATTGCTCACCGTGGAACGCGGCCATTTCGAACGACGGCGGCAACGTCAGCTCGACCTGCACGGCGCGCGCGGCGACTTCGACGTGACGCAAGAAGCCGTCGTTGAACGTGATTTCCGCTTCGGCCGCTGTGTCGAGGAACACGTACGCGCCCTTGCCGGCATCCGTGACGGTGTTCATCAGCGTGTCGTTGTAGTTCCACGGGTCGCCGACGCCCACGCCGACCAGGTAGATCGCCTCCTTGTCTGCGTCCTTGGCGGCCTCGGCGATCAGCTTCTCGTCCTTTTCTCCCACGTTGGCGCCGCCGTCGCTGACCAGCACCACGCGGTTGATGCGGTCTGCTGCGAAGTCCTTCTGGGCCAACGCATACGCCGCGGTCAGGCCGGCGCTGAAGTCCGTGAATCCCAGGGGCGACAAGCTGTTGCAGGCCGTCAGGATCTTCGCGTCGTCTGGCCCCGCCACCGCATACGACGACAGCAGCGGCGACACCGCTCCGCCCCACGCCACCAGCGAGAACAGGTCGCCTTGATCCAGCGACGCCGCCAGCGCCAGACACGCCGCGCGGGCACGGTCCATGCCCGTCTTTCCCGACACGCCCCAACCCATCGAGGACGACGTATCGACCGCCATCACCAGGTTGACGCGACGACGATCCTTGATCGTGAAATCGGGAGCGCGCACGCCGATCTGCAGCCGATACTCGCCGTCCTTCTCACGCATCTGCGCGCTGACCGCGACGTGGCCGGGCTGGGCCGGCGGATACGCGAAGTCGAACCAATTCAAGAACTCGTAAGTCCGCAGCGCCTTGTACGCCAGCTGCCCCTGCGCGATCAGGCCGCGAGCAAGGGTGGCGCTTGCCATCGAATTTGAGTCGTCGGCCGACAGGTACAGGATCACCGGGTCGGTCTGGTTGCACTGGGGCGAAACGTCCTCTGCCGTGTCGACGTCGGTGGTGTCCGCATCGGCATTGGCAACGGCATCCGGCGGCGGCACCTCGCCCGTGTCCGTGCCCGTGGCGCCCGCATCGCTGCTGGCTACACCGTCCTGCGACGCGTCCGAGGCGTCCGACGCGCTGGGGTCGCCAGTGCCGCCCGACACATCGCTGAACGAGATCGAGTCGCCTGCCCACGCATCAGTGCCGCCGTTCTGGACGCCGTCGGTCATCCCTGCGTTGGCGTTGTCATCCTGCGCCCCGGTCCCGGTGTCGTCGCCGCAACCGACCAGCAAGAGCCCAACCAGCGCGCACCCGATCGCAAAAGACGACGGCCAAACGAGCAACTTCATGGGCGACCTCCAACAGGGCTCGAACGCGTCCGCATGCTCCGCTTGCCCCGGGGTCGGGTCAATGGCCGCGTGACAACAAGCCGCCGATCAACGCCCTGGCCTCCCCCATGTGGCGCCCTGCGAGACCCCGAAACGGCGTCCCCACCGGCTGCAACCCTTCCCCCGCCAGCACGTCGCACAGGTGACCTGCCTGACGGTGCGCGAGATTGCACCACAGGGCCTTGAGGTGCACGCCGCCGCCGTCGGTCCCCAGCACATCCAGCGACCGTTGGTGCCAGGCACACAACACATCTTCGGGGCGCGCGAACGCTGCCCAGCTCTTTCGAAAAGTCGCCTCGTCTGCGGCCAATGCCTCGACCTCGTCCGACAGCTCCAGCCGATAGCGCTTGCGGGCTGCCAGATCCGGGTCGCATGCCACAAACGCCTCGAACCGCTCCCCGGTACTCAGCCGCCACGCGCAGATCTGGAACGGACGGGCGATCTTCTGCGGCCCCACCGTCTCGACGTCCACCAGCACCAGCCGGTCCATCGCCTGCTGCAGCTCGAGAGGCGGCGCTGCCGGCTTCGGGACGGCCGGCGTGCGCCTGCGGACCTCGCGCACCTCACTGCGCGCGATCTGGGTGTCGATCATCTGCTCGAAGGCTTGCAGCAGCTCGTCGAAGCCTGTCGTGTCGGGCTCAAGCCGACGCAGCGTGGCGACCAGCGCCTCCAGAGTGGACAGATAATTCACCTGCGGCTCGGCGCGAATGCGGTAGCGACTGGGCTCAGGCGCGGCCAGACGTAGGTGCGGCACGTCGTCCAGCCACGGATTGGCCCGCAGCAACGCCTTGACCTGATTCCAGGTGCCGTCCAGCACAATCAGGTGATCGGGACGCTCCTCGGCCGACAGGTCCTCGACCGCTTGCGCGTGCGGACTGGGGAACAGCAACGCGGTGCGCGGCGGCCGCTTCTGGGCCAGCAACGACGGCTCACCCGACCAGGGAACGTGGACCTCGACGGTGCAGCGCTCCAAGCCCAATTCAGCGAAGCGCACGGTGCCGATGGGGCAGTGGCTCTCCCGCGGATGCTGCAGAACGTGGACGTGGGTGCGGTTGGCGACGTGCGGCAACGCTGCGCAGATGCACACGCTTTGCGCCTTGTGGCAGCGATAGCAGTAGCCGCGGGCGTCGGGAAGTGGGGCGCGCAGCTTACTTGACCTCGATCCGCAAGCCTTGGGACACCTTGAGGCCCAGCAGCGGCCGTATGTCCACCTTCCGCGAGACCCGCAGCAGCCGCAGCGTGTCCAAGCCGACCAGTGCATCGACCGTCAGGACGCCGGTACCGGTCAGGTCCAAGTGGGCAAGGTTGGTCAGACGCGCCAGAGGAGCGACATCCTTCAGCTTCTTGTTGTTGCTGAGGTCCAGATACTCGAGTCCCGTCAAGTCGGCCACCAGCGCAGCATCCGTCACGTCCTGGTTGACGAGCTCCAGCCGGGTCAGGCCGGTCAAAACACCCAGCAGAGCCGAGAGGTTGACGCCAGGCATCGCCTCCAGATGCAGCCGCGTCAGCGCCCCGACCTTGCTCAGCGGCGACAACGCCGTCAGCTTCAAGCAGCCGCGAATGTCGACCGCCTTCAGCGTTGCGATGGTCTGGATCGGCGTCAGGTCGGTGACGGCCACGCCCCACAAGTCCAGCTGCTCCAGTTGGTCCAGCTGCGCCACAGGGTCCAGCGCGGTCACGCCGGGCTCGGCTGCGGTCATTTTCGCCTTGGCCGACGCGATCCGGGCAGCGCGCACGTGGCCGTCCGCAGTCCAGTCGAGGATCACAGCGTCCAAATTCAAACGCTCTTTCGCACCCTTGGGGAAGATCTCCAGCTTGCGAAGCTCGACGCGCTGCGCTTCCTTGGTCGCCTCAATCGCGTCTGCTGCGGGAGCAGGCGGCGACGCCGGCTTGGGCTGACCGAAAGCGGACACGGCCAAACACAGGAAGAGAACGGCAGGACAGGCAAACGCAGCAGGTCGACGCACGGGGTCACCTCGAGAGCGAAACCGATGGAACAAAGGCGGGCACAGTGTCGCGTCCGGCGCAAGCAGCGTCAAGGCAAGCAGCGCGGGCTAATCTGCCGCGACACCAGCCTCGAACAACTTGAAAGAGCTTGCCTTTGCTGCCACGAAAACCTGCAAACCGGGTGCAAGCTGCAGGGCAAGGCACGACCGCTCCGTCAACGTTGCGAGAAACGGCGGCAGCTCGGGCACCACAGTCAAGTGCACGATACGCAGCGCCCCCGACGGCGTGATGGCGGCCACCGTCGCCGGCAGCAGGTTGCTGGCGGACACCCCTTCCAGCCGTTGCCGCGCCAGCAGCAGGTCGTCAGCGGGCACGCCAAGCAGCACCTTCTCTCCCACGCGGCTGGCAGCTGGCGGGGTGATCAGCTCCAGACCACCCGGACCGCCCAAAAGCACAACACTGAAGCCCTCTTCGGTCCGGGCGACGATGCCTTCCATGAAGTTGAACAGTCCCTGCCCCGCGGCACCCGGCAGCACTTTGGGGTCGGCAAACACGACACACGGGTCGCCCTGGGCCACCGACTTTCCGTCGCGCAGGACCACGACCTCGTCGCACAGGGCCTGAACCTCCAGCGGGTCGTGGGAGATCAGCAGGATCGGTATCTCAAAGCGGTCTCGAACCTTGCGCAGAAACGGCAGCACCCTTCGACGAAGGCCTGCGTCAATTGCCGCCATCGGCTCGTCCAGCAACAACAGTCGCGGCCCCGAGCAGAGCGCCCGTGCCAACGACACGCGCTGCCGCTCGCCGCCCGACAGCGTGGTCACGCGCCGATGCAGCAGGTGGCCGATGTCCAGCATGTCGACGATTTCTCGAGTATGCGCCTCGACTTCGAAGCCCCGCAGGCGAGCCCGCCGCGCGCCGGTGGCCAGGTTCTCGCGCACGTCGAGGTGCGGGAACAGCAACCCCTCCTGCGGCACGAACCCGATGTCGCGCCCGGTCGGTGGCACGCGCACGCGCGCGTCGCGGTCCAGCCAGACCTGATCGTCCAGACGAATTCGGCCTCGCACTCCGCTGCGCAGGCCGGCGATACACTCGAGCAGGCTGGTCTTGCCGCTGCCGGAAGCACCGAAGATCGCTGTCACGTGGCGGGTCAGCAGCAGATCGACATCGACGTCGAAGCGGTCGAGCGGCAGGTGCACGCGCAATTCAAGCTGGTGGGAGACGCTCATGACCGCCTCCGGGGCGCCGGCCGCTGCTGCACCAACCATTCCGACGACAGGATGGCCAGGAATCCAACTGTCAGCGAAACACCAAGCAAAGCATAGGCTTCTGCATCATTGCCGACCTGCTGCGCGGTGAAGATCGCGGTGGACAGCGTCTGCGTCTTGCCGGGAATGTTGCCGGCGATGGTGATGGTCGCGCCGAACTCGCCGATCGCACGTGTGAAAGCGAGGATGACGGCAGCCGCGAGGCCGCGAAACGCCAGCGGCAGCGTGAAGCGGAAGAACGTGCGCGTGCGGCTGATGCCCAAGGTGTGCGCCATGGCCTCCAGCCGCGGGTCAACCCCCTCGAACGCCACCCGCGCGGTCCGCACCAGCAGCGGCGTCGCCATCACGGCGCACGCCACCACCGTCGCTCGCCAGGTCAGCAGGATGTCCAGGTCCAGGTCCACGCCACCGGAACCCAGCCACCCGTCGTCAGCCAGAAACCGCAGCAGCAAGTAGCCGACGGCCGTGGGCGGCATCACCAGCGGCATCCCGACCAGCCCCGACACGATGCCCTTGCCGTGGAACTGGTAGCGCGCAAGCACGTACGCCAGCAGCACGCACGGCAGGACGATGAGCGACACCGCCAAGGCCGAGGTCTGCAGCGTCAACCAGAGCGCCGTGGACATGGATTCGCCTTGAAATCAGGGAGCGGTGGACGTGGGCTGCGAAGCAACCGGCGCACCGGGCGGCTCGGGGCGCAAGAAGCCGGCGCGCATGAACACGGCGCCCGCGGTCTCGCCTTGCAGGAAAGTCAGGTACTCGAGCGCGATCTTGGGGTTCGGACGTTCCTTGACCGTTGCACCGATGTACACGATGTGCGGGGCGCCGGAACCGGTAACGTCGAACAACGGCTTGATCCGCTGGGACTTCACGGCATCCGTGCGGTACAGCACGCCCACGGCCTGCTCGTTCGACTCGACCTGACCCAGCGCCGACGGCGCGTCCATGGCCGGGGCCACGCGGTCCTTGACCCGGTCCCACAAGGTGGTGCCGGCGCAATCGACCGACTGCATCCAGCGGCGGGCGTAACGCCCCTCGGGTACGGCCTCCGGATTGCCGATGGACATGTAGCGGAAGGCCACCGTGCACAGGTCCTGCGGCTGATGAATCTGCAGAGGAAACGCGTGGTTGGCGACGACGACCAGCGAGTTCGACAGCAACTCGGCACGGGTACCCGGTGCGATGCGGCCGGCCGTGTCGACTCGGTTCATCCACGACTCATCTGCACTGATGAAGACGTCTGCCTTGCCCGCGGCGATGATCTGCTGGGCCAGCACATTGGAACCCGCAAAGTTGGCCAGCACTTCGACGCCCGTCTGCTTGCGGAAGCGCTCGTTGGCGGCCGTCAGGGCATCGCGCAAGCTGGCAGCGGCGAACACCGTGATCCTGCGGGGTTCCCCTTCGTCTCGACCACCGCCGCCCCCGGTGCCATCGCCCGGTCCCTTGCACGCGGCCAACGCAAGAACCAACAGCAACCCTGCTCCCGACCACGAGCGACGCCGCATGGCGCGCCTCCTAGGGAATCGCGGCGCCTAGCCCTTGCGGACGATGGTGCCGACGTGTTCGCCCTTCACGGCGGCGCGGATGCGCTCGGGGTGCAGGCCGTTGATCACTTGGAACGAGTCGACCAGCCGGCAGGCGGCCAGAATGTCGACCAAGATCTCGTTGAAGGGGAAGGTCTTGATGCCCCTCTCCTTGATCTCGGACAGCGTGATCTCGGGGATAAACTCCGCGTCCGGGTGCAGCTTCGGGTCTGCCGTGTACAGGCCGTCGACGTCCTTGACGAGCGTCAGCGACTTGCAGCCAAACGTCTCCGCCAGCAGCAGGCAGCCGGCGTCGGTGCGGTGCTGCGGGATCTTGCCGACCGCGGGCGGGTGCTCCCACAACGAGTAGGGCGGCACGCCGTCGAAGATCACGCCTTGCGAACGGTACATGAACAGCGGCAGCAGGTGACCGAACATCTCAGGCGGCACCGCGACGACTCCGTGGGGCGCCATCAGGGCACCCAGGATGTGCGCGTTGCCCAGAGCGTCGGCCTGACTCAGCTCGGCCAGCACGCCAGTGGGCAGGCCCAGGTCAATGCCGATCGAGAACAAGTGTCGGGTCCGCGCGCCGCCGCCCACGCCGATGACCAGCTTCTCGTCCTTCATCGTATCGACCAGAGCGTCGACGACGGGATAGCAGATGGCGCGTCCCTGCTCGATGATCGACCGGGCGCCGATCTTGATGACGTGCACGGTCGGCAGCTGGCGGATGATCTGGCTCTCGGTGCTGGCGATCACCTGCTTGTCGAGCAGGCTCTCGCGCATCAGCAGCGAGTGAATGTGGTTTCGTTTGTCAGGGGTGGCCGTCATGGTGCCTCAGACGTGGATGATGGTGCCGACGTGTTCGCCGTTGAGCGCGCGGGTGATGAGTCCGGGCTCCAGGCCGTTGATGATCTGGATCTGCTTGGTGTGTTGGGCCGTCTTCATCATCTCGAGCACCGGCCGCTCGATCACGAGGTCGTTCAGGTCCATCGCGATCAGCTCATCGACGCTGATCTTCGGGATGAACTTGGCGTTCGGGTCCTTCTTGGGGTCGGCGGTATACAGCCCCTTCTCGTCCTTGATGTAGATCATCGTCTGGGTGCCGAGCACCTCGCTGACCAGATACGAGCCCGTATCGGTGCGGTGCGGGGGGATACGTCCTGCCATCGGGTTGCGCTGCCAGAAGATGTACGGCGGCATCCCGCGAGTGACGACCGCGCCGCGCTCCTCGAGGTAGAGCGGCAGCTGGGCGAACTGGCTCGGCTCGATGTACGGGATGCCATACTTGGCCAGCAAGTAGTGCAACAGGCGTGCATTCTGCATGGCGACGAAGGTGCCCAGAACGCTCAAAACGCCGACGGGCAGCTGCAGGTCGATACCGACGCTGTAGGCGTGCCGCGCTCGGGTCCCGGCGCCGGTGCAAAGAATCATCTTGTGCTTGCCGAGGTTCTGGACCACCTCGTCCATGATCGGAAACACCGCCACCCTGCCCCGATCGATGATGCTCTGTCCGCCGATCTTCAGCGTGCAGGCGTCCGGAAGGATGCGGATGTTCGGCGTGTCTCCGGTTCGAGCGAGCAGGTCCCGGTCGGTCAGGTCACCGTCGACGAGCGAGTGACCCAGCGAGGTCAGAAGGTCCTGGTCGAGCTTCATGCACTTCCCTCATGTGCGTCCGGTCTGGGGGCTTGCCCGCCGGTCCGATGATTCCGTTCCCGATACCTGAGAACTGCTTCCCGCGGACGTCCCCGCCATGGACCGGGTTCGCCGCGAAGGGGGCGGATGGTCGCCGCAACTCGCATCGGCGTCAATGC
>JBMOIG010000115.1:0-14167 GCA_049317445.1 Myxococcota bacterium | reverse complement strand
GCCCAGAGCGAGCCGCTTCCCGACCTGATCCTGCTGGACATCATGATGCCGGACCTGAACGGCTATCAGGTGCTCGAGCAGCTGCGCGAGCTGCCGGCGACCCGTGACGTGGCCGTCGTGTTCGTCACCGCTTTGCACCATGTCGAGGACGAGGAGCGCGGGCTCGCCGCCGGAGCCGCCGACTACATCACCAAGCCCATCCAACCGTCGGTGGTGCTGGCCCGGGTGCGCACGCAGCTGGACCTCAAGCGCGCCCGCGACATGATGCGCGACCAGAACGCGTACCTGGAGGCCGAAGTTGCCCGCCGGATGTCCGAGACGCTGACGGTGCAAGAGGTGGCCATTCGCGCGCTGGCCCGTCTGGCCGAGACCCGCGACATCGAGACGGGCAACCACCTGCTGCGCACCCAGTCGTACGTGCGGCTGCTGGCCGAACACCTGCGGACACACCCGCAGCATGGCCCGTCGATGACCGACGCCCACATCGACCTGCTGGCCAAGTCGGCTCCGTTGCACGACATCGGCAAGGTCGGCATTCCCGACTCGGTCCTGCTGAAGCCCGGTCGCCTGACGCCCGAAGAACGCTTGGTCATGGAGACCCACGCGGCACTGGGCGCAGCAGCCATCGAACAGGCCGAGGCGGACACGGAACAGCGCATCGAATTCCTGAGTGTGGCCAAGGACATCGCGCGCAGCCACCACGAACGCTGGGACGGTGGCGGTTACCCCGACCACTTGGCCGGTCAGAACATTCCGCTAAGCGCGCGGCTGATGGCGGTGGCGGACGTGTTCGATGCGCTGACGACGCGCCGACCGTACAAGGAGCCGATGCCGTTCGGCCAAGCGGTCGACCTGATCATCCAAGGCAGCGGCAATCACTTCGACCCGGACATCGTCGACGCGTTTCTGGCCAGACTGGCCGACTTTCAGGCGATCTCCGAGCGCAACCAGGACAACCGCGCCACCTGATCGGGCCTTTCCGATCACGCAAGAAGCTCAGGGGGCCGCGACCACCGGCTTGCCTTGCACCAGACTGGCGACGAACAGCTGCAGCTGGCGAAAGGCAGACTTGTCGTTGAAAGCGACGAAGTGGCCGTCGTAGGGCAGCCCGTCGAACGCGTTGGCGGCAACCGGCTGGTACTGCACCGTTACCCCCCAAGTCACACTGCCGTCGGATCCCAAGACTCCCATGGAAATCGGCAGCTTCGCTGTCACCATGCCCAAATCCTCGGCCGCATCGAACCACTTCGGCAGCGGGTCGGGCGCTCCCATCACCCCCTGCATCGCAGCCGCAAACAAGCGGGTGGTCACGGGCGGCGTGTAGTGGTCATCGTGTCCGTAGAACTGCAGGGTCGGCAGGGGCTTGGACAGCGGCGCGGCGTGCAGCAGGTGGCCCGACAGTTGGGGGTCCACAGGCTCGAAGTAGGTGGCCATCAGGTTGAGGACCGGGTGGCGCTCGTCCAGGTTGAGCTCCTGCAACACGAACCGCAGGCCCAGCGAGGTGTCGATGGGCTTCGTCTTGCCCAGTAGCCCGTGAATCAGCGACCCGCCCGCGCCCGAAAACACCGCCCCCGCGATCCCCTTGCGGTACGGCAGGATGGCAGGACCGGTCGTGCCGCCCTGCGAATGCCCCATGAAGATCATGTGGTTGGGATCGAAGCGTACCACCCCGTCCACGCCCGGCACCAAGCCCTGATAGACGATTGCCCAGCGCTGCAGCGCCACCAGGTCGGCCGCGCCCTGCAGGAACCCCCCGCGCGAGGCCACCGGGTTTGCGATGTTGTAGACCAGCTGGCCGGGGTCGATGTCGGCGCCGCGTCTGGGCCCGTGCATCGGCATGTCGAGGGTCAGGGTCGCGACATGGACCTCCGCGCCCGTCGGCAGCGTGATCGTGCCCAAGCCGTCGCCCAACATGTCGGCCCCAGAGCGGAACGAGCCATTGGTGCCGTGCGCAAACAGCACCACTGGCCACCCGCCCACAGGCATGGCCGTCTTGGGAATCGTCACCGCCATGCACACGTTCTCGGTGCCAGCCGCGACCGGCAGGCCCCCCTGCCACTGCAAGCCGCCACCCTCCTCGAGATACGGGCGCGTGCCGTGCTGCCAGACCGGCACCTGCAGGCGAACATGGAACTCATTGAATACGTTCGATGTTTTTAACGGACACCCGCGCGGATCCGGCAGCCCGGCCTTGCCCTCGTCCGACTGGGCCCAACCGGGCGTCGCGCAAGGGGAAGTGACCCCGGGCGAGCAGCGGACCATCGGCTGCGACAGCTTGGCCAGTGGGGCCTGCTCAGCCGCCTGATTCAGGGCCTTGACGGTCTCCAGCGGGTGACCGGTCGTGAAGACGGTGGCTTGAACGACGCGCCGCGGATTCAGTCCCAGCCCCGGCAGCGACGCGCGCACGCCTGCGTACTGCTTCCATGCCGGCTGCAGCGCTGGGTCGTCGGGAGGCGTCGGTGCCAACACGGCAAGCAGGTCGGCGGAAGGTAGCGCACCGGGACCCGGCACGGCAGGGCGGATGGCGTCGGTGACCAGCACGGCATAGGTCGTGTCCGGCTCCAGCAGCATCCCGCCGCGCGGCCGCACGTAGATCCGGTTACCGCACATGTACTTGTCGCGGGCTGCCAGGAACGAAACGTCGATCGGCGGCACGGCACCGGGCGTCAGACGGATCAGCCGGACCGCGGGATCCAGCCCATGGGTCGACAGGGAGGTGGGGTCCAGCTCGCGGTTGAAGCGCAGGTAGATGCCCGTCGACAGGCCAAAGCCCTTCGCCTCGCTGCCCAGCGCCACAGCCACCCGGTCCACCGCATCGAACCCGACGACGCCGGGGCCCGGGCGCGGGTGGTCAGACAGGTCCAGGAAGCCGTCCTTCAGCCTGAGATCGTTGGGGAAAGGCAGGTCGTAGAAGGCCGAGTTCTTTCCCTGGCGCGGCACGCGGAACACGCCTTGGAAGGATTGTTCGGCCTCCTCGTCGTCGGCGCACTCGACTCCGGGGAACAGGTCGGGGTAGAGGACCAAACTGCCCGCGACGCACTGCATCCGCTCTGGGGAGCACGCGAGCCCCGGGAGACAATCCAGCAAATTCTGGCACTTGCCACCGATGTCCTTGGCGCCTGGATGCACCAGATGGCACTCGCCCGCGACGCCGATCTGCAAGCACTGCAGGCCCGACAGGCACTCGACCGCGGTCACGCACGACTCGCCGACACCCATCTGGCCGGCCGGCGAGCAAAATCCCGACCAGCCGCACTGCATGTTCGGCAGGCACTCGGCCGTCAGCAGGCACGCGCCGTCCTTGGGCGTCTTGCCGACCGGCTTGCACTTGCCCGACGTGCACGCCAAGCCAACGCGGCAGTCCGTCGTCGCCTTGCAGACCTGATTCACGCCCTTTCCCGCGAATCGCGGCAGTGGCGCGGCGTCACTCTGGGCGTCAGCGACGTCGTGCTGGAATGTGCCCTCGCAGCCGCCCGCCAGCGACAAACAGGCCACCCAGACGGGCAGCAGCGCCAAAGCGCGACGGTGCAGTCGGCAGCGCGCCCTCACAGCTTGCCCCCTGCGATGTCGAGCACGCTCAGCACGACCTCAGGCTGGAAGTCGAACAGCACGCCGCCGCCGGTCAGGCGCACCGAGTACAGATCCGGCTGGGCGACCGACAACCGCTGGTAGACCTCTACCCAAAGGGGCTGGCCGCCGACGATGGCCTTGCGAATCTCCTGAGTCACGTGTGCTTCGGGGTCAAGCTCGAAGCGTCTGGGCGTCTCAGGCGTGATCTCCATCAGCCACGGCCCCTGGACCACAGCCGTCTCGTCCGTGCTGTCGGGCATGGCGAGTCCCAGCTCGAAGTCGCGGAACAAGCTTGTGATGTCGGTGTCCTTGCCGCCCTGCAGCTGCTTGAAGGCGAGCTCGTAGAAGCGCATCCGGACCTGGACGATGGCGGCGGGCGAGGTCCCCGTCAGCATCCCCGCGATCTTCTGCGCGGTGGCCTCGTCGATCAGCTGGACCTGGTAGCGCGTCTCCAGCCGCATGCCGACAAAGCCCTTGCACTCGTCCTGACAGCGGTCGGGGCTGCCGCAATTCACAGCCGTCACGGTCAGTTGCCGCAAGTTGCCCGAGGTCGCCAGCACCTCGGCCTGCTTGACCTCACCCCGGCACTCGCCTGTCAGGACCATCAGCCCTTGCAGGTGCGCCAGCGTGCTTGCCTCATACGACCCGGGTAGCCCCGGCAGCTCAGGCGGCAGTGAGGCCCCGGTGACCAGCTTGTCGCCAATCAGGGCGTCGATGCTGGGCCAGCGAAAGTCGTAGCTGACCCGCTGCAGCTGACCGGGACCGATGGTCAGCTCGGTGGCCGCCTCGACGAACCCGCAGGCCGATGCGAACAGGCACGCCAGCCCAAGGAAGACACGGTGGATGACACGCAGCCGCTTCATTGCGCCACCCCGCCGCCGTAGCCGAAGCCCAGCTCCACGTTCATGTTGAAGTCGACGACGTGCTTGAAGAAGCTGTCGGGCCCGATGCCGTAGGGCGTCAGGGCCTCTGCGTTGATGTGCAGCCACTCCGCCAGACGATAGCGGGCCTTGACCAGCAGCAGGTCGCTTGCCGTGCTGTTCCAAGCGACAAGGTCGACGGCTTGGGTGGCGTTGCGGCGGTGCAGGGTCGCCAGCAGCTGCAAGTTCTCCCACCGGGGGACTTCCATGTGGATAAACAGGTGGTTGTCCGGGGTCTGGTCGTTGACCTCCAGCCCCACGGCGAAGGCAAACCAGTTGCCCGCCTTCCAGCTCGCCTCCAGATAGCCGCCGCGCACCGTCTGGTCGGCCGGGCGGCCCAGGACCTGCTGCAGCTTGGTGCCGTTGGGGTCGGCCCAGCGCTGGTCCAAGCGATACTGCACCCGCTGGACCTCGTACAGCACGTCGAAATAGCCGGGCAGGTAGTTGCCGTCGTACAGGCGCGCCTCTGCGCGAAACCGCAGGGCGTGGCGTCGGTGTTCGCCCAAGTTCAGCCGCAGCAGATGTCCCCAGGTCACGCCGCCGGGACGCACCTCTCGCGTCGGCACGTGGACGAAGCCCGGCGCGTCGGGATTGTCGGTCGGCAGCCCCGACACCAGCCACGAGGCGTCCACGTAGGTCTTCCAATCGACCGCTGGGGTGTCGACGAGCTTGACCTCGGCATCGGCACCGTAGGCCACGACCTGAGTCGACAAGTACACGGGCTGAAAGCTCTTTTGGTTGATTTCGTACTCGCGCAGCCGCCGCCCGTCGTCGTCGACGTCGGCCAGATCCAAGCGATTGCGCAGCGGGGCGTCCAGATCGGCCACTGCCGACGCGCCCAATGAGAACGAGCGCAACAGGTAGTTCTTGCGGTCGATGAAGCTGAGCGGCTTGAAAAACACGAGTGCGCCCATGACGTTGGGGGCCGTCACGTCGTTGAGGAACGTCTCCGCGCCTCCGAAGTCGCCGAATCCGTCCAGCTGCGCGCTGACGCGGCGGGTGTTCAGGTTCACGTTGGGGTTGTAGCGCCGCAGCTGCGTGCCGTGGCCCAGCGTGCTGGCCTTGAAGGCGTTGACGTCCAGGTAGAAGTGCTCTTCCTTGCCTCCGTACTGTAGCTGGCGGATGACTTGGGCGAAGTCGCTGGGCTCGTTCCAGTCGTCCGTGCGCAGCTTGCCCAGTCGGCTCCAAGCCTTGTCGGGCCGCGAATCGTACAGCTCCAGCCGAATCGGCACGCCCAGCGACATCGTGATCGGGCGGTCCGCAAGCGTGCTGGACCAGTTGAACTCCGGCGTCAGCGCACCGAAGTACTGGTCGCCGATCCGCTCAACGCCCAGCACGGCACCCACGCGGTTCTGCCACGGCACCAGCCCCATGGCGCCCACGTTGGCCAGCTCGCCCTCGATGAAGCGGTCGCTGCGCTTGGGCGGTGCTTTGACCACCGGGTTGACCGCTGGCGGAGGCACCGCGCCGGTCTTGGGCGGGACGGCGGGCTTGTCCGACGCCACCGCGGTCGCGGGGGCGGGCAAGGGCACCGGAGTTGGGACGGGAACGGCAGCACGCGTGGCAGCAGGCGCCTCTTGCACAAAGTCGGGTGGCGGCGGCGCGGGGTCGTCCTCTTCAGCCGACGCGTACCCGGGCCAGCCCGCGAGGGCCAGCGCGAGACAGTAGGCTGTGCTGGCCCAAAGCGCCCTCATCGTGCCGCCTTCGTGTCCTTTGGACGAGACCCGACGACGCCGTGCCCTCAGACGCGGGTCATTCTTGTGCGGGCCTGCTGCGGTGTAAAGGCCGAACGTGAAGCGCGAACCGCGTGAAGCGCGGCTGGACGGGTCCCCCCAACGGGCTCTCCGGGCACGTCAGGTGCCTACGGGCAGGCCACCAGGATCCGCAGGTCGTCGACCAGCACGCCACGCCCGGTGTTGTACAGCGAGTCGATGCTGTTGAAGCTGAACTCCAGCTGCACCTGCTTGCCCTTGTACGCCGCCAGCGACAACGTGACGTCCATCCACCCCTTCAACGAGAACCCCGCGGATCCCTTGGTCCACACCGTCGCGCCCTTGGCTCCGTTGACGATGGGCGCGATCTCGAGCCGGTCGTAGCTGACGTCCGCCTCGGTGTCGACGTACAGCCAGAAACGCGCCGACGCGGCCTGATTTGCCGGCAGCAAGACCACCGGTGTGCGGGCGGTGCCGGACGACGCCCCGAAGTCGAAGTTCATCGTGGCGGGATAGCCGTAGTACAGCGCACCGGGAGCCGACTTGGCGGGCGAGGCGTTGGCCCACAGCTGCCAGCCCTTGGCCGCTCCCGCGCTGTTGGACAGCTGCACGCCCTTCAGGTCGCCGCCGTCAAACGTGTTCGACCACAGCTCTGGCACACAGCAGCCGGGTGCATTCGTGGGCGCGTACCCGCACTTGTGGACACTGCAGGTGTCGAGGGTGCACAGGTTGTCGCCGTCATCGCAGTCCGAGTCCACGTTGCAGCAGCCCTTGACCTCAGTGAAGACACACGCCCCGGCACCGATGTCGCAAGTGTCCGTCGTGCAATCGTTCTTGTCGTCGCAGTCGGTGTCGACCGCGCAGCAGCCGGTCGGAGGGCACAGGTTGCACGAGTCGTTGGCCGCGCCCGGGGTGCCCTTGTCGCCGCCGGGCAGCGCGGACTTCGCCTCGCACCACAGGCCTGCGTCGCCGTTGTCGGTCGCGTTCAAGTGGTCGGGGTCCAGCGTCATCGAGGCGCCAATCGTCACCGGAAAGCCGACGTTCTGGCAGTCGGGTGGTTCGTTGGGTTCGCCGCACAGCGAGCCCTTCGGTTGGTAAACGACCTGGTCGATCACCGTGCCGTTCCAGACGAGCACGATGGCATCCTGCACGCCGTTGTCCAATCCGAACGGGGGGTTCTGTCCGGCCACCGTCCAGCCGAAGGCCACCGAAGCACCGCCATTGACGGTCACGTCGGTGGAGCCGCCCACCGCCAGGAAGCCGTGTCCAGGGACCAGCAGCGGCCACGGACTGGTCAGCACCACCTTGTCCTTCCCCGCATCGCGCAGAACCCAGCCGCGCACGTCGATCGGCTCATCGGACGGATTGTGCAGCTCGACCCACTCGCCCATGGCATCGGCCACCGCGGCCGGGTTGACCATCGCCTCGCTGACCAGCAGGGCTCCGGGCGCAAAGTTCTCGAGCTGGCAGGCAGGATTGCAACCGTCGCCGGGCACCTGATTGCCGTCGTCGCAGCCTTCGAACAGGTCGACCTTGCCGTTGCCGCAGGTCGCGAGATCGCACACATCGCCCCAGCCGTCGCCGTCGGTGTCTTTCTGGTCGACGTTGACCTCGAACGGGCAGTTGTCGCAGGCGTCGCCGATGCCGTCGGCGTCCAGGTCGTCCTGACCGGGGCTGGGCGCCGACGGGCACAAGTCGCACGCGTTGCCGATGCCGTCCTTGTCCGTGTCGGTTTGCGCAACATTGGCCAGCAACGGGCAGTTGTCGGTCGGGTTGGTCACGCCGTCGCCGTCGGGGTCCTTGCCGGGGGGGGCACACGAGGGGTTGGCGGTGCCCGGCGTGCCAAGGTCCGCGCTGCCGACCATCAGGGGCGTGGTGGCATGGCACCAGTTCGCCGCGACGTCGTTGTAGAAGGGTGTCAGGTGCTGCGGATCGACCTGCAGGGCTTTGCCGGACTGCGGCGCCGGGGTCGAGACGCCGTAATTCACGCTGTCGGTGACCTGCCCCAGCACGGTCTTGAGCGTCAGCTTGTCGCTCGTGTCGTCCAACTGCACGTCCTGCCACACGTAATCGACCTTCACGCCGCCGTTCTTGGCCTTGTCCTTGCTGCGCCCGAGCACCAGGTACTTGCCCGGCAGCACCGTCAGCGCCGGGACCGCGGGAAAGACGTGCGTGCCGCCCTTGCCGGTTTCCAGCGTCCAGCCGTTCAGTGAGAGCGGGCGGCTGTCGGCGTTGTACAGCTCGACCCACTCCGCCGTGGCATCCGATCCGGTCACCGTGTGCGCGAACACCTCCGACACCATCAAGCGATTCGGCTGTACTTTTGCATTCTTGCAGGTCTTCAGGCAGCCGTCTTCCTCATTCGTGTTGCCGTCGTCACAGGCCTCGCCGTAGTCAAGCTCTGCGTCGCCGCACTGCGCCGGGTCGCACATGTCGCCCTTGCCGTCGCCATCCAGATCGAATTGGTCGGCGTTGGGGTCCTGCGGGCAGTTGTCGCAGGGGTCGCCATAGCCGTCGGTGTCGGTGTCGGCTTGGTTGGGGTTGGAGACCTTGGGGCAGTTGTCCACCACGTCGTCTGCACCGTCGTTGTCGGTGTCGGGCGGCGGAGGGCATGGCGGGTTGGGCTGGCCGGGTGTGCCGAAGTCCCCCATCGCCATTGGGGTCGTCGCCGTGCACCAGTGCAGCGCGTCGTCGTTGTCGGTGGCTTGCAGGTGGCCAGGGTCCAGCGCCAGTGCGTGTCCGGCCGCATTCTTCTGCATCCATGTGGGGTTCCATGCCACGGCGTCGATGTCCACGCTGAGCTTCGACGGCCCCGAATCATACGTCGCCCGCAGCACCAGACTGTCGCTGACGTTGCCCAAGGCCACGTCGTCGCCGTACACGTAGGCGGCCGAGTAGCCACCGTTCTGCTTCACGTCACCCGAACGGCCCAGCACCACCGCCTGGCCGGGCGGCACCCACAGTGGCTTGCAGTGGTGCACCACGTGAGTCTGCACGCCGGCCTTGTCGGTCACGGTCAGGCCGTTGAGGTCGATGGGCGCCTCGGTCGTGTTGTGGATCTCGAACCACTCGCCCTGTTCATCCGACACGGCCGCGGGCTGGATCAGGATCTCGGAGACGACCAGATCTCCCTTGTTCATCGCCTGCGGCTCGGGCGCTGGCCCGGAAACGTCGCATGGCGCCTCGCAAGTTCCCTGCGGCGTCCCCACCAGCCCCTCGTCGCACTCGCAAGCAACGCCTCCCGGCACCACCACGCACACCGTCTGGCCCGGCTGGTTGCACGGGTTGGGGTCACAGGGGTCGGCAGGCTCGACAACCTCAGGGGCAGCATCGGGTTCGACGACATCGGTCAGCTCGACGTCAACCGCTGCGTCCGGTTCGGCGTCAAGGAGCGGATCCGCATCGGGATCCGCGTCCTTGACCTCGTCGGCGTCCTTGGCATCGGTCTTCGCGTCTGTCTTGGCATCGGTCTTGGTGTCGGTCTTGGCGTCCGTCTTCGGAATGGGGACGTCGAGGGTCTCGAAGTTCAGGCCGCCGGCACCCGCCGGGTTGGTCGGCGACGAGGTGCAGGCGACCAGCACCACGGCCGCGACCGACCACAACACCGACACCGGAATGACACGGAAGCGCATGGTTCTCCGGGAACGCAGGGGCAGGCGTAAGCAGCGGCGGGGGGGTAAGCTAGCTTAGACATTTCCACGGGTCCCGGGCAAGGGCGCTGTTCAGGTCGTCCACTCCTTTCATCGGACTCGCCGCGCCTTGCAGCGCCCGCTATGCTTTGTCGACCCTTTGTCCCCGGAGGTTCCATGCGGTTCTTGCCAACCCCGCTGATCGCCGCGCTTTTGCTTTGCGCGGTGGCGTCCCCCGCCAGGTCCGAGCCCGTCGTCGTCAAGCCGGGCAAGGTCGTGCTGCCCACCTCTGGCCTCGAGATCGAGCTCCCCAAGGACACCCGCAAGGGCCACACCTGGTCGGTCTCTGGTAGCTACGCCCTGGACGACGCCTTCGACTCCCGCGACGTGATCGACGAGAAGGTCGACGGCAAGCTGGTCGCCGGTTCGTGGGTGCTGGTCGGCTACTTCTCTGCGGGCGACTGCGAGGCCACGGTGGCGGGTACTGCGCTGGAGTCGCCGTGGACGGCCAAGCAGGACCTGTGGGGTCAGAAATGGTCGGTGCGCGGCGGCGTCTTCACGTTCGAGGGCGACCTAGGCAAGGTCCCGGCGGTCGTCCTGTGCACGACCCGTCCCGATCGCAAGTCCTTGCTGCTGTACCGTTTCTTCCTCGATCTGCCGACGGCGACGACGCAGGCCGTCCTGCAAACCAAGCTGGCCAAGCTGCCGATGCTGGAGCGGGTGACGAAGAGCTGGGCCACCGACCGCGTGTCCAACACGCCGCCCCTGCGCCGCCCGGAGGTCCGCAACCGCGGCAAGCTTGAGGCCGTGCGCACCGTTGCCCTGGAGGTCACCTCCCTCGCCCTGACCATGCCCGACGACGGCTATGTCTGGGTGCCCCGCGCCCGCGGTGAAGACGACGACCCGGTCGACTGGCTGGACCGCATGGCCCCGGCAATTCCGGAAATAGACATCGAGATCGCGAAGTTGCCTAACGTGACCTGTCAGGCATTCGCCGAGAATCTGGAGGCCCCGCGGGCCAAGGGCTTCCGCTCGAGCCATGTGCCGGAGGGGTGGACCGTCGGGCCCGTCCTGGAGGTCACTGGTACGCCCGAATACACGGTGTGCCGTGAGATCAAGGGCAACGCGATCGTGGTTGGCATGTTCATCCTGCCCATCAAGGGCCCGGCGGCCGGTGACTTCACCCCGGTGACGCCGATGCTCGAGGCCATCGCCCGCGCTGCTTCGAAGTAGCCGCCGGCGCGCCGCACTGGTGAAACAGCCACTTGTTGCACGACATCGACCCGCATGAGGCACCCGAGGTCGCGGCAGTCGACCCGCCGCCGTTGCCCCCCAAAGACCCAGCAAATTGCGGGAGAAAGTGAAGGCCGGTTGCGTTCGCAGCGACACTTGTGTAGGACCTTTACAAAGACTTCGCACTTCAGCGCGAAGTCTGTTCAACCTTCTCGAGGGGCCTGCGATGCAACACGATTCATCTCTCGGCCGGTGCAGTGCCGGATTCGCCGCCATGGCGCTGGTCATGAGCCTGTCTGCGGTAGCCTACGCGGCCATCCCCAGCGTGACGCAAATCGAGGGCGCACTCGCGTCCACGGGCGGGGGGCCGGTCTCCGACGGCGCTTACGCCATGACATTCCTGCTCTACAAGGACGCCCAAGGCGGCGCTGCGGTGTGGACGGAAGGTCCCGTCGACGTCGCCGTCGTGAGTGGATCGTTCTCCCACGACTTGGGGGCCACCACGCCGCTGACGCAGGACGTGCTGAAGGCTTTGGCCGGTAAGGGCTTTCTGGCGCTGAAGGTCGGTCAGGACCCTGAGCTGACCCGCAAGCCCTTGCGAGCTGCCTCCTTTGCGCTGCGAACGGCGGTCGCGGAGGGTCTGGATTGCTCCGGGTGCCTCACCGCCGCCCAGCTCGACGCCGGTGTGCTGCAGCCGTACGCCAAGACCGCCTCGCTCGCCACGGTCGCCACGACCGGCAAGTTCTCCGACCTGCAGGGCGGCCCCGACCTGTCGGCCTATGCCAAGCTCGCCTCGCTCGCCACCGTCGCGTCGACCGGCGCGTATGCCGATCTGGAGGGTGCGCCCGACACCTCGGTGTTCGCCAAGACCGCGTCGCTCTCCAAGGTTGCGACATCCGGCAAGTACTCGGACCTGACCGACACGCCGCTCCAAGCCAAGCTGGGCGCCACCTGCGGCACCGGTTTGGTGATCAAGGGCCTGAAGGCCGACGGCAGCTACGAGTGCGTGCAGTCGATGGACCCGGCCGGTCTGCCCGCCGACGGCATCGACGAACTCTCCAACGGCTTGATCTGGAACCAGTTCACCGACGTCTTCGCCGCCTCGACCAAGCTCGCCATCCCCGACAACAACCCGATCGGCGGCTTTTCCGAGATCGACGTGGGAGACGTAGGTCTGGCCCAGAAGCTGACGGTCTCGCTCGAGCTGACCAACTCCGACGTCACCAACCTGCAGGTCTCGCTGTTCGACGCCGCCAACCAGCAGTACGTGCTGTGGAACAAGGGCGGCAAGAAGGGCGACGGCATCAAGACCGCGTTCCCCGACCCCACCAAGACGATCTCCGGAGACCTCTCCTACTGGGTCGGCAAGAACCCCAAGGGCAAGTGGCGCTTGCAGGTGATCGACACCGCGTTCGTGAACAACACCACCGACGGCGAAGTTGTGGCCTGGTCGGTCAACCTGCAGACGCTGTCCAACAAGAAGATCCGCATCGCCGGCGACCTCATCGTCGAGGGAACGCTGACCAACACCGGCTTGGCCCAGCAGATCGCCGCTGGCGTGCCCAAGCCCGCGACCTTCCGCTGGAACACGTTCCACGCGCACATCAACGGTGCGACCTGGAACTTCGGCGACGACGCCGCCTTGCACATGGGTGTCAACCCGTCGAGCTGGTCTGGCGGCGCGTACGCGTTCAACGTGTCGGCAGACAAGAACCTGCAGCGCATCTTCTTTGTGAACAAGGCCAGCTCTTACGGTACAGGCGCCATGATCCACAGCGAGTTCTACTCGATGTACAACGACAGCAACATCGGCAAGCACCTCGCCGTGTTGTTCCGCATCAAGAACACCTCGGGCGTCAACAAGGACTGGTCGCCGACCTTCCACTTCACGGCCTACGGCGGCTGGAGCGAGTACACCAGCGTCTCGGTGAATGGCCAGAACTCCTGGACCTACACCAGCAATTGCTACAGCAACACCACCGCGCAGCCGACCTTGACGATTCCGGGCTCGCAGCCGGTATCGACCGTGATTTGGTTTGTCAGCTCGTCGCCGCCGTGGACCCCGCGTGGGTCGCGTGGCTATCGTGAGCTTGCTCTCGCGTTCAAGGCCGGCGCGATGACGCTTCCGGCGGGATTGGCTTTCGTCGATGACCTGGATACCGCTACCGGCAACTGGACCCAGTGAGTCCGGCTCGCAGAGGGCAGTTCCAAGACGACGGATCATCCAAGGGAGCCTGACCATGTACCAGAATCGTAGGGTCCGCTGGTCCCGCGCACAGAAGAGGCCTTGGCAGCTGGGAATTCCGGCAACGCTAGGGGTTGCTGCCCTTTGTCTGGCAGTGTGGGCCGGTGCGGCGCAAGCGGCCGTGCCGTCCGTGACGCAGATCGAAGGCGCGCTGGCGTCCACAGGCGGGGGGCCGGTCTCCGACGGCGCTTACGCCATGACGTTCGTGCTTTACAAGGACGCCCAAGGTGGGGCTGCCGTCTGGACCGAAGGTCCGGTCGACGTCGCCGTGGTGAACGGGTCCTTCTCCCACGACTTGGGCACCGGCACACCGCTGACCCAGGACGTGCTCAAGGCTTTGGCCGGGCAAGGCTTTCTGGCCATGCAGATCGGCAGCGACCCGGAGCTGCCGCGCAAGTCGCTGCGCTCGGCGCTGTTTGCCCTGCGTGCCTCAGCCGCTGAGTCGCTGGACTGCTCGGGCTGCATCACCGCTGCCCAGCTCGACGCTGGCATCCTGCAGCCGTACGCCAAGTCCGCGTCGCTGGCGACCGTCGCCACGACCGGCAAGTACTCGGACCTTCAGGGCGGTCCGGACCTGACGGCGTACGCCAAGACCGCTTCGCTGGCCACCGTGGCTTCGACGGGCGCGTACGCGGACGTCGACGGCGCTCCCGACACTTCGGTGTTTGCCAAGACGGCTTCGCTGTCCAAGATGGCGACTTCAGACAAGTACACCGACCTGACCGACACGCCGACGCTGGCCAAGCTGGGCGCCACCTGCGGCACCGGCTTGGTCATCAAGGGGCTGAAGGCCGACGGCTCGTACGAGTGCGTGCAGTCGATGGACCCGGCCGGTCTGCCCGCCGACGGCATCGACGA
>JBMOIG010000114.1:0-14180 GCA_049317445.1 Myxococcota bacterium | reverse complement strand
TTTGCACCTTCTGCGCAACGAGGTCGCCGTACGGCATCGGATGCCGCACCACCACGAGCTTGAGGCCCTTCTCGCGCAGCAGTTCGACGATGCGGCGGGTGGTCTGACTCTTGCCGCAGCCGGTCCGCACCGCACAGATCGACACCACGGGCTTGGACGACTTCAGCATCGTGCCGCCGGGACCCAGCAGCCGGAAGTCGGCCCCATGCGCCATCGCCTCTGCCGCCAAATGCATGACGTGCGGGTAGGTGACGTCGCTATACGCGAACACGACCTCATGAACGCCAAGACGGTCGATCAGGGCGCCGAAACCGTCCTGTGCATAGATAGGAATGCCTTTCGGATAGCCGGGTCCCGCGAGCTCGGGCGGATAGGTGCGGCCGTCAATGTCGGGGATCTGCGTCGCTGTGAAGGCCACGACGCGAAACGCCGGGTCACCGCGGTACACCGTGTTGAAGTTGTGAAAGTCGCGCCCTGCGGCGCCGAGGATGAGGACGTTGCGAATGCCAGCCACGAGGTCTCCTTCTTGGGGGGGATCTAAAGGGGTGGGAGGCAGGTCGTAGGGCCGGGTCCGGCGCACAGCCGATCGGCACCCTCTGAGCGACAGGCGAGCTCGTGAGGGCGCGCGAAGTCTACCAGTATGCAGAGTTGGCGGGTAGAGGGGGCACGCGGTCGGGCCGCGGACTGAAAGCCCCACATGCCGACGCCCCCTCCTATTCGCTGGCGAAGTGCTGCATTACACTTGCGCACTCGTTCGATGCCAGCGGTCGGTCCGCAAGGAAGAACCCAATGAAGAATGCGCGTTTCGTGCTCCCCTTGGTCTCGGTCCTCGTCGTGGTGGCTTGGGGGCTCGCCTCCTGCTCCGACTCGCCCCAGCAAGGCACTGCTCTCGCGACCGACGGCGCCAACACGCTGGATCAGGGCGGCCTGAGCGACGGCGCCAACGACGGCAACGGCACCGATGACGCTGCAGCGGTCGAGATCATCGAAGGCTCGGTCCCCGACTTCGGCGACCCCTGCAAGTCCGACGCCGACTGCGACAGCGGCTACTGCATCGAGGGCTACAACGGCTTCTTCTGCACCCAGACGTGCAAGGACCAGTGCCCGACGGGCTACAAGTGCCAGAAAGTCTTCACGTCTGAGGCGCCGGTCTACCTGTGCGTCGCTCCCATCAGCAAGCTGTGCCACACCTGCAAGACCGATCTGGACTGCGGCGGCGCGCGGTGCATCACTTCGGGCGAAGAGAGCTTCTGCTCGACCTACTGCCCGGAGGGCTCTGACGGCTGCCCCGCGTCGCACACCTGTGGCAAGTCCCCTTCCCCCGATGGCAGCGGCGACCTCGACGTCTGCCTGCCCAAGACGGGTTCGTGCAACTGCTCGTCGTCGACCCAAGGTCTGGTCCGCGCCTGCAAGCAATCGACCGGCCCCAACGTCTGCTACGGCGTCCAACTGTGCGGCAATACTGGCTGGTCTGGCTGCCAGCTGCCCACCGAGATCTGCGACGGCGCCGACAACGACTGCAACGGCAAGATCGACGACGGCTACGTGGACGACAAGGGCAAGTACACCACCGTGCAGGCGTGCGGCGGCTGCGGCAACAACTGCAACGTGCTGAAGTTTGCCAACGCCATGAACTACTGCCAGGCGACCGCCACGGCGACCGGCTGCAGCTTCACCTGCAACGCGCCATACTTCGACGTCAATGACAACCCCAAGGACGGCTGCGAGTGCAAGTTCGCCTCTGACCTCGACATTCCCGACGGTCCCGACCAGAACTGCGACGGCATTGACGGCGAGATCGAGAACGCCATCTTCGTCAACCGCACCGGCGTCGACATCGCCAAGGGCACGCGTGAGGACCCGGTCGCCAGCCTGCAAAAGGGCATCGACCTCGCCAAGGCGGCCGGCAAGCGCGACGTCTATGTGGCTTCGGGCGTGTACGAAGAGACGCTGGTCCTTGCCACCGGCGTGCACGTCTACGGCGGCTACAGCGCTGACTTCCGCTTCCACGACCCTGCGGCGTACGAAACCGCCGTGCTGGGCAAGGTTCCGTCGGCCGAAGCCCCCGGCACCGTCAACGCGCTGGACCTTGGCGCGGGCGAGGCGACGTTCGACGGCTTCACGGTCTTCGGCGCCAACGTCAAGCAGAAGGGCGCGTCCACCTACGGCATCTACGTACGCAACCCCGGTCCCGGCCTGAAGATCGTGGGCAACCGCGTCATCGCGGGCGACGCGGGCAACGGCCAAAGCGGCGTGGCCGGCGTCAACGGCGACAACGGCGCCGGGGGCAGCGCGGGCGCCAAGGCCAAGGACATCGGCGCGTACACCTGCGGCAGCGAGCACCAGTCCACCGGCGGCAACGGCGGCAGCCGCACCTGCGGCGGCCAAAACGTCGGCGGTGGCAAGGGCGGCAACGCCATCTGCCCGGACTATGACGAGGACGGCACCCAGCCGAAGTCCAGCCCCTACAAGCAGACCCAAACCGCCGCCGAGCAGGGCACGGCGGGTCAAGGGCCCAGCGCGGGCGGCGGCGGAAGCTCTGGTTACGACTCGCTGATTTGGGAAGGAAGCTCGAGCTGCGGCCTCTGCAACGTGCCCCGCAAGGACGAGTCCAGCGCGTTTTTGGACACCGTGGGCACCAACGGCGGCAACGGCAAGGAGGGCACGCTGGGCAACCCGGGCGCTGCGTGCGCGAGCAACGCCGGTCAGGTTGTCGGTGACAAGTGGCAGCCCGACCAGGCCAGCGGCGGTGGCGACGGCTTGGTGGGGTCTGGCGGTGGCGGCGGCGCGGCGGGCGGTGGCGTCGAGGTCAGCGCTGCGTGCAAAGGAAGCGATCCGAAGTTCAAGTATCCGGACATCGGCGGCTCTGGCGGTGGCGGCGGCTCGGGTGGCTGCGGCGCGACCGGTGGCAAGGCCGGCGGCTCTGGCGGCGGTTCGTTCGCGTTGTTCATCGTCTACACCGATGCGGCGTTGGGCGTGCCCACCGTCACCGACAACCTGTTTGTGACGGGCAACGGCGGCGACGGCGGCCAGGGCGGTCAGGGCGGCGTGGGCGGCGTGGGCGGCGACGGCGCGTTCGGCGGCGCAGACGACGGCGGCGGCCTGGCCTGGTGCGCCAGCGCGGGCGGCACGGGTGGCAAGGGCGGCAAGGGCGGCCACGGTGGCGGCGGCGGCGGTGGCTGCGGCGGCGTGTCGTTCGGACTGTTCGTAGCGAACGCAAACGGTTTGGACCCGGCGGCCATGAAGAAGGCAAACTTCGTGCAGCTGTTGGGAACGGCGGGCATGGGCGGCGCCGGGGGCAAGAGCCTCGGTCAGGGCGGCGGGAACGGACCCGATGGCGCCGGCGGAGATGCGAATTTCTAGGGTGACTCACGGCGGTTTGTGCAGTTTCGTTAGGCACGTCGAAAGCGTCAGAGCATCGACTTGCCTCGGCCCGGTCGGCAGGTCCTGCGCTTGTGTTGAACCGGGGCAGCTCCACCCGCTGCTCACTCCTTTGGCGTTGCTTTCCGCGAATGCGATGCCTGCCAGACGACCCCGAACGCGCTAGCGACCAGGTCCCCCCCAACGGCGCACGCGGCTCCCCCTCGCTGGCCGCGACGCGAACTCAAAATGACGTCTTGACCGCAACCTGCGCGTGTCGATAGGGTCACGACCTCCTCGCACGGGAAACGACCGGAGCCACTGTATGCCCAACTCTGTCTGCTTTCAGCACCTTGCATCGAATTGCCGTCGTTTGGGGCTGTTGGGTGTCCTTGCCGGGCTGTGGATTGCAGCCCCCGCGGTGGCCCAAGTGCCACCTCCCGAGGCGTGGCCGGCGAGCTTCACGTCGTTTCAATGCGGCGACGTGGTCGCGTTCGACAAGGTCTCGGACGCGCCGGCGGGCATCAAGGAACGCGATGTGGTGGGCGACGCAACCCATGCGGGTGCAGGGTGGGCGACCGACAGCAAGTACCTGTTTGTGCAGCTGCGCTTGGACGAATCACCGCTGGTTTCCGGTGGGTCGGGGCCGCTTGCACAGTTCGCTTGGGGTATGGGCATCGACGCAGACGCCAACACCAGCAACGGTGACGAGTACACGGTCGTCGTCAACGGCAGCGACGAGACGATGCAGTTGTACCGCGCAAACGACAAGAACGCCGTCTTCACCTGGTCGAAGAACGCGGTGACCGACGGCTATGCAAAGGTGACCGACCCGGCGGCGGACGGCAGCAATTTCTCTGACAATTCCGATGCGTTTCTGGAATTTGCCGTCCCGCTCGCCGACCTGGTCGATGCCACCAAGAACCAGCAACACCCGATCTCGGTCGGCAAGCTGACCCTGTGGTTCGGCACATCGAACAACGGCTACGCCATCGACACCGACAACCTGTGCTGGGACGACGCCCTGCCCGTCGACCCCGTGCTGGCGGCCACATCGCCAGTCGTCGTGGGTCCGTACGTCGAGATCGACACCCCCAAGGACGGCGACACCCTCTTCACGAGCACGCCCGTTCTGACCGGCATTGCCACCCCGTCGGCCCAGATCAAGTTTTCGTCGGGTCTCAAGCAGGCCGTGGTGCAGGCAAACGCGGACGGCACTTGGACATTCGAGGTTCCCGCCGACTGGAAGCTTGCGTTCGGAACCACGGTCGAGGTCAAGAGCCTCGTCGCAGGCAGCAATGGCTTGCCCAGCTCAACCGACACGGTCACCTTCCTGTTGGCCTGCCACGCCGGGTACGTCCCTGCTGGCCAAGTTTGTCAGGACGTCGACGAGTGCAAGACCGCCAACGGCGGCTGCTCGGTGGATGCGCTGTGCACCAACCTGCCCGGCTCGCACGCGTGCGAGTGCAAGCTGGGGTACGAGGGCGACGGCAAGACTTGCTCGCTGACCGAGAGTTGTCTGGTCAACAACGGCGGCTGCAACGTCAACGGAATCTGCACACCCACCGGCCCCGGGACCAACACGTGCGCGTGCAAGACCGGCTATCAGGGCGACGGCAAGACCTGCAAGCCCATCAACAGCTGCCTTTCGAACAACGGCGGCTGCGCGGCGACCGCCTACTGCACAGCCTCCGGCCCGGCCACCAACTCGTGTGCCTGCAAGCCGGGCTATCAGGGCAACGGCAAGTCTTGCGCCGCCATCGACAGCTGTCAGGTCAACAACGGCGGCTGCTCCGTCAACGGCCTTTGCGCCTCTACCGGTCCCGGCACCAACACCTGCACCTGCAAGGTCGGCCACATCGGCAACGGCACCACCTGCACCGCGCTGGACAGCTGCAAGATCCTCAACGGCGGCTGTTCAGCCAACGGCCTCTGCATTGCCACCGGCCCCGGCACCAACGTCTGCTCGTGCAAGTCGGGTTACCAAGGCGACGGCAAGACTTGCGCCCCCGCCAACGCCTGCTTGGTCAACAACGGCAGCTGCAGCGCGTTTGCCAGCTGCACCTCAACCGGTGCCGGCACCAACTCCTGTGCGTGCAAGGTCGGCTACAAGGGCGACGGCCTGCTGTGCCTTCCGATCAACAACTGCCTGATCGACAACGGCGGCTGCGACTTCAACGCGACGTGCACCAGCACCGGCCCCGGCACCAACACTTGCGCGTGCAAGACCGGCTTCACCGGCGACGGCAAGTCCTGCACGTCTACCGTCGACTGCAACGCGACGCCCGGCCTTTGCGACTTCGCCTGCAACGAACCCGGATGGCCCAACGGCGGCTGTAACGTCGACGCGATCTGCACGCCCACCAGCCCCAAAACCGCCACCTGCACCTGCAAGTCCGGCTTTCTGGGCAACGGCAAGACCTGCACCGCCGTCGACACCTGCAAGACCGCCAATGGCGGCTGCGCTGCGAACGCCAGCTGCGTCTCGACCGGCCCCGGCACCCACACCTGCGACTGCAAGCCGGGTTACGAGGGCAACGGCAAGACCTGCACGCCCGTTGACAGCTGCAAGGTCGGCAACGGCGGGTGCGCGCTGAATGCGGAGTGCACTTCGACCGGCCCCGGCACCAATTCCTGCGTCTGCGCGACGGGTTACGTGGGGGACGGCGAGACCTGCGTCGCCGTCGACGCTTGCAAGACCAACAGCGGCGGGTGCTCGGCCAACGCCACCTGCGCTTCGACCGGCCCCGGAATCAACACCTGCGTCTGCAAGAACGGCTATCAGGGCGACGGCAAGACCTGCGCCGCCATCGACAACTGCAAGGTCGCCAACGGCGGTTGCGACGTCCACGCGGCGTGCACGGTCTCTGGCCCCGGTCTCCACTACTGCGGCTGCAAAACCGGCTACCTGGGCGACGGCAAGACGTGTACTGCGGTCGACAGCTGCGCGACGGACAACGGCGGCTGCTCGCTGAACGCGACCTGCGCCGCCACCGGGCCGTCCACGAATAGTTGCGCCTGCAAGCCCGGTTACATCGGCAGCGGCAAGACCTGTTCGGCCATCGACCTCTGCAAGACCGACAACGGCGGTTGCAGTGTGAACGCCGCCTGTACCAAGACGGGCCCCGGCTCGCGGCTGTGCACTTGCAAGAACGGCTTCCTGGGCGACGGACTGACCTGCGAACCCGGCATCGGCCCCTGCGCGCAGAACAACGGTGGTTGCGCCATTCAGGCACTGTGCTCAGAGGTCAATGGCGCCGCCGCGTGCACGTGCAAGACGGGATTCGTCGGCGACGGTTCCACATGCAAGGACGTGGATGAATGCCAAGACGGCACGGCCACTTGCGCTGCGACCGCCAGCTGCGTGAACACGGTGGGCGGCTCGCTGTGCATCTGCAACCCCGGCTGGTCGGGCGACGGCGCGACGTGCACCGACGTGGACGAGTGCGCGCAGAACAACGGCGGCTGCTCCCCGCAAGCCCAGTGCGCCAACATCGCCGGCGGTGCGACCTGCACTTGCTCAGCCGGCTATTTCGGCGACGGCAAGGCTTGTTTGGACATCAACGAGTGCCAGACCGACAACGGCGGCTGCGCGGCCACCGCCACCTGCAGCAACTCGCCCGGCAGCGCCACGTGCACCTGCAAGTCGGGCTATTCGGGTGACGGCAAGACCTGCGTCGACGTGGACGAGTGCGCCAAGGACAACGGCGGCTGCTCTCCCCACGGGCTGTGCGCCAACGTCGTGGGCTCTGCGACCTGCACATGCAAGGCGGGTTACGCAGGCAACGGCAAGGTGTGCAGCGACATCGACGAGTGCGCCGTGGGCAACGGCGGCTGTGCGACCGACGCGACCTGCGCCAACACCGACGGCAGCTTCGCGTGCACTTGCAGCAGCGGCTTTGCGGGCGACGGCGTGACCTGCGCGGACGTGAACGAGTGCGCGCTGGGACAGAACGACTGCGCGGCGACGGCGGTGTGCACCAACCTGCCAGGCACGTGGGCGTGCGCGTGCCCGCCCGGCTTCACCGGCGACGGCCTGACCTGCGACGGCGTGGACACCGACGCGGACGGCCTGGCCGACTCCGTCGAGGACAGCAACGGCAACGGGCTGTTCGATGCCGGCGAGACGGACCTTGCCAATCCCGACACCGACGGCGACGGAATCCTGGACGGCGTCGAGGACGCCAATCGCGACGGCAAGTTCGATGAGGGCGAGACCGACCCCCGCGTCACCGACACCGACGGCGACCAGCTGCCGGACGGCATGGAAGACGCCAACCACGACGGCTTGGTCGATGTTGGCGAGACGGATCCGCGCAATCCGGACACCGACGGCGACGCCCTGCCCGACGGCGTCGAGGACGCCAACCTGAACGGCAAGGTCGACGAGGGAGAAACCGACCCGCGTCTGGCCGACACCGACGGCGACGGCGTGTGGGACTTCGACGACAACTGCCCCGTCACGCCCAACCCCGACCAGAAGGACGGCGACAACAACGGCAAGGGCGACGCGTGCGACCCGGCGGGCGAGGATCTCGGCGGCGATGTGGATGCCGGCGGTCTGGACGCAGACGACACGACCGCACCCGACGCCGACGACGCGCAGGCAGACAGCGAGCTGGACGGAACTGACATCGCCGCAGAAGACGTTGATGCCACTGCAGACGTGGGTCCCGATGCAGAGCCCGACCTCGCTCAAGACGCCGACGTTGCGCCCGATATCCAGCCCGACGTCCCGACCGACGGGGTTGGCGACGGCGTAGCGCCCGTGGATGCCGATACGCTCGACGCAAAGGATAGCTGGTTGGACTTGGACGAAGGCGACCTGTTGGGCCCGGGCGATGTCGCCGCCGACGGGAACTCGCTGCGTGGCGGAGGCTGCACTTCGGGGGCGACCCCTGTGACCGGCGCGCCGATCGCTCTGCTGCTGCTGGGGATCCTGGCGCTGGTGCGGCTTCGGCGGACCTCGCACTCGCGGCGAGAGACGGCGCGTGCGGTCGCCGGGCTGACGCTCGCGGTTGTGGCGCTGCTGCCGGCGCAGGCACAGGCGCAGGCGGGCTTTGACGTCGAACAGTTCGAGGCCGTTCCCGTAGGCAGCGGCGCGCTGAACCAGTGGCAGTCGCGGACGCCAGAGCACTTGCAGTGGGGCGCCGGCCTGTCGCTGGGCTATGCGCACAAACCGCTGACGCTGGTGCAAGTGAAGGATGGGGTCGAGACAGCCGTCGGAGATGTAGTGCCGGGGCTGCTGCGGGGCGAGTTGCTGGCGCGCATCGGCCTGTTCGACTGGTTCGAGCTGTCGGCCGCCCTGCCCCTTGCCTGGACGCTGGGCACCCCGGACTTGACGCTGGCGGGTCGCACAGTGGCGGACCTGCAGGCGGCGGGCTTGGGCGACGTGCGGCTGACGGCAGGCGCAGACCTGTGGGCGCTGGCGGGGTTGCGCAATCCAGCTGACGATGGCTTGGGCGTGGGCCTGCGCTTGACCCTGTGGCTGCCGACGGGAGACCCGACGGCCTTTCACGGCGACGACGGCCTGCGGTTCGAGCCGCGGCTGGTGGTCGACTGGCGCAAGGGCGACTGGCAGGCGGGCGTGAACGCCGGGTTCCTGCTGCGACCGCAGTCGACGCTTGTGGACGTCCGGCACGACAACAGCGTCCGCTTGGGCGCGTTTGGCGCCGGGCCGCTGGCCGGGCCGCTTGGCTGGGTGGTGACGGCTTCCGGCGCGCTGCAGACGACCGACTCTCTGGACCCGTCGAACCCCGGAAAGACCCTGTCGATGCTGAACGACAGCCCTGCTGAGGTGCTGGCCGGCCTGACCTTGCGGTCGGTGCTCGCGGACGCAACCCTTGCCGCGGGACCCGGCATCAACGACGCGATTGGCAGCCCCGCCTGGCGCGCCGTGCTGCAGGTGGCGTTCAACGCGGCGCCAGTGCCCAAGGATCCCGATCTGGATGGTCTGGTCGCGCCGGTCGACCGGTGCCCCAACGCCGCCGAGGACAAGGACGGCTTCGAGGACAACGACGGCTGCCCCGACCTCGACAACGACAAGGACGGCATCGCCGACAGCGCCGACCAGTGCCCGAACGCCGCTGAGGACAAGGACAACTTCGAGGACGACGACGGTTGCCCCGACGTCGACAACGACAAGGACGGAATACCGGACGCAAGTGACAAGTGTCCAAATCAGCAGGAGAACAAGAACGGCATCGAGGATGACGACGGCTGCCCCGATCTGGATGCCGACAAGGACGGCGTGTTCGACGAGAATGACCGCTGCAAGACTGTTCCTGAAGACATGGATGGCTTCGAGGACTATGACGGTTGCCCCGACCCGGACAATGACAAGGACGGCGTGCCGGACGCGACGGACAAGTGCCCGAGCCAGGCGGAGGACAAGGACGCGTTCCAGGACGGCGACGGCTGCCCCGACCCCGACAATGATCAGGACGGGATCCTCGACGCGGCAGACAAGTGCCCGGATGACGCGACCAATGCCTGCAAGGCGGCGCGCATCGGCGGCGAGATCGTGATCTACGAGACGGTCGAGTTCGCCAAGGGCAAGTCCGACATCCTGCCGGTCAGTGTGGACGTTCTGGACGAAGTGCTTGCGATCCTGCTGGAACACGACGAGATCCGGAAGGTCGAGGTCCAAGGCCACACCGACTCGGACGGGGACGACCAGAAGAACCTCGTGCTGTCGCAGGCGCGGGCCGATGCCGTGGTCAAGTACCTCGTCGACCGCGGCATCGAGGCTGAGCGCCTGACGGCCAAGGGATACGGCGAGACTGTGCCGCTAGTGCCGGACACGACCAAAGCGGACAAGGCCAAGAACCGACGAGTGCAGTTCGTGATCCAGCCCGACGCGGCGCCGTAGCCTCCGCGACCACTGGCCGGGGCCTGCGTGCCGTACGAATTCGCACACGCGAAGCCCGACCGTTGCCGCACGCGTGCGCGGTTTGCTACAGTGCTGCCGCCCGGCGAAGCGACTCGCGTCCTGCAGGGCCCGTGGATGCTGTTTCGCTCCACGGCCTGCGCGGCACTACGGGCCGGCTGGCGGACGTCCAAACCTGGGCGACCGACGCCGGACCCCGATCGATGCCGCCTCCCGGCGCCACTGTGCGCCCTCTTCCCAGGAGTCTGCATGGCAAAGCCCCCGACGATCGGCCAGTTGAGCCGCGACGAGGTTCAACTCCTCGAGCGGACGCTCGCCAGCCTGCCCGCCGGCAAGACCGAGGCCTCAGGCCCCGACGCCGATGGCCTGCTGAAGTTCGGCTATCACCAGAATCCTTACATGCGCGCCTTTACCAAGGTGCTGTGGAGCGGCTACGCGTTGAGTCGCGGCCAGCTTGCGGAGGGCAGCCAGCGCTTCAGCCAAGCTCGCCGCGATGCAGGCGTCAGCGCCATCGACCAGATGACGATCCAGGCGCTGGAAGAGGCTGCGGCGGCGCTCGAGCACGCCATGTCCCCCGACGGCACCATCACCTCATTCCTGAGCGTGCTGCGCGACAAGACCATGCTGCGCCTGTGGTCGCGTGTGTGTGAGACAACAGGCCTGCCGCCGCCGCGCTTCCACGTCCTGTTCGGCCAGAAGCCGCAGGTGACGGTCGCCGACCTTGACGCAGAGGAAGAGGCCGAAATGGCCGCGCTGCGCAAGGATTCGCCTGCCCCGACGCCCGCCGCCGTTCCCGAGGCGGACGACGCGGAGGACGACGACGAGGACGACAGCGACGAGGACGACGAGGAGTTCGACGACGCCGACACAGCGCAGGAAGAGGGCGATAGCGGCAGCGTAGAGCCGACGCAGCGTCCCCGTGAGGAAAGGCCTGCTCGCCAGCGTGAGACTCAGGATCGTCCCGCGCGAGACCAAGCCCAGCTGAGCGTCACCGTGTCGCGCAGCGGCAACGCCGACCTGGCCCCAGAGCTCGTGATGTCCGCCGCCAGCGAGCTGCTGCGCGAGCTGCGGGTCCGGCACGCGACCGGTCCGCTGCGTCTGACGTTGACTGTCGAAGGCGAGCAGACCGTCGAGCGCCCCAGCGCCGGCGGCAACCGTCACCGCCGTCGCCGTCGCTGATCCGCGCGGCGATGCGGCTGCTGGCCCAGTGCCCTGCGGTTCCGGTTGCCCGTAATCCCTCCACCCGCTAGGCTCGCCCGCTCTGGCCACGTCTGCCGGAGGCCGCAAGCTGAGGAAAGGTGAAGGAAGCCCCCAGGTCTTGTGATCGCTCGCTGCGGATGCTGCGCCTGCCTGTGCTGGTGTTGGCGTTGGTGACGTCGACCGGGGCGCGCGACGCGTCTGCGCTCAGGGTCCCCCGCTCAGGTCATCACGCCCATCCCGATGCGACCTCGACGTCGGCTGGGGCCAAGCCCTCACACGCCAAGCACAAGCGGGGCAGGATTCCTCGCGGCCACCACCACAGACACGGCCACCGACACTACCGTCCGGACTCTTGCGGCACGCACCGGTCCAAGGCGCTGTTCCGCGACACGGTAGCCAGCTTTGCCCGCCACCACCGCCTGTCGGTGCGCACGTTTCTGGCGCTCAATGGGATGCAGGGGACCTCGCCCGACATCAAGCTGGTGCATCGGCACCGCTATGTGACCTCTCGAGGTGGTGTGGGCGAGCGGCTGTACGGCGGCGTGTCGATGGGCGCGAGCACGGGATTCTACGTCGTCAGCAACCCCAATCGCGCGTGGGGCCAACCCTTCGTCGTCGACTTGCTGCAGCGGGCGGCGCGCACGGTCCAGGAGCGCTATCCGCAGGGGTATCGGCTGGTGTTCGAGGATTTGTCTTTTCCCAAGGGTGGTTGCATGTCCCCGCACATTGAGCATCGTGGCGGGCTGGAGGTCGACGTCGGCTTCTACCACCACGGCATCGACCCCGGGAAACGACTGAAGAGCGGCACCAACGGCACGCTGGACGGCCGACGTACGCTGCTGTTCGTGCGCACGTTGCTGGAGACCGGACAGGTCGACCGCATCATCACCGATCGGCGCGTCCTGTCGCAGCTGCGGTCGCAGGCGCGGCGGCAGGGGGTGGCGGCGCCGACCATCGCGAAGTGGTTTTCGGCTGGTGGGAGGCGAACCGGAGCCATCGCCAACCACGGCTCGGGACACGGCAATCACTTTCACATCCGCTTCAAGTGTCCCGCCACCGGCTGTCAGGACCGGATCGAGGTCTTGAACCTGCCCGATGACCCCACGCCCGTCGATGACCCGGCGCCCGAAGACCAGAACCCCTGAGGTCCCCATGCGTTTCGTTGCCCCTGCCCTGCTTGCCCTGTTCGCGTTGGCCTGCCGTCCGGCCGCGCCTGTGGTGCCTCCCACGCCGGTGGCCGCGGTCGAGCCGACGCCGTCCGGTCCGCGCCCGGTGCCCGTGGCGCTGGCCGACGTGGGTCTGGATGCGACGGCGCTGGACCGAAACGTGAATCCGTGCGAGGACTTCTACCAGTTCGCCTGCGGTGGCTGGCTGAAGAAGACGCCTGTGCCCGGTGACGAGGCCAGCTGGTACCGCAGCTTCGACGAAATTCAGCGCCGCAACGAGGTGGACCTGCGGGCGATTCTGGAGGACGCGGCCAAGAACCCGGGCGACGACGCGGTCGTCAAGCAACTGGGGACGTTCTACGGCGCGTGCATGGACGAGGCGGCTGCGGAGAAGCAGGGACTGGCGCCGATCGCGCCGCTGCTCGCGAAAGTGAAGGGTCTGAAGAACTTGCGCGACCTGCCGGGCGTGCTGGCTGAGCTGAATCGCCACGGCGTTTGGCCGCTGTTTCGCGCGTCGGCCGAGCAGGACCTGGACGACGCCACCCGCGTGATGCTGCAAATCGACGAAGGTGGCTTGGGGCTGCCCGACCGCGACGACTACCTCTCGCAGGACGAGCGTGCAACCGGACTGCGCAAGGCCTATCTGGCCCACGTGGAGGCGATGTTGCGGCTGGGCGGGCTGGACGCGAAGGCGGCGGCCAAGGGTGCGGCAGATGTGTTGCGGCTGGAGACCGAGCTGGCGACCGTCACCAAGACCCGCGTAGAGCGGCGCGACCCGAAGGGGATGCATCACGCGACCGAGCTGGATGCGTTGCGGCAGTCGGCCCCAGCGCTGGACTGGCAGGCGTGGCTGGCGGCACTGGAAACCGCAGGCGTGACGCGGATGAACGTGACTTCGCCAGGTTTCGTGGCTGGCCTGAGCGTGCAGTTGGGCAAGACGCCCCTGCCGGTCCTGCGCACTTATCTGACCTGGCATGTGCTGCGCAGTACGGCGGGCGTGCTGACGCAGGCGCTGTTCGACGAGTCGTTTCGCATGGCCAAGGTGCTGACGGGACAGGACGAGCCCAAGCCGCGCTGGCGACGCTGCATCGACGCTACCGACGGCGCGTTGGGAGAGGCGCTGGCGCAACCTTTTGTCCAGCGGCGCTTTTCCGGCGAGAGCAAGCCCGCCGCCGTCGAGATGGTGGAGGCGATTCGTGCGGCATTCGGTCAGGCCGTCGCGGGCCTTGCGTGGATGGACGAGGCCACGCGGGTCAAGGCCGGGGTCAAGCTGCAGGCAATGGAGTTCCTGATCGGCTATCCGGACACTCCGCGCCACTACGACTTCGCCATCGAAGCGGGCCGCAACGGGCAAAATGCTTTGGCGGCCAAACAGTTCGAGACACGCAGGCAGTTTGCCAAGATCGGCAAGCCCGTCGACCGGCGCGAGTGGCAGATGAGCCCGCCCACCGTGAACGCCTACTACGACCCGCAGAAGAACCACATGGTGTTTCCCGCCGGCATCCTGCAGCCGCCGTTCTACGATGTGCGTGCGGGCGTGGCCGTGAATCGGGGCGGCATCGGCA
>JBMOIG010000113.1:0-14361 GCA_049317445.1 Myxococcota bacterium | reverse complement strand
CAGTGCAAGCAGGGCGGGCAGTGCAAGCAGGGAGAATGCCACGGCCACCGGGGTCGTCTGACGTGCGGCTCGGGACATCACGCTCCCCCTGCAGGCGCCGTGGGCGCATCTTCACTGGGTCGGCGGTGCGCCCGAGGGTGGGCGCGGTCGTAGGTCCGCTGCAGGGCCGCCATGGACGTGTGGGTGTAGCGCTGGGTGGTGCTCAGACGCGCGTGGCCCAGCAGTTCCTGGATCTCGCGAATGCCGCCGCCCGCGTCCAGCAGATGGGTAGCGAACGAGTGGCGCAGGGCGTGGGGGTTGACGGACTTGTGCAACTCGGCCTGCTGACAAAGCTTTTCCATCATCCGACCAACCGACCGCGACGTCAGCCGACTGCCGCGCCAGTTCAGGAACAGGGCCTTCTCGGCGTCGGCGCGCTGGTCTGGCGGGCAACGCAGCAGCAACTCTCGGCGGGCCGGCATCCACGCGGCCAGCGCCTCGACCGCCTTGGTACCGAACGGCACGATCCGCGTCTTGCGGCCCTTGCCGCGCACCCGCACCAGCCGCTCGTCGGTCCGCACGTGCATCACGTCGAGGCCGGTGCACTCGCTGACGCGCAGCCCGGCGCCGTACAGCAACTCGAGGATCGCCAAGTCCCGTACGTGCAGCAGCGGGTCACTGTCACCCACGGGCGGCGAGAGCAGCTGCAGCATCTCGTCGACGCTGAGCGTGCGCGGCAGCGTCTCAACCTGCCGGGGCCCCCGCAACCCGTCGGTGGGGTTGTGGGCGATGCGGTCGGCCTGCTGCAAGTAGCGGAAGAAGCTGCGAATTGCCGACAGCCGCCGCGCCACGGAGCTGGGCGCCAGATGGTCGTGCAGACCGGCCAGATAGGCGCGGACCAAGTCACGGTCGGCCTTGGCGGGTCGCCGCCCTTCCGCCACGGTGAAGTCGTAGAAGTGTTCGAGATCGAGGGTATACGCCCGCAGCGAGTGGTCGGCCAAGTTCCGCTCGAGCTTGAGGTGATCCAGGAAGGCGCGGATGTCGGCGTCCATGCCCGGCAGCATGCCAGCGAGACGACCTCTGTCGAGTTTATGGTCGGGCCTGCGTCAGGACAGCAGCAGCGCCTCTCCGACAAAGTGCGCGTCCAGCGGACCGGCAGGGTCCAGGCCTCCCAGTTCCTCGCCCAGGCGGTCGAGCGCCGCCTGAAGGTACCGCCCCAGGGTTTCGACCTCCCTGTCGTCGAACTGCGGCTGCACCAACAGCGCGGTCATCAACCCCTGACGCAGGTCAGCCCGCAGCTTGCGGCGCGGCAGGTCTCCCTCGAACGCCATGCGCAGGAACCGCCGCAGATCGTCGATGGACAGGGGAGCCAGCTGTGCCCGACCGGTCAAGATCTGCCATGCGATCATGGTGTTCAGCAGCGTCGTCAGCCGCGGCCCCTGCCGCTGCTGCCGCAACCAGCCGGGCAGGTCGCCGCCTACCAGACCCGCCGCCAGCCGCGCCAGAGCGCCCAGACCCTGCAGTCGGTCGCGCAGGCCGGCCAGCTCGCTCAGGGTCTCGACCGGGCGGCCTTGCGGTTCGCGGACCGTCGGTTCCCCGTCGTCGTCCAAGTCCTGCTCGTGGTCGTCGTCCTCGCGGTCGTCCGGGCCTTCGTGACCGCTGCCGTCGTCCCTCTCGTCCCGCGCAGGCACGATCCACATCGGCAACCCTCGACTCAGGCCCGTGACCACCCAGGCGTCGGACGGCTCCAGCAAGGCCAGACCGGGCTTGCCCCCCAGCGCCGTCAACAACCGCCGGGCACGCATGTGCTCGATCACGACCAGACTGTGGCCGGCACGAAACAGCTCGACCAGCGGCACAATCGTCAACAAAAGCGCGGCATAGGCCTCGTCCCCAGCTGACGCAAACTCCAGCCCCATGCCGGCCGTGCGGGCGGCGTGACGCGACCATCGGGGCAGTTCGTCCCACGCAGAGGACTTGGCGGCCCGCGCGGTCTGGGAGCGATACGCCAGCCGCGTCAGTGCCACGCGAACGCGCTGCAGCTCAGCTTGCGGCAGCCGGGCAATCGCGCGACCCAGAAAACCCTCATCCAGCTCGCCGCGCAGCACGAGTCCGGTCCGCACCGGCTCATCGTCGGGCAGGTACGGTCGGACCTGATCGAGGTCGGCGGCGGCCTTGCCGCGGTACACGTCGCGCAGCTCGTCGCGCCAGGCGAACGGGTCGCGGTACGCGTACATCTCCATCGCCTCGTCGCGCGACAGGAAGCCGTAGTCCTCGACGCGGTGGCTGCGCAGCTCGTACTGATCCTCCTCCAGCTGACTCGGCAGCTCCCAGCGCAGGCCTAGCAGCACAGTACGGCCGCGTTCGACCGAGTCGCGGAACAGGGCGTCGACCAACATGCGAATCGCGGGCAACGCCGGGTCTTCGGGCTGGATCACGAGCTGCATCGTGCCGTCGGGCGACTCGATCACCTCGACGTCCGGCGGCAGCAGGGTCTCATCGTCCCGTTCCACCATCACGACTTCGACCGACTTGCCCAGGAACAACGTCCACACGCTGTCCTCCTGCGCCGCCACGAAGCGGTCGAGCACATCGTCTCCACCCTCTGCCGCCGTCATCAGCCACTCGCCCAAAGCCAACTGGTCCAGCTCTGCTCCCTGCCAGCCGTCCAGGTCGGCGGCGACCTGCAGCTGCCGTGGCGAGGCCAGCATCAGCAGCTCCGGCGCGTCAGAAAGACCCACGTCCTGGACCAGCAACACGAATTCCTCAGGCGACAGCGCCTGCACCACGGCCTCAGGATCGGGAAGCGAGAGCAGCAGGTCCAGCTTCTCCTCACCCGAGCCCCGCAAGAAGCGCAGGGAACCCGACACCAAGCCCCCCGGCCGCTCTGGGTCCAATAGAGGCGCAAGCGCGCGCAGGCGCCCTTCGGGGTCGTCCTCGTAGGGGTCGGGAGCGGTGCCCTGACGCGGCTCGGCGGGCAGTAGGCCCTCGCGGTACTCGGCTTCTTCGTCGTCGATGGACAGGTCGTCGTCAGGGTCGATCATCGCAGGGGTCTCCGGGCAAAGGGGGGACTAAGAGCGGTCGCCCAGCGCGGCACGCAGCACGCGCAGGGGCAGGTCGGCATCGCCACGGATCCGCAGCTTTCCCGACGCCAGCACCTTCAGCGGCGGGGTGCGGGCCGTGGCCAGCGCGGCCAGGTCGTCGGCATCGATCTCCAGCGTCGTCGTGGCCGTGTCATAGGCCGCAGGTCCCGCCCCAAACGTCAGCACATAGCGGTAGCGGTCGGCCAGCTCGCGGTCCGCAACCTCGACCGCCAGGCTTCCCTGCACGCGCGCCAGACGCTGTGCCACGCCAACGGGGTCGACCGGCAGCCGAGTGAAGTCCGGAAGATCCAACGGCAAGCCCAACCGCTGCAGCACCGCGCAGGCGCGATCGCGCAGGGCGCCCGTCAAAGCCTCGCGAAAATGGCCAGACGCCATGCTGACTTGAAGGACCGCGCCGACCGTCGCCCCGGGCTGGGTCCGCAGTCGTCCCTCTTGCAGGGAAACCGACCAGACGCCGCCACCGGCCCCTAGCACGTGGTAGACGACCGCCTGCTGGACCGTGACGAGCGGCAACGACACCTGCAGCGTCGGCAGGATGCGCTCAAACCAGTCGGCGGGTCGGGTGGTGCGGGGCAGCGCGAAGAACGGGTGAACGGGCATCGACCCTCCAGCACATCCGGCGCCAAGGCCCAGTGCGCGGCAGCAACGCAACGGAATCCGAGGTCAGAAGGTGACCGGGCCGTTGTCGGGTCGATCCGGCTCGTGCGGCTTCGGCTTGGTCGGTTGCGACGGTGTCCCGGGCCGCGTCGGCTTCACGTGGTGCACCGGGGGGCGGCGGCGCGAGGACTCTGCGTCCGTATGGACGTCCGCGCCAGCATCCACGTCTTCCACAACAACATCATCGGCTTCCTCGGCATCGACCGCGACGGTGGCATCGACCGCGGGCGGCGGCTCGGGCGCGGGTACGACGGGAGGAGGCGGGGACGGGGCGGCGACCTGCACCGTGACGACGCTTGGAGGCGGCCGCAGGGCAAGCCAGACACCGACGACCACCCCGACCAGCAGCAGCACACCGAGCACCCCGGCAACGATTGGCCCTGCGACACTGCGGCGTGGTGCGGGCGGCGCGGGCGGCGCGGGCGAGGTGGGCACCGGAGCCGGCGGCGCGACAAGCACAGGCGGGCGGTCCCCCGTGTCTCCGGCCAACATCTGCTTGAGAAACGCGGCCTCTTCTGCCCCTAGCGCAAGGGTCGACCGCTCGTCGTCGCGCACGGCAGCGCGAATCGCCGTTGCAAACGCCAGAGGATGCGCGTGCCGGTCGCCAGGGCGCTTCCGCATCGCACGCTGCAGCTCTACCTCCAGCACCGGCGGCAGGACACAGTCGCGTCGCACCTGACGCACGGCCGGCGCGGCTGCCGTGGCATGGCGACGTCTCAGGTCATCCAACCCATTGGCGCGAAATGGCTTTTGCCCCGTCAACGCCTCGAACAGGATGCACCCGAGGGCGTACACTTGGGCGGCGGGTTCCAGACGCCCGGCTCCTGCCTCCGGGGCTCGGTAGGTGGCGGCCTCCATCACCCCGGGCTTCAGGTCGCGCTGGATGACCGGATTGCCTGTGCCGTCTTCGGTGGCGTAACGAACCTGGTCGGGCGTCAGGTTCTCGAGACGGCCGTCGGTTCCCAGCGTTTCCGCAATCAAGGCCACCCGGGCGACGGCAAGGTCGGTCGGCAACGGCCCGCGGTCCAGCAGGTTGCGCAGGGTCGATCCCGCTTGCGGCGTCGCTTGGCTAGCGTTGGGCGGCGGATTCGCCACGACAGAACGACGCGCCGCCAGCTCCTGCGTGGCGCTCTTCGGCACCGCCATGCCCACGCGGGTCCCTGCGAATTTCCTGGGTCTTGCTTGGGGCAGGTCGGATGGCGCATCGGCCAACGCTGCACCGTCGAACGGGCAGAACTCCAGGTCGTCGGGGTGCGCCGTCCGACAATTGGGGCACTGCTTGGACACTGGACGCTCTCGGTCGCTGGGGGGGGCCTAGGCCTCGCCGTCCGGAAGGTTCGAACGGTCCGCCGCAGGGCCACCGGGACGGTGGAGAAGTATCGCGCGAACGCGCCAACGTGACAACGCCGCAGTAGCGGTCCGGATTCCTGCAGAGCTACTGCATCGCGCCGGGCTGACCGGGCGTGATCTTCTCGTCGCGCGGGGGGGGGTCTGTCGAGCGCGGCGCCTGCGTCCCGAATAGTCGGGCCGACTTGGCAGCGCTGGGTGATCCGTCCAGCACGGGTACGGCACGGGCGATCACGAAGTAGGCGGAATCATTCCCGACAAGGTCCACGTTCCAGTCCTTGATTCCTCCGAAACCGCCAGCACCCTCGTCGCGGAGCTTGCGCGACTCGGCGCGCAGCTTGCTGGCGAAACCGCTGGTGCGTCCGCGCTCCAGGAGGGCATAGAACGTGCGCCCCTTGTTCATTTCCTTGAGGTAGGGAACGAACTGCGTGGCCTTGTTCAGGGGGCGGATCTCGTTGTTCGAGTAGAACGTCTCGCCGCGCCAGGTGATCAGCCAGCTGATGATGTCTTCCTTGCAGACCCGCTTGGGCTTGGCGTCAAAGAAGTCGGCGACGAAGCCCAGACCGACCTTGCTGACGAGCGGCGTGAAGGCCTCCTCGATCAGCGGCGGGTTCGGGTGCAGGGTGCAATCCTCGTAATAGGCTTCGAATACGTACTTTTGCGACCAGTGCGGCGCGAGCGACGGCATGTAGTAGTCGAGCGTCCACAACGCCAGCACCGCGGCGGAGAGCGTCAGCAGCGCCAGACCCCACAACCGCACCCGCCGCCAAACCATCACCAGTACGCCCAAGCCGGCCAGCGAGGCGATGAACGGCACGAAAATCTCGTAACGAAGCCAACTCCAACTCAAGATCTGCGCGATCATCGGGCCGACGTGGCGAGCAAACGGGGTCTCAGCCCACGTGACGATGGGGTGGGTGTCCGAGCTCCACACCATAGGCGCCTGCCACACGATCGGCAGATTCTCAGGCAGCGGGCGGTCGTACTTGTACGTGAACAGCTCGCGCAAGTTCTGGTAGTCGTTGCCCAAGTTGAAGGCCAGCGCGATCAGCAGCGCAAAGGCAACGACGATCGCCAGCCGCGCCTGACGGCGGTTGTCCCGCAGCAGGTCCAGCAAATACAGGCCCGTCAGCATCGCCACCGCCGGCACGCCGGGCAGGATGTAGTGGTGGAAGCGGGTCGACGACAGCGTGAACAGGAAGAAAGACAGCAGGAACCACACGAAGACGAACGCCTTGAAGTGGTCCAGACCGCGATCGACGATGGGCTCGCCGGGCTGCGGTGCGGGCTGTCGGTCCACCCTGAGATGCCGCGCGGCCGCCAGAATGGCCAAGGGGGCAAACGCCGCCCACGGGAACAAGCCGTAGCCCAGCCACTCGACAAAGTACTCGAACGTCCCCGTGTCGATCTGGTGCACGCCCGCGCCGACACGATTGAAGTGATCGTGAATGAAGAAGCGCTGGTAGTAGGGCATCCCGTGGCGGCAGAACATTGCCACGTACCAAGGCAACACCGTGACGAAGAACAGGGGAATGCCGCGCAGCAGGTCCAGCCGCCCGACGATGCGCCACTGGGCCGAGACGATCAGGTACACCACCAGAATCGCGCCCGGGAGCATGAAGCCAAGCAAACCCTTCGCGTACGTCGCCTGCGCGGCCAACATGTAGCCCGACAGCAGGTAGAAGCGCCGCAGCTGCCGGTCCTTGAACGCGTCGGTGAAGCCGTCGGGATGCTTGCGCTGGCGCCAGATCGGCAACAGCACGGAGATCAGCACGGCAAGCGCCACCGGCACGTAGAAGATCAGGTGGTACACGCCGTTTTGCTGCACGACGGCGCCCAGTGCCTCCAGCCCGCGCTTGCCCGCATCGGCATTGGGGTCGGTCAGGTCGGTCGCAATGATCGACAGTTGCGGCACAAGGTTGGCGAGCACGAAGGCCGTGAACCCCGCGGTCGCCCAGCCAAAGCCGCGGTCGGTCAGGGGCTGACGCTTGCCGAACAGCGCGAGCGCGAACAGCAGCAGGGCGAGCGCCATCGTCGCCACGTAGGGCATGTCGGTCTGCGCCTGGCGGCTGACCATGTACACGAAGGGCGACAGGGCCACGACGGTCAGCGCCATCAAGGCGTGGGCGCGGGTGGCGATGCGCTCGACGACCAGATACGCGGTGGCGGCTATCGAAGCGCCCAGCAGCGCGATGGGGAGGCGGAAGGCCCAGTCGCTCAAGCCGATCAGCTTGATGAAGGTGCACTCGGCCCAGAAAATGTAGATGGGTTTCGAGTAGAACCACTCGCCTGCAAGGGGCTCCGACCCGATCTTCTGCGCGTATCCCCACCACGGGTTGACCCAGTCGAAGGTCTCGACCATGTGCCGGGTGACTTCGCCGTAGTGCGTCTCCCAAGGGTCCCACAGGCCGAAGGAGCCGGCGCCGACAAGGTACAGCGCGAAGACGGCGAAGATGGCCCCCCACCGCCACAGCGCGTCGCGAGGTCCAGGCAGAAACACCGGGATGTGCGCCGGGTCGGCCAGCAGGGCGACGGTCGGGCGCGGTTGCTCCGCGGTGTCGGGCACCGAAGTCTCTGGATTTTCAGTCGAGTTGGAATGCATGTGCGCCGGTTTCCGCGAGGGTCGAAAGGACGGCGCGCTTCATACCACCCAACTAGGGGAAGTCAATGCGGACAGGGACCTGCCCACCGTGACCGGACGCCGCCGGGAAGTTCGCAGACAGGGTCAGCGCAGCGCCAGTCCCAGGCGGAAGCGCGGGTAGAACTCACTGTCGGGCTTGCCACCCGGCCCGTACAGCACCGAGCCCAACTCGGCTTGCGCAAACAGCGTCAGTCCGTCCAGCAGCATCGCCTCGAAACCCGCCGACACGTACATCGGCACGGCCAGCGAGGCCTCGGGCAGCAAGTGGACCGTCAGCGGAGCGTGCAGACCCAGAGCCGCGGTGACCCCGTCGCCGAACGTGCGGCTGGCCACCACGCCCGGCGCCCCGATCGTGAAGCCCATCAGGCTCTGCGAGCCCGGGCCCGCCGGCGGATGGTCTTGCGCGTTGAGGTAGGTGAACAGCTCGGGGCCGGCCAGCAGCGCGATGCGCCAACCCTCCAGCGCCGCCACCTGCAAGCGCAAACCCGAGCCAATCGCGACACCGAACCCGCCCGGTCGGCTGGCCTGACCGTAGCTCAGCCGCAACCGCGGCGAGACGTCAGCCAGCGAGTTCAGGCCCAGCACGCCGCCCACCTCGACATCGGGCCAGCCCACCGAAGCGTAGGCGGCACTCTGGCCGGCATCGAAAGTGCCCGCGCCGATGAGGGTGCCGGCGGCGACGGCGGGGCTCGCTCCCAGCGTCCAGGCGGTGGCGAGGGCGAACAGCGGCGTCAGGCAAAGCACACGTCGTGGCATCTCGAGTCTCCTTGCGAGGGAGCCGCGTGCCCCGCGAGTCGCGGGATACGGCGCCCACCAGCGAAGTAACATCGCCGTCGCCACTGTCAAAATCCGCTGGCGTTGTCCAAGACCACGCCGTCGTCGCAGCCCGCTTGGGTGCGGAGCTGCTTGAGGTAGCGGTAGAAGGTGCCGCGCGGCAGGCCCGTCGACCGGTGCGCCGCTGCTGTCGTCGGGGAGGCGGCGACCGCATCGGCAACCTGGCGCAAGCGCTCGCGGCTCTGCGCGGGCGACAGTGTCGTCGGCAGACGCCCGCCCGCCCCGCGCGGACCGGTGGACCAGGGCACCTGCGGCTCCGCCACGCCCGCGTCGTCCATGCCGCACGCAAGCGCCCACAGGGGACGGGAGGCGCCGAACAGCGCGCCTTGAACCTCGTCCAGCGTGGGTTCGCCCCAGCGCGCTGAGGTCAGCAGTCGGCGCGAAACATTGCGCAGCTCGCGGACGTTGCCGGGCCAAGGGTGCGCCCGCAGGATGGCCTCCGCACCGTAGGGCAGCGGCGTGCCGCCCAGCAACTCGTCCAACAATGGCACGACGTCCTCTGGACGGGCGCGCAGCGGCGGCAACCCGACCTCGGTGACCGCCAGCCGGTGCAGTAGGTCCAGCCTGAAGCGCCCCGCGGCCACGTCGCTGCGCAAGTCACGGTGGGTGGCGCAGATCAGGCGCACGTCGATGCGCCGCACCGGACCGCCCAGCACCTGCACCTCGCCCACCTCCAGCACCCGCAGCAGCGCCGCCTGGGCGGCAGGGCTCAGCTCGCCGACTTCGTCCAGGAACAGGGTGCCGCCGTCGGCACGCTCGAAGGCGCCTTTCCGGGTTTCGACGCTGCCGGTGTAAGCCCCCTTGGCTGCGCCGAAAAGCTCCGCCAGCAGTGTTTCGGCCGGCAGCGCACCGCAGTTGACCGCCACCCACGGTCCGTCCGCGTGCGCCGACCGGGTGTGGACCACCCGTGCCGCCAGCTCCTTGCCGCAACCCGACTCGCCCCACAGAAGCAACGGCCAGTCACACGCCGCCGCCAGCGCCAGCTCGACGAACGCCTCGTGCATCAACGGACTCGCCGACCCCAGCTCGCCCACCCGCAACCAATCGGCGCCCCCCAACAGCTCGCGCCGGACGACCACCACCGGGACGCGTCCCAGCCGCAAGACGTCGCCACTCTCCAGCGCCACCGGTCGCGCACCGACCTTCTCGCCCCGCAGCGTAGTGCCCGCTAACGACCCGAGGTCGACCGCGTGCAACCGCCCACCGTGCACCACCAGTCGGCAGTGGCGAGGCGCAACCCCGGGTCCACGCAAGCCATTGCCCTCATGCCGGTCGCTGCCCAGGACTTGTCGCTCGTCGATCCGTTGCCAGCGCCAGCCCGACTCGTCGGGCAGCAGAACGGCCCACCCAGGTTCGTGATCTTGCATCGGCTCCTCCTTGGACAACCGGTCGGGATGGCGTCAGGCGGCGACGGGCTCCGGGGCGGCATGGGTCAACAGTTCCTCCAGCAACTCGCGGCGACCGTCCGCCCCGGCCGGCACCTCAGGCAGGACATCCAGCAACGCCAGCGCCTCGCGGTGCAGCCCCAGACTGGCGACGGCCATCGCAACGCCGTAGACCCAAAGGGCAAGCTCGTGCCGCCGCGCCGCCACGCCGACCCGCCACAGGTCGGGCGCCTGCGCCGCCAGAGCCTGCAGACGCTCCAGGTGGGACAGGTCGTCCTCCAGCCGAAATGCGCGTGGGCTCGGGGCGCAGCGGCGGGACAGCGACACGGCCGACGACAGGGCATTGTCGAGGCGAAGGGACGGGTCGGGCTCGGTCGAGAGCGGGCGGGACTGGTGCATCGGATCCTCCTTCGGTTGGCGGTCGGTCGGCAGCCGGTCGTTCCCGCTGCTTGCCTACTTGTCGCTCGCTGCAGGAATTCGCCGCGGTGACGGTGCAAAATAGTTTGGCGAGCACGCACAACGCGTTGAATGTCTTGGCTTCTCCAATCATGTGGTCGCGATGCCGGCCATCCGCTGTACGCAAGCCCGGGCCGCGCTACACTTCCGGCCCGCCCACAGCCGCCGGAGCCCCACGTGTCGAAGAAGAACCGCAGCAAGATCAGCCCCTCAACCCCTGAGATCGACGCTCCCGCCCCTCAGGGTCGTCCTGCTGCTGGCCGTCGAGTCCCCGCCCAAGCCGCGGCAGCCGTCGACGGACTGGCTTGGCTCGACGACTTGCCGGCCATCGGGTTGGCCCTGCTGTGCGTGTTCCTGCCGGTTTACGTGATGCCGGGGATCCGCGATCTGTTCCAACTGCCCAAGCAGCTCTTGATGGCAGAGGTGGCCGTGCTGCTGGTGGGCCTGCTGGCCGCGCTGGCTTGGGGTGGCCGCCCACTGCGCTGGCCGCAGACGCCGCTGCAGTGGCCGGCCTTGGCGCTGGCCGCCTCCGTCGCCATGGGCGTGGCCATCGCACCGGAAGAGACAGGCGGCGTGCTGACCCTGTTCGCTCGCATGGACGCGCATCGTTGGGCGGCGGCTGGCCTGCTGTTTGCCGTCGCACTGGTGGCGCTGCGCTCGCCGCGGGCGCTGGGCTACCTGGCCGCCGGTCTGCTGATTGGTGGGGTGTGGGTGGCGCTGATCGGCATCGGCGAGCAGCACGACATCGCCTGGCTGCGGCCGACCCAACGCTGGCCGATCATCTCCAAGCCCGGCTCCACCTTCGGCAATCGCAACATGGCCGCGCAGCTGATCGTGTCGGTGATGCCCGCTGGCTACATGCTGATGGCGATGGCGGCGCGCTGGTGGGGTCACGGGCGGCGGTCGCTGGCACTCGTCCTCGGCACGACGGCCAACCTCTCTCTCTTGATCCTGCTGTACTACTTGGTGCTGACGGTCACGCGCTCGGCCTGGGTTGGGGCGTTCATGGGTCTGATCGTGTCGGCCGTCGCGTGGACTGCCGGCCTGTGGCTGTTCCGCCTTCGTGCGCGGCGGTCGGCGACCTCTGCGCAGACCGACCTGACCGCTGCTCCGGTGCTGCCGACCTCGGCGGACCGTCCGCACGGCCTGCTGGGCAGCCGCGCCCGCTCGCTGCTGCTGCCGCTTGCCATCGTGCTTGCGATCAATGCCGCGGTGGCCGGGGTGGCGGTCGTCGTCGTCAAGCCCGCGGCCGCCAAGATCGACGAAGGCGACGCCAAGCGCGGCGAGAGCGTGCACGACCTGGTGATGTCGCTGTTCGACTTCGAGCAGAACGCCGCCAAGTGGCGGTTTGGCATGTGGGCCAGCACTTGGGAGGCGATCAAGGCCCACCCGTTCGGCCGCGGCGCTGGCAACTGGCGTGTGCTGTATCCGCAGTTCGTCACGCAGAAAGAAAAGAACGAGATGTTTACGATCGCGAAGCAGCCCACGCGAGCGCATCAGGACTTCCTGCAATTCGGCAGTGAATTCGGGATGCAAGGCCTACTGGCACTGTTGGCGCTGGTCGCCGCGGCCTTTTGGCTGACGATCCGGGTGGTGGCGCGCGCGGCCAACCCGTCGGCCAACGACACCCACGGTGCCGCCTGGCTCGCGTTCGGGTCGATGGCGTCGATGTCGGCGTTGATCGCGATCTGCGGCGATGCGCTGCTGTCGTTCCCCTTGCAGCTGCCGGCGCCCACGTTCCTGTTCGCGCTGCATCTGGCGATCATTGGGTCGGCAGACGCCTGGTTGGGTCGACGCGATGAACCTGAAAAGGTCTCTCGCCCAGCTCCCGCGCCGCTGGCGGTCAAGGCCGGGCTGACGGTGTTCGCACTGCTGGGCATCACCTTTTTGGGGCCGAAATTCGCGATGTTCCAGGACACGCGGGTCTGGCTTGCCCAGCTGCGGACCGAGCCGATCGAGTCCGTGCAGACCTGGGGCAAGCTGCATGAGCGGTGGATGGTCGCCGAGCTTGGCTTCACCGACGGCCGCGCGCTGCAGAAAAAGGGGCGTCCCGACGCAGGGTTGGAGGCGATCCGCCGGGCGACCACCCTGAACCCCGACGACTTCCAGAATCACTTCATCGAGGGGCTGAACCTCAACAGCCTGCGGCACACGCAAGAGGCGATCAAGAGCATCGAAAAGTCGCTGGTGGTCTACCCCAACCTTTTGAATGCTTGGGTGAATCTGGCGATGTTCAACGCCCGCATCCAGGATTTCGCTGCCATGGACCGGGCGATCGATCGGGCGCTGGCGCTCAAGCCCGACGAGCTGGTGGTGCTCAACGTCCGCGCGACCCGTCTGGCAGAAGCGGGCAAGTACGCGCAGTTGCTGGCGTTGATGGGGCCTCAGGTCGAGGCGTACGCCAAGTACCGCGGCGCGCCGCCGACGCAAGCTGAGCTCGCCCACAGGTCGTCCTCGCACTGGCCTCCGCCCGCGTCCGACTGGCCCAAGGATGAGGGAGCCAACCAGCTGCTGGGCGCGTACACGCAGGCACTGGGACACGCAGCGAAGGCCGCACGGCAGCTGCAGAAGTGGCCAAAGGCGGCCCTGTACCTGCAGTGGCTGGCACTGGAGGACCCAAACAACGCCGACACGGTGGCGGGTCTGGCTGAGGCGCTGGACAAGGACGGGCGGCTGGCCGACGCACTGCCGAAGTACCGGTTGGCAGCTGAGCTCAGCGGTCGAGAAAGACCAGACTTCAAGCGAGTTTACGCCATCGCGCTGGCGCGGACAGGCGATTTTGACCGAGCCGCGCACGAGGCGCGCGAGGCGCTGCGGATCGCCATTGCTGAGCGTGCGCCGCTGCTCGAAGAGCTGACCCGTCTGCAGGCGGCCCAGCCAGCTCAAGTGGCCCAGTATGCGGAGTTGATCGCGATGGTCACGGCGTTCCCGAACCGCCCGGCCCCGGCCGCCGCGCCGACGCCCGCAGCCGCACCGACAGCAGCCGCACCTGCGGTGAGTCCGGTGAAATGACGACAGTTCCTCCCGAAGTCCCGGCCGGACTGGTCGTGCTGGAGGTTGCCGCGCACGAGAGCGGCCGCCGCCTGGACGCCTTCCTGTGCGACCGGATCGACGGGTTCTCACGCGCGCGCGCGACCGACCATCTGGCTCAAGGCCACGTGCGGTTCGTGGGCAAGGAGGCGCGCCCCAAGGCCTCGCATAAGGTCGCGCGAGGTCTGCAGATCGAGGTCGAGGTGCAACCCCGCCCGGCGCTGTCGGCGGCACCCGAGGCGATCGAGCTGCGCATCGTCTACGAGGACGACGACCTGCTGGTGGTCGACAAGGCGCCCGGCATGGTCGTGCACCCGGCGGCGGGACACGAGGGCGGTACGCTCGTCAACGCGCTGCTGCACCACGCGCCTGAATTGGACGGCGTGGGCGAGACTTTTCGCCCGGGCTTGGTGCACCGGATCGACAAGGACACGTCCGGACTTCTGGTCGTGACCAAGACCGAATTCGCGATGCGCAAGCTGGCGGCAGCGTTTGCGCACCACCGGCTCGAGCGGCGGTACGTCGCGATCGCGCTGGGCAGGATCCCCCAGGACACGCTGACGATCGAGACGCTGCACGGCCGACATCCGGTCGACCGCAAGCGCTTTTCGGGGCGGGTCAAGGAGGGCAAACCGGCCGTGACGCATGTGCAAGTGCTCGCGAGGTCGGCGCTGGCCACGCTGGTGGTCTGCACGCTGGAAACCGGTCGCAGCCACCAGATCCGCATGCACCTGTCCGAGCGCGGCCACCCGATCGCGGGCGACGAGCTGTACGGCGGCGTGCGCAACCACCCGAAAACGCCGCGGACCGTGCCCGAGATCGCGTGGCTGAAGCGCATCGGTCGCCAGGCCCTGCACGCCTACGCCTTGGGCTTCGTGCACCCGCGCACCAACCGGCCCATGCGGTTCGAGATCGGCTGGCCCGACGA
>JBMOIG010000112.1:0-14549 GCA_049317445.1 Myxococcota bacterium | reverse complement strand
GCCTTGGGTGCCTTCTCCAGCCGTTCGTGCGCGCCGTCGAACAGCTCGAGCAGCTCCTTGGGCTGCTTGCGGCGATCGATGACCAGCGTGGGCTGGATGGCGATGCCCAGCTCGAAAAGCCGGGTCGCCTCTGCCGCACCGGAACCACTGGAGTACGCCGAAAGACCCGCGCGGGCATAGGCGTCGGCCAGCTTGGTGTAGTCGACAAGCTCGGTGTAGGCCTGCTCGTACAGCGCGATGGCGGCGCGGAACTTGGCGAGGGCAACCGTGTGCTTGGCTTCGGCCGCGAGGTCGGTCCCCTCTTGCCGCAGCTGATCCGCCTCGTCGATCCGCCGCGAGGTCGCAGAGCCCTTGACCTGCACGGTCTTGCCGTCACCCACCGGCGCCACGTCAACCGGCCGATCCTGATCCGTCAGCAGGTTGAAGCGGGTCGAGAACTGCAGCACGTCCTGCAACGCCTTGGCGATGCGCTTCTCGTAGATCGGGCGCACCTCGCCCAAGGCCGCGGCGGGAACCAGCAAAACCCGCGTCTGCTTGGGGGCTTCGGGCTTCTTGGCGCCGGTCTTGGGCGCCTCAGCCGCAAGCGCCACCCACGACGACACCAGCAGTCCGGACACGACGACCACTGCCACCCAGCTCGACCGCGGCAACAAATTCTGATGGCTCATCATGACTTGGCTCCAATGGCAAGAGACCCGGCCGGGGTCCGGGGGCGCGAAGGTTAGCCCAACCGCAGCGTGCTGCAACCGCGACCGAGACCGACCTACCAGCGGGCCGTGCGACCGCCGTCTACTGGCAGCAGCGTCCCGGTCACGAACCGGCCACACGTCGCCAGGTAACGAACGGCGTCGACGATCGCGTCCACGGGCGCCTGCGGGTCTTCCAGCGCCATGCCGCCCATCGGCACCCGCGCCTGCAGCTGCCGCCAGGCGTCCGGCGACAGGTCTTCAGGTGTCAGGACGGCGCCCGGCAGCACCGCATTCACCGCGATGTCCGGAGCCAGCTCGGACGCCAGCGCACGAACCCCAGCGTGCAGCGCCGCTTTCGCCATGGAATGGGCCAGATAGCCGGCGAACGGCGTCACCCCGGCCAAATCGCCGAACACGATCGCGCGACCGTCCCCCGAGGCCGCAAGCAGCGGTCGACAGCGCAGCACCAGGTCGACGGGGGCGCGGGCATTCAGCGCCAGCACCCGGTCGATGTCGGCGGCAGAGATGCGATCGACCGGCGTTGGCAGATAGCCCGCAGCACAGGCCACCAGCACGTCGAGACGGCGAAACCGCGCGCCCACGGCCGCCACCAAGGCAGCGACCTGCGCGGGATCGACCAGATCGGCAGAAAATGCAGCGGCCTCGCCCCCGGCTGTGGTGATCTCGGCCACGACCTCGGCGGCCAGCCCGGGGTCGTGCCGGTGGTGGACAGCGACGCGTGCGCCCGCGCGGGCGAGACCCAGCGCCACCGCGCGTCCCAAGCGTTTGTGTGCGCCGGTGACCAGCGCCACCCGCCCTTGCAGCGGACGGAATTCGGCGACGGGCTGGGTCATCCGGCGCCTCCGTCCGGCGGCGGCAGGGTGAAGCCGAAGTGGCCCTGGACGTCGACCGACCACGGCTTGGTGACCGGGCAGGTGATGGCGGTGTCGGCGACTGCGCCGGGCTTGACGGTGTCTGCGGTGCTGCAGTCGTCCTGCTGCGAGGGGTCAGCGAAGTAGAAGTGCAGCGTGCCCGAGAACGTGCCGACCATGCGGCCGCCGGCGGTCTTGGACCACTGCGTCACTTGAATCTCGCCGTTCAGGTCGGGGCAGGTCGACTTGTACTGAAAGCCCTTGTAGACCACGCGCAACAGCGGCGGCTTGCACGAAAAGGGGTAGGTGCCTACCGCGGGCGTGTGCACTTCAGGGGGGCCGCCGTTGGGTCCCGAACCGGAGCCGACCAGCAGCCCCAAGCCCAGATGAAACTCCAGCGTAGTCTGCTTGCCGTTGATCTCGTAGACGTTGTCGGTCATGGACAGCGAGATCGCCGGCCACTGCAAGTGCGTGCTGCCAAAGGCGAATACCGTCGAGGCCCCCGAAGTCAGGTCGCGGTCCAGCTGCAGCGTCGCGCCCTTGCCGGTCGGGTCGGCCGGGCCGCCGTGAAAGGTCAGCGTGGCCGAGTAGCCCTGGGTCCACTCCTGCGAGACGTCGGCCGCGACCTCTGCCTTTGCATCGGTGGCTTCGGTTGCGGCGTTGCTGCTGCAGGCAACCAGAGCGACCGCAAGGGAAGTGGCAAGGGCTCGTGCGACAAAGGGAATCGTCCGTGGCATGTCGTCCTCGTGGGGAGCTTCAGCGTGGCAACGGCGCGGCTTGGCGGGGTCGCCACCCGTCGCGTACACTGCCGCACCGGCCCGCGAAGTGCCAGACCCGTGTGTGGATCGGCCCGGACGCGCCCGAGAAGAAGCTGCCCATGTCGTCGTTTGCCCGTCGCCTGCGCTCCGCCGTTTGGATCGCCCGCCAGCTGCGAGCCCATCAGGGCTTCCTGCTGCGCAAGGCGGCCCAGGAGTCCGCCGGCCTGATCGAGCTGGCCGCTGCCGCCGCTGTGGACAAGATCGCGGAAGCACTGCCGATCCTTGCCGTGCAGACCCCGTTGCGCGGTCTGGAAGTGGCGTTGCTGCAGCGGTCAGAGCGCGACTGCGACGCCCTGCTGCACACGGCCGCGCGACTGGGCGACGCCGCGGCAGCAACCGGCAAGGCCGACACGGCGGCGCAGGCGTGGGGGCGCGCGGTCGAGCGAATGCGCACCCGGCAGACCGAGCAGATCGTCCCCAAGCTGTTGGTGCGACTGACCCGCGCAACCGGCAAGGGCAAGGCATGGGGCGCTCGCCTGTCGCAGTCGGACGCCGTCGCGTTCGAGCGGTCGCTGCGGGCACTGCAAAGTGTCGGGCGCCTGGCTCCGGTGCGGCAGACCCCGTGGCGCAGCCCGGCAGAGCTATGGGCCGAGGCCGGGTGGCTGACGCCGGAAGCGTGGGCGCTGGCCCGCAAGTCCTTGCACACAAAGGCGAACGAAGACCCGGCACCCGTCGATGCCCTGCGGTCGTGGCTGTTGCAGGACCCCGACGACGCGTGGGCGTGGCGGCGGCTGGCCGAGGGGCTGGGCGACGGTCGTGAGGAGCTGGACGAGAGCGAGGCCGCCCTGCGTCGGGCGCTGGAGCTGGAGCCGCTGGACGACAAGGCTTGGCAGCTGCTGGGAGATCGCCTGGCGCGCCGGTCTACCTTGGACAAGGCCCGCACCCGCAGCCACCGAGAGCGTCTCACTCAAGCCCGCGCCGCCCATGCCCGCGCCGCACAGCTGAACCCGCTGAACGCACACGCGTTTTGGGCAAGCCGCGGACTGGACGTGCGCCGCGTGACCGACCTTGGTGGCGCGGGACCGGTGACGGTCGAGCGGGTGACGGACGAGGCCGGGGCCGACCGGCCGCTGCGGCTACGACCCGGCGAAACCCGGCGCGTGCGCTGGGAAATTTCGCTGCGGCAGCCCGTGGGCCGATTCGACTCGGGGCTTGCCGAGCCGTTCGGGTTGGGCTTTACCGGCAGGGTCGTCGACGCGCCGCAGGGTCCGTGGCTGACCGGGCAGCGGGTGATGGTAGAGGTCGAGATCACCGGCCATCGCCCGGACTTCGCGACGGGAACTGCGAACCAAGGCTGGCGGGGCGCGCTGCAGCTGCGTCTGGATGGCGTCGCGGTGGTGGTGCCGCTGGAGGTTTCGGTCGCCGCGACACAACCCGGTGATATGCTTTGGATCGTGACCGAGGATCACGAACTTCACGAGCACGATCTGGAGATCACGCCCCAAGCGGCGCGGCGCACGCTGGTCGACGTCTCGCGCTTTGCCGAGCAGCTGGCTGGCGAGCGGCACATCCCGTGGACGCACATGCTGGACGCCGGGTCGGCGCTTGCGCTGCTGGCGTGGGCGGCGGAGCAGGCTCGGGCCGCGGGAAGGTTGGACAGCGCATGGATCTCGCTGCACCGCGACTCGACCGACGCCTTGGCCGACGGGGTGGCGGCCGGTCACGATCTGGGCATCCACCTGCACGCCTTCAACACGCCGACCTGCGCCAACTTTGCCTATGCCTATGACGCTGAGCGCGACCTGCTGTACTGCAGCGACCGCTTTCTGCTGGCGGCGGGGGCTGAGCGCGGGTACTTCGCCAAGGCCTTCGCCCGCCTGGGACAGGCCGACGAGCCCATGTCGCGCGTGGGAGAATTGCTGAACGCAATCGAGCAGATCGAGGCGGTTGGTCGGCTGGGACGCCCGGGGTTCCAGGCACTGCTGTTCCGGTCGGGCAGCTTCGAGATGGCGGCGGTGCCCGGTGACGACGTGCGGTCCCTGCAAGCCCTGCGGCGTCTGGGGGTGCCCGCCGACTCGTCGTGGCCCAAGCCGTCGCTGTACGGGCAAGGGCCGACCGTGAACCCGCTGCGGGCCAGCCGCCAAGGCCACCGCGAGCACGCGCAGGGGCCTGCGGACCACGGCACGGTCGAAATCCGCTCTGAATACAACATCGAAGGCGACTATCTGGCCGACGCCGCGACGCTGCGCGCCTATCTGGACCGGAGGGTGGCCGGCCTGAAGTCTGCGGATGGAACCGTGCGACCCGGCGTGCACGTCGTGTGCGCCATGACCCACGACAAGTACATCGGCACGCGCATGGGGCGGTCGCCGCTGCCACTGCACCGCGACCAAGGCGACTGGGCCACCGTGGACCAGCATCTGACCGACGTGGACCGCCGCCGACCGACGCTACAGCCTGTCACGGCGTCTGAGGCCGTGCGGCGCTGGCTCGACGCAAACTCGCCGGAACCCGTGGTCGTGCGGTGCGACGAGATCCTGATCGCCATTACCCCGGATGCCGCCGAAGAGAGTTTCCGTATCGTGTTCGAGTGGTTGGGCCGCGACATCCCCGTCGATGCCGATCACCCGGCGACGGTCGACCTGCGGGTGCCGACGTGGCTGCGGCGTCAGGTGCTGCGGGCAGAGGCTCGGGTCGACGGCAAGACGGTGGCGGCTTGGACCGAGCCCCGGTGGCTGCAGCAGCTGCGTCCGCTTCCGGTGACGGTGACGACAAGGCCTGAGTCTCTCGAGCTTGTGGTGACTTGCGCACGGGCCGAGCGGCTGTTGGGGTGCGAATGGGTGCAGGACGGCCAATTGCTGAGGGCCGACCTGCCGTTCCGCTGCGCCACGGTTGCCCTGCCGGACGGGCGAATCCTGCGCAAGGTGCGGTTTGCTGCCGACGGCCACGGGCAATTTGTCGCACCCGCACAACCCTGACCGGCAAACGCAAAGCCCGGTGCGCGCTTGCTTGCGGTCGGGGAAGTGCGACAATGCGCCGACCAGCAGGAGTCCCCCCATGTCGCCTCATTCTTTTCGCAGTCTCGCGTCGGTGTCGTTGTGGGTCCTCGCGCTGTCGGCGTGCGGCCAAGTCGTCACGTCGGAAACCGCGGGAGACGCGAGCGGCGACAGCGCCGACGCGGTAGGCAACCTTGCGCCAACGGTCGCCATCGGTTCGCCGCTGCCCGGACAGATCATCAACAAGGATGAGAAGTTGCAGCTGGCCGCGCAGGTCTCTGACGATCGGGATCTGGCTGAGATGCTGACGGTGCGCTGGTACTCCGACCATCAGGCGGCGCCGCTATTCGACGGCAAGGCGGGCAGCGACGGCAAGGTGGCGCTGGAGGTGGGACCGCTGCCGCTGGGCGTCCGCACGCTGACGGTTCAGGCCATCGACTCCGCTGGTCTGGAGACCAAGGTCGACGTCAAGGTCTTCGTCAACACCGCCCCGGGGGCTCCGACCATCGCGATTGAGCCGGTCAAGCCCACCAGCATCGACGACCTGCAGGCCAAGATCGTGACCCCGGCGGTCGACCCGGATCGCGCCGCCAGCGAATTGACTTATAGCTACAAGTGGTTCCGCAACGATCTGCCCACTGACGTCACGACCGCGACCGTGCCTGCGGACTTGACCGCCAAGGGCGACGTTTGGTCCGTCGAGGTGCAGGCGCACGACCCGGCGGCCTTTGGACCCGCAGGCAAGGCCGTCGTTACCATCGGCAACGCCCCGCCGTCGGCCGTGCAGCTGGCGATCGACCCCAGCCCGGTGGACCTGATGTCGGCGGTGACCTGCACAATGGTCGAACCGCCGGTCGACGCCGACGGCGACCCGATCGCGTACGAGTGGGGTTGGAAGATCAACGGTTACGTCAATCCGGCGGCGACTTCACAGGAAGCGCAAGTGTCGCAGCTCGTCGGGTCGGATCAGGGCAAAAGCGTGGCCGCGGGCGACCTGCTGCAGTGCTTTGTCACCGTGAAGGACGCCTACTCGCCCGAGGCAGTAGCCCTGAGCGCGGAAGTGACGATCCTGGCCTTCGACGTCTGCGGCAGTGACTTGAACCCCTGTGATCTCGCGGCCTCGTGCTCGAACACCGATACGCTGGAAGTCAAGTGCATCTGCGACTCCGGCTTCACCGGTGACGGCAAGTTCTGCATGGACGTGGACGAGTGCGTGCTGGAACCCTGCGGACCCGGCGCCATCTGCACCAACTCCGACGGCGGCTTTGGCTGCGCGTGCGCCCCGGGCTACCAAGGCGACCCGCCGCTGTGCGGCAACGTCGACGAGTGCACGACCGGCACCTCTGGCTGCTCGACCAACGCCGACTGCTTCGACAACGAGGGCAGCTTCGACTGCGTGTGCAAGGCCGGCTTCACGGGCGACGGCAAGGTCTGCGACGACTTCGACGAGTGCGCCCAAGACCAAGTGCCCTGCAGCCCCAACGCGAACTGCACCAACTCGCCCGGCAGCTACGCCTGCAAGTGCAAGCCCGGCTTTGTCGGCGACGGCAAGTCGTGCGGTGACGTGAACGAGTGCAGCCAGGACAACGGCGGCTGCTCTGCACTCGCCAGCTGCACCAACACCCAAGGCAGCTTTGAGTGCGTGTGCCTGCCCGGCTACCAAGGCGACGGCCTGACCTGCAAGGACGCGGACGAGTGCCAGACCGGCGTCGGCTCGTGCGGCGGCATCGGCCAGTGCGTCAACACCGAAGGCTCGTGGAAGTGCCTGTGCGACTATCCGTACAAGGTGGGCACTGACGGCCAGTCTTGCGTCAAGAGCGACCTGTGCGCGTTCGCAAACGCCTGCAGCCCCTACGCATTTTGCAAGATGTCCGGCGAGACCAAGGTCTGCACCTGCAAGCCCGGCTTCCAAGGCGACGGCCTGACGTGCGGCGACGCCAACGAGTGCGAGGACGGCTCATCGGGCTGCAGCCCCAACGCCCTATGCGCCAACACGTTCGGGTCGTTCTCTTGCACCTGCAAGTCCGGCTTCCAAGGCGACGGCGTCACGTGCGACGACGTCGACGAGTGCATGACCGGACAAGCGGGCTGCGGCAAGTTCGCCACGTGCACCAACACGCCCGGCGCGTTCCAATGCAAGTGCAACACCGGCTACTTCGGCGACGGCAAGACATGCGTCGAGATCGACGAATGCGCCAACGGTACGGCGGGTTGCGCCAAGGAGGCGACCTGCACGAACACGCCCGGCAACTTCCTGTGCCAGTGCAAGGCGGGCTATGAGGGCGACGGCAAGACCTGCTCCGACATCAACGAGTGCCCGCAGCCGTGGACGTGGAACTTCACGACCCAAGGCACCAAGGGGTGGGTCCTCGACCCGGTCGGCGCCAACAACGTCGGATGGAAGCAGTCGGAGCAGTACCTGTACTACGGCAACGGCACCAACTACGACACGCCGGGAACGGGCAACCAGGGCACTGCGACCGGGCCGGTGTTCACGTTCTCGAAGGATACGCTGCACAAGATCAGCTACGACCTGTCGCTGCAGACGCAAGAGCCGCTGCCCTACGAGTACTTGGAGGTCTATCTGGTGCTCGGACCTCAGCAGGTGCTGCTGGCGAAGTACGGTTCGCCGATGACGACGTTCGTGCGCCAGACGGTCGAGGTGACCGGCTACGCGGGCAAGCAAGCGCAGCTGCGCTTCTTGTTCCGCACGATCGACGGCTACGGCAACAACGGCAAGGGCGCTTTCGTCGGCAACATCGAGATCCTGGGCAGCGGCGGCACGTGCTCGACCCAGGCGACCTGCACGAACCTGCCCGGCTCTTACACCTGCGCTTGCAACAAGCCTTGGCTGGGCGACGGCAAGGCCTGCTACCTGCTGGGAATGAAGGAGCTGCCGGGCAAGTCGTGTCTGGAGATCCTGCAGAGCCGCGGGTCGATGGCGGCCGGTCTGTACTCCCTGAATTTCACAGGCGTCGCTGCGGATTACTGGTGCGAGGCAGACGGTTGGACACGGCTGTCGTCGGACACCTTCGAGGTCAATGCGGGCGCTTGGCAGCCCCCGGTCGTCACGTCGTGCGGGGCGTACGGCAAGATCTTGGGCGGCTACGGCTTCGCCGGCGCCGGCGTGTCGCTGGTCGAGTTGTTTAAGGTGCTGCCCGCCCACACCCAAGTGCGCGTGAACGGCACGTACATCGCCCTCGACTCGTGGGACATGGAGGTCGGCTACGTGCTGGTCAACGGCCAGCAAATCTGGGCGCAACCGTTCAACGTCATCTCGACCAATCAGCAGTGTGGCGTCCCTTGGGGCGAGCAGGCGGTCACCTTCACCGCAGCCGTTCCGCACACGGCCGGCAATGTGGAGATCCGGTTCAGCTCGAACCTGAACGAAGCTCCGACCAACGAGTCCTTCGCAGTCGACAACGTCAACGTCTGGGTGAGGTAGCTCCTCTTTCTGCAACGGCTGGTTGGTGCGGGGTGTGAAGCGCACCCGCGGTGTGGCATCCTCTGGGCCCATTGCGTCCCAAGGAGGCAAACCGTGGCTGAGCCAACCCGAGACCCCAAGGGCGGAAACCCGCCCGGATTCCGTCCCCCCGACATCCAGTTACCCGACCGCTGGGCGATGTACCTGCTGTGGGGTGTGCTGGCCGTGCTGGCCCTGCTGGCACTGCGAGGCTCTGTCTACACCGTCGGCACCGACGAGCAGGGCGTGATCCTGCGACTGGGCCGCTGGGGTGGCATCGCAGAGCCGGGCTTTCACTTCAAGCTGCCGTTCGGTCTGGACGAGGTGCACCTGGTCCCGACCAAGCAGGTGCTGAAGGAGGAGTTCGGCTTCCGCACCGTGCGCTCCGACGTCCGCAGCGAGTTCGCCAAGCAGCCGTATGCCCTCGAATCCTTGACGCTGACCGGCGACCTGAACATCGCCGACGTCGAGTGGATCGTGCAGTACCGCATCAGCGACCCGACGGCCTACTGGTTCCAGATCGAGGAGCCGGCGCAGACCGTGCGCGACCTGTCTGAAGCCGTGCTGCGTCAGGTGATCGGCAGTCGCACGGTCGACCAGGTGTTGACGGTGGGCCGCAGTGAGATCGAGGCCGAGGCCAAGCGGCTGCTGCAGAAGCAACTGAACACCTACAAGTCCGGCCTGTCGATCGTGGCGCTGCAGCTCCGCAACGTCACCCCGCCAGAGCCGGTGCAGGCGAGCTTCAACGACGTCAACCGCTCTGAGCAGGACCGCGAGAAGGTCATCGACCAGTCCCGCGCTGCCTACAACCGTGAGATCCCGGCAGCTGAGGGCGAGGCGTTGCGGACGGTCGAGCAAGCGAAAGGCCAAGCCATCGACCGCGTCAATCGCGCCAAGGGCGACGCGAATCGCTTTCTGGCGATCCTGGCGGAGTACCGCAAATCGCCCGACGTGACCCGCAGGCGACTGTATTTGGAGACCATGGGACAGGTGCTGCCCGCGGTGGGTGACCTGACCATCCTCGACGGCAGCACGGGGGCCAATGTCCTGCCGTTGCTTGACCTGAAGCGCCAGGGAGGTGCCAAGTGAAGAACCGCACCGCACTCCTCTGGATCTTCGTCATCGTCGCGGTCTACTTCATCACCGAGAAGACCGTCATCGTCGTGCCCGAGTACGAGCAGGTCGTACTGACCGAGTTCGGCCAGCCGGTCGGCGAGGCCCGCACAAGTCCGGGCGTCTACATCGTGATGCCGTGGTACGTCGTGCACCGTTTCCCCAAGCAAATGCTGCGCTGGGACGGCGACCGCGCGCAGATCCCGACCAAAGACAAGCGCTTCATCTGGGTGGACGCCACGGCGCGCTGGCGCATCGTCGACCCGCTGAAGTTCCTGCAGTCGGTCCGCAGCCGCGAAGGCGCCATGACCCGGCTGGACGACGTCATCGACTCAGCAGTGCGCCAGACCATCTCGGAGCACAACCTGATCGAGGCCGTCCGTCCCGACCCCCGCCCCATCGACTTGCCCGCGGCAGCGACGGGGTCGGGTGAAGAGCTGACGGTCAAGAAGGGCCGCGAAGTGCTGCAGCACGAGATTGTGCAACGCGCGGGGCCACTGACCAAGGCCGAGTACGGTGTCGAGCTCGTCGATGTGCGGTTGCGACGCATCAACTACATCGAGGCGGTGCAGGCCAACGTCTTCAACCGCATGATTGCTGAGCGCCAGAAGGTGGCCGAGCAGTACCGGTCGGAAGGCGCGGGACGGTCGGCCGAGATCACGGGGTCGATGGAGCGCAAGCTCAAGGAGATCCGTTCTACCGCCTATCGAGAGTCGCGAGAGATCGAGGGCACCGCCGACGCAGAGGCCACCCGCATCTACGCCGAGGCCTACAGTCAGGACCCTGAGTTCTACGGCTTCTTGCAAACGCTGGAGCTGTATCCCAAGGCGCTGGGCAGCGGTCGTGCCGAGGGCAAGACCCACATGGTGCTGGGAACCGACTCGGAGTTGCTTGGGTATTTGCGAGGGTCGAAGGTCAGGTAGCGCACACGGTTACGCGGACGGCCGCTCCGGCACCTTCCTCAGCCGGCGCGTGCCCTCGCGCGTAACCAGCGCAATTCCCGCGAAGATCAGCCCCGCCGACACCCACGCGTGCCAATCGGGTCGGGTGGCCAGCACGCGGTCGGCGACCACGCCCGTGATCAGCGGCTGCAGGTACACGAACACCGCCACCGTCGACGCCGTCACGTGCCGAAGGGCCACGGCGTTGAGCACGTACGCGAGAATCGTTGCGCCAAACACGATATAGGCAAGCCCGCCCCACACGATCGGCGGCTGGTGCGCCCAGTCGAGCGACACCATGTCGTGCCACGCGTACGGCAGCCCCATCGGCACCGCCCACGCGAATACCCACGTCAGCACCGGCAACGCCCCGTACTTGGCGAACAAGGGCCGCGCCAGCACCAGATACGCGCTGTAGACAAAGGTGTTCGACATCAGCATCAGGTTGCCCAGCATCCGGTCGGGGCCCAGGTCCAGCCGCTCAGCGCCCACCAGAAACAGCGCGCCGCCCAGTCCCAACGCCAGACCGACCAGCCGCAGCGGCCGAGGCCGCTCGCGCCCCAGTAGCAGCGCAAGTCCGGCCGTGTACACCGGAATCAGGCAGCCCAGGATGGCCGAGTTGATGGGGGTCGACCGCGCCAGTCCCTCGACGAACAGGATCTGGTTGAGCGCGATGCCCAGAAAGCCCAGACCCGCGCAGGACAGGATCTCTCTCCACGACATCCCGAACCGCCACGGGCGCACCAGCAGCAGCAGCAGCGGCGCGGCGCCCAGCAGCCGGGTGCCGATCAGCACGCGCGGCGACACGTGTTCCATCACCAGCACCGCGATGACCGGCCACACGCCGAACAGCAGCTGCACGACCAGCAGCGACGACAGCGCCAGCAGCGCCGGGCGCAAGGCAGTGGAGGGCGCGAGCGGGTGTTTCGGGGGAGACGTTGCGGGCAAAGGTAGTGACCTCGAGGGCGGCGGTGGGTGCTGCCGTCAGAAAGGGGGACTCGCAGGCCAGACCACGGGGTTTGAGCGCTGCACGCGCCCCTGCTCAGGCGACAGTAGGGCGGTCGGTGACCCCAGCGACCAGAACATCAGGTTGTTGGCGCCCAACGTGACGCACTCCTCGACCGAGACGGCGCCATCCTGGTCTGCGTCCTGACCGAAGCCGCACTGCGGGGTGTCTTCCAGAGGGTCAAAGGCCTTGCCGTCGCCTTCGCTGGGGTGCCACAGGCCCAGGAAGTGGCCGACCTCGTGGCCCAGCGTGCGGCCCAGCCACACCGGATCGCCGCCCAGCGACGCGATCGCAATCGCCACGCCCGCCCGCGGGATCCCGTGATAGAACGCCGGGCCCGGCACGCCACCGGCCACTCCGCCGACCACGCCCTTGGACTCCGTGCCGCCGATCAGCTGGTCAACGAAGAACACGTCCACGACTGCGCTGCCGCCAAACGGCGCCGCCTGCGCGAACAGCAGGTCCAGGTCGCTGGCACCGGTCGTCGTCAGGTCCTCGGCCAGGTGCACGACCGTGAAGCCCGGGGCCGTGTCCTGCCAGTCAACAACCTCGACGGTCAGTCCGACGGCACCGTACAACGCAGTGACTTGCGCCAGCATCCCGATGATGCGCGGGTCCGTCGGAGCGTCCGCCGCCTGGAGCTGGCCGCCGCCGGTGAAGAAGAACCGCAGCAGTACGCGCCCTTGGTCTGGCACCGCGCCACCCGCAGCGGTCTTGACGAACGCCGTCGTCGTGATGGGCCCCATCGTGTAGGGATTGGGCGAGTATTGATTACCCTGCTTGAGCCAATGAAAACCGCACGACTGCAGGAAATAGTTGCCCGATTGTGCCTTGACCCCCGTCGAGCTGGGCAGGATCGCCGCTCCCGTCGCCGGAGACATCCCCACGCGATTCTTGCAGTCCACGCAGACGTCGGTCACGCACTTGCCCTTGGCCAGCATCTCGCCCTTGGGAGAAATGATCTTGGAAATGCCGAAAATGCCCGGATGCGCGCCTTGCACAATGGCCAGCCAACCGACGGTTTCTGCCGGCAAGTTCAGCTTCAGGTCCGGGGACTTGCCCACCTCGTCAAACGGCACCTGGCCCAAGTGGACCGCCTGCACGCCCGGCGGCAGGTCGGTCGGCACCGTCACGGGGTCGGGCAAGTCGGCGGCGTCCACGTCTGGCTCGACGTCCGGCACGGCATCCACCTCCGCCTCAACGTCTGCCCCGACGTCAGGCGGCGTGGTCAGGTCGGAGGCCACCTCTGGTTCCACGTCCTGCACGGCATCCACGACGACGTCCACTGCGGGCAGCGAGGTCGTCGGCGCATCGTCACTGCCGCACCCCCATGCAAGCGCAACCGGACACAGGAAGGAGACGAACAGCACGGCAGAACGGCGTGGCATGGTCAGTCCTCGCTTTCGATGGGTGGCAGCTCGAAATCGGCGCCGTCGGTCGGGAGGCTAAGCATCTCGCGGGCATAGCGCTGCTCTGCCGGCGATCCGCTGCGGTACAGGTGCAGCAGCGCGTCGACCTGGGCGTCGCGCGCCAGCGAAGTCCGCCCCGGACCGTCGATGCACCCGGGGCGGTCGTCGGGAGGACACGCGATGCGCAGGTGAAAGTGGTCGGCGTGCGGACTCGAGGTCTTCGGCTCGACCAGCACGCGCTGGGCCGACAGCCGCAAGGTCTCGGGCTCGCCGATGCGCAAAGCATGGTCCAACAACAGGTTTCTGAGCGGCACCGACACAAAGATCCACTGCACCACCACGTCCGGGTCCGACAGCCACCGACGCACCAGCGTCCAGTTGCGGGCGGTGTCGAACTCAAAACGCCCGCGCGCCGACTCGGGCCAGTCCGCCACCCCGGTTTCGTCGTAGTGCACCAGCGTGGACGGCGGCAGCTCGTTGCGGCCCATGCGGTCGTAGGCGAAGAAGGCGATGTCGGCGTCGCGGCCGCTGTTGTGGCTGACGCTGGGAGGGATGTCGCCACCGCCGGGGCGGGACAGGTTGCCGATACGCAAGACTGAGCCAGGATGCTCCTCCGCGACCGTCTGCGCCGACCTGTACAGCAGGTCGACCAGCAGCTGCGTACCCCACACGAAGCCGCGCTGCCCGGTGTAGGGAATCACTTGCAAGTACGGAGAGTTGGTCACGGGAACGCCGCCAAGCAGGTAGCCCAGCTGCGGCGTGCCGATGGAGCGCCCTCCCCCCGCCGGAGCGAGGCCGAAAGTGCCCATCAAGTCGCGAGCGTGCGCGTACGGGTCCGCGTGGTCCACGGCGACAGCGTCGGCATGGCGGTAGGGGTCCAGCTCCGGGTCGGCGAGCGGCACGGCAGCGGGAGCAGGCGAAACGGGAGGAGGTGCAGCGCGGGCGGCAATGGCGGCAACGGGCGCCGACGTCGAGTGGGAAGCGAGAAGCGACGGCACCCCGGCAGAATTCGGCGTGCGGCCGCAAGAGGCCAGCAGCACGAGGCACGGCAGATGGGAGACGCGGAAGATCAACGGCTTGGCCTCAGGCACCGGCCCGGCGGCCGACGGCGCCCGCCATCGTGCCAGAAGTGGGGTCCGGTGTCGCGGGGGCTTGCGGTCGGCGGGAGTCTTGCTTAGACTTCGGCCCCCGCTGGACCCGGGGTTACGAACGGGTCCGCGACAGGTCGCCAACATAGCTCAGTTGGTAGAGCAGCTGATTCGTAATCAGCAGGTCCCGGGTTCAAGTCCCGGTGTTGGCTCC
>JBMOIG010000111.1:0-14623 GCA_049317445.1 Myxococcota bacterium | reverse complement strand
CGCAGCCGCCAGAGGGGTTGCACGAGTCGTCGGAGCACGGGTTGTTGTCGTCGCAACTGATCGGGTCACCGGTCTTGATGCAGGTGCCGGAGGTGCAGGTCGAGCCCGGAATCTGCGTCAAGCCGTCGCAAGCGGGCGCGATGCAGGTCGCGCCGTCGGTCGCGCTGGCGCTCTGGCAGCCCTTGGTCGGGTCGCACGAGTCGACCGTACAGGCGTTGCCGTCGTCGCACACGACCGGCTGGCTGGCGGTGCAGGCGCCGTCTTTGCACGTGTCGTTCTTGGTGCAGGCGGAGCTGTCGTTGCACGATGCGACATTGTTTGTCGCGATGCAGCCCTTGGACGGGTCACAGGCGTCGTCGGTGCAGACGTTGGCGTCGTTGCAGTCCTTCTTGTCGCCGGGCACGCAGATGCTGCTCAGACACAAGCCGGCCGAGGTGTAGGTCGAGCCGTTGCAGCCTGCCGCAGCACACACCGCGCCGTCTGCCAACGGCTTGGCCGCGCAACCGGTCTTGGGGTCGCAGGTGTCCTCGGTGCACGCGTTGTTGTCGTCGCAGGTCAGGGCAGCGCCGGGCTTGCAGGTGCCATCGATGCACATGTCGCCCTTGGTGCAGGCGTCGCCGTCGTCGCAAGCGGATGCGGTCATTGTGTGTTTGCAGCCTGCCGCCGGGTCGCACGCGTCGGCGGTGCAGGCGTTCAGGTCGTCGCACACCTTCTCGGCGCCCGTGCACACGGCCGAGATGCAGGTGTCTTCGGTGGTGCAGGCGTTGCCGTCGTCGCACGAGCCCTGAAGCTCCTCATACATGCAACCCTTCACTTCGTCGCAACTGTCCTTGGTGCAAGGGTTCTTGTCGTCGCAGGACTTGACCGTGCCGGTCTTGCACTCGCCGGTGCCGCAGTAGTCGCCCTCCGTGCACGGGTTGCCGTCTTCACACGTGCCGCTCTTCGGCGAGTTGCCGCAACCCGAGCCCGGGTCACAGCTGTCGTTGGTGCACTGCTTGCCGTCGTCGCAGTTGGTGACACCGCCGCCCTGGCACTTGCCCTCCTTGCACGCATCGTTCGAGGTGCAGAGGTCGTTGTCGTTGCAGGGGGTCGTGTTGGGCGTCGTCGTGCAGTTGCCCGTCTTGACATCGCACGCGTCGGTCGTGCACGGATTCTGGTCGTCGCACGCCTTGGCCTTGCCCGGCAGGCACTCGCCCGACTGGCAAGTGTCGTCCACCGTGCAGCTGTTGCCATCGTTGCAGGCCTTGCCGTTGCCGGCGGGCTTGCTGGCGCACTTGCCGGCCACACAGGCGTCGTCGGTGCAGTCCAGACCGTCGTTGCAGTCGCCGTCGGCCTTGCACTCGCAGAACGGGGTACCCAGGCACTTGCCGTACGAGCACGCGTCGCCCTGCGTGCAGGCGTTACCGTCATCGCACGCGTCCGCGTTGAAGCCAGCTACGCAGCCCAAGCCGGGGACGCACTTGTCCGTGGTGCAAGCGTTGTCGTCGTCGCAGATCTTGGCGGTGCCGGGCTTGCACTTGCCCTCGAAGCACTTGTCGTCCTGAGTGCAGGCATCGCCATCGTCGCAGGGATTGTCGGAGGCGGCGTCGAACTGGCAAACGCCCTGATTGCACGTGTCGAACGTGCACGCGTCCTTGTCATCGCACTCTTTGTCCACCGTGCAGCTGCAGCTGGGCTTGCCGAAGCAGAGTCCGGCCGAGCACGCGTCGCCCGTGGTGCAGTCGTTGCCATCGTTGCAGGCGCCGGTGGTTGGCTGGAAGGCGCAGTTGCCCGTGTCGGGGTCGCACGAGTCGTCGGTGCACGGGTTGTTGTCATCGCACGTCACGGCGCTGGAGCCGGGCTCGCACTTGCCTGCCGCGCACTTGTCGCCCTTGGTGCAAGCGTTGCCGTCGGTGCACGCGGTCGTGTTGGGCAGATAGGTGCAGCCGGTGGCCGCGCTGCACTTGTCGTCGGTGCAGGGGTTGCCGTCGTCACAGGTCAGGGCCGCGCCGTTACCGCACTTGCCGTCCTTGCAGACATCGTTCTGGGTGCAGCCGTCGCCGTCGTCGCAGGCGCCCTCGAACGCGGTGTGGACGCAGCCCGTGGCTTTGTCGCAGGTGTCGGTCGTGCAGGGAGAGCCGTCGTCACAGTTCGCCGCGCCGCCGCCCGCACACTTGTCGGCACTGCAGGCGTCGTTGGTCGTGCACATGTCGCCGTCGTCGCAGGCGACCGTGTTGTTCACGTGCTGGCAGACCCCAGCAGCATCGCAGGTGTCGGTGGTGCAGGGGTTCTGGTCGTTGCAGTCGGCCGGCACGCACGTTCCCACGCCATCGGCCGTGACCGTGTCGGGCAGCACGACGTCAGCAGTGTCGCCCACGACCGCATCGACGGCGTCGGCGAGGACGTCCCCTTCTTCCCCTTCAGGTCCGATCACAACGTCATCGCTGCCGCAGGCAGAAAGCAGGAAGACAGGAACCAGCACCAGAAATCCGACCGTCGTCGAGCGAAGGCGAAGACGTCGACACATGGGAACCCCCTTATTAGGGCAAATTGGGTCTCGAATTGAAGCGATCACGAGATCCGGCAAGATTCGGTTGGACCCGCTGCAGGCGAGTCCCTGGGGAGAGCACGGCGACGCAAAACAAAGATTCAACGTGCCGTGATGTCGGCTAGGATACTGCGAACGATTCGGTTCTGCGAGTGGTTCCTCCAACTTCGTTTCTCCTGCGCCGAAAGCCGTGACGCTTGAGCAAGGACACGGAAATTCACACGAGTTTGCGAAAATTCGGCTGACCCGGAACGGGACAATCCTGCTCCGGCATTCCGGGACTGGCCGGTCGCCCGGGGGGCTGCTATCGTCGCGGCCGCCCTAGACCGTGGCCCCAGAGCCTCCCCCCGGACCCGCCGCCAGGACCTGCCGTGACCCCCGATCCTGCCGAACAGCCTGCGTCTCGCGTCAGCGTCGTTGTCGTGCGCGGTGGCGGCGACTTGGGCAGCGGCGTGGTGGTGGCGCTGCGCAGGGCGGGCTGGCGGGTGGTCGTCCAGGATCTGCCGCGCCCGACTGCCCTGCGCTTGACGGTTGCGTTTGCTTCGGCCGCGCTGTCCGGCCGCGTGCAAGTGGGCGAGTTCACTGGAGTGCACGCGCCGACGCTCGACGCCGTTCACCAGTCGCTGCAGTGCGGCAACGTGCCCGTCTGGACTGGCGATCTGGCGGAACTCCTTGCGCAGCTGCGTCCGCACGCGTTGGTCGATGCGCGGTTGCGGGGCCTGAGCGACGCCGACCTGACCCCCGCCGTCGCGCCCGTGGTGGTCGCATTGGGTCCCGGCTGGCGCGCTGGAGAGCACTGCACCTACGTCATCGAGACCCAGCGGGGACCCGACTTGGGCCGCGTCCTCGACCACGGAACGGCGCAGTTGCACACGGGCATTCCCGGCGATGTGCAAGGGCTCACCAACGAGCGACTTCTTCGCAGCCCGACGGCGGGCGTGCTGCGGCGCCACAAGGAAATCGGCGACCTCGTCGAGGCTGGCGACGTGGTGGCCACCGTAGACGGGCAGCCTGTCGTGGCGGCGATCTCCGGCATGATTCGGGGCTTGCGACTGGACGGGTTATGGACCGAGCAAGGCCGCAAGGTTGGCGACGTGGACCCGCGGAGGGACCGCACGCTGTTGGACGTGCCCAGCGACAAGGCAGAGCGGGTCGGCGCCGGCGTTGTCGAGGCGCTGCGCCGGGCCCCGGCGGACCCGAGCGATCGGCACACAGCGAAGCCTTGACGTCGCAAGGGACTTGTCGCACGGTGCTGCGCCGCGACCCCAGACCCGACCCGGCCCGTCGAACTTCGGGCAGGTCCGGCGGACTGCCGACCAGGAGAATCCCCCCATGCCCCGTTTCCTCCGCTCGCGTTACTTGCTGCCCTTGGGCGACACGCTCGGCCGCGCCACTCGCATCCATGACGGCTACGTGCTGTGGCAGGGCGACCGCGTGCTGGAGGTCGGTGCGTACATGCCCGAGGTCGGCGAGCGCCTGTTGGCCGCACACGGGCCGACGCTTGAGGTGATCGGCCGCAAGGACGCGCAAGGTCCCGCCACGCTTGCGGATCTGGTGCAGCTGCCGGGCGTCGTGCTGCCGGGCTTCGTCAAGTGCCACGGCCACGACCACGAGCCGCCCATCATCGGTCTGGTCAAGGACGTGCCGCTGACCAAGTGGCTGGACGGTATCGTCAATCCGTTCACCCGCTTCATGACTGAGGAGCGCGATCGGCTGGTCCAGCTGTTGGGTCGCACGCCGCAGCAGGTGTCGTACTTCAAGGCGCGGCTGGACGACCTGTCCTACGGCATCACCACCGCGATGACGCATCACTGCAACTACTCGAAGTACTTTGCAGACGACTTGGTCGCGTCGGCGGAGGCCGCGGGCACTCGCCTCATCGCGGCGGTCGGCAGTCAGGATCGGCACTACTACGCCGCCATCCTGGACACGCCAGCGCAGGCGGTGGCCCGACTCGACGGCTACCACGCCAAGCACGCGGGTAAGGCGCGCATCCAGGTGATCCCCGGCCCCGACCAGCTGTTTTCGAATGGCCCCGAGATGCTGCAGGCGCAGAAGGCTTGGGCACGCGAGCACGGCACGCTGTTTCACTGTCACAGCGCCGAAGAGAAGGCGACGACCGCGTGGTTCCGCCAGACGTATGGAGAGACCGAGGTCGAGTACGCGTTGCGGATCGGCATCCTGGACGAGCACACCGTACTGGCCCATCAGGTGCACACGACCGATGGTGACTTGGAGATCCTGGCCCGCACCGGCACGCGCATCGTCCACAACCCGCTGGCCAACACCATTCTCGGGTCGGGCATGCCGCCGATCATGGGGATGCTGGAGAAGGGCATTCCGGTCGCTGTCTCGACCGATGGCTCCGGCAGCGCCGACAACCAGAACATCCTCGCGGCGGCACGACTGGCCTCGCAGTATCAGAAGGCCCTGCACTGCAACGCGGAATACCTGCCGGCGCAGCAGGTGCTCGAGATGATCACGATCGACGCGGCGGCCGTTCTGGGCGTCAACGCCGGCAGTCTCGAGCCCGGCAAGGCGGCGGACCTGGTGCTGCTGGGCCTCGACAAGCCGAACATGGTGCCCACGCGCCTGAACAACGTCGTCGAGAACCTGATCTGGGCTTCCGACGGCAGCGAAGTGCGGTTGGTCGTGGCAGGTGGTGAGGTGGTGCGTGAGGGCGACCGCTACCTGACCCTCGATGCCGACCGCATTCTGCGCGACGTGACCGTGCTGGCTGAGGAATACGACCGCTGGTCTGCCTCCGCGCCCACGCTCAGCGGCACCGGCGTCAACGTCTGACCTTCCGACAGCCCGCTCGTTCCGCCCCGATCGCGTTGACCCGTCCACACTGCCGGGCCACCATCCAGCTTTCTGTAGCGTCAAGGATTTTGGACACGACGTCAGGCGCCGTGGCGGCGCATCCCGGTCCTGCGCCGAAGCAGTCTGGTCAGGACCGCCAGTGCGAGCAGCAGCAGCGCGCCTTGCGGCGGGGCCGAGCGGGATGCGGAGCAGCCAGCCCCGTTCGATGCCACCAGCGCGTTCACCGGTACGCCACTTCCGCCGCCGTCGCCCGCAGGCAGCCCGTCGCGCAGCGATCCATCGGTCGTTGTCGTGGCATCGCCGGAGGGCGGGAAGAAGTCGTTCGGATCGAAGGACAAACCGCCGCACAATCCGAACTTGCAAGGCGAGTCCTCGGGGCAGGGCAGCAGCTTTGCCTCCCCGCCCGTACAGGGGCTGGTCAGCTGCACCGCGCTGCCCACGCAGCTGGCCGTGACGGGCTGGTCGCCGCCCGAGTGGGTGCACGCGCCATCCTGGCAGCCGTCCTGCGTGCACGCTTCGCCGTCGTCGCAACTCAGTGCCGCGCCGGCGGTACATGCGCCGGCAAAGCAGCTGTCGCCCACGGTGCAGCCGTCGCCGTCGTCGCAGGCCCCGTCGGTGGCGATGGCGGTGCAGGTTCCGTCCTGGCAGCTGTCTGAGGTGCACGGGTTGGCGTCGTCGCAAGGTTTGGAGGCGCCCGCGCACACGCCGTCCGCGCACGCGTCGGCGTACGTGCAGGCGTTGCCGTCGTTGCAGCTGCCGGTTTGCGCGACGTGGGTGCATTGCCCTCCCAGACAGGCGTCGCTGGTGCAAGGATTGCCGTCGTCGCAACCGAAGTTGGGGCCAGCGAGGCATCCGCCGTTTGCGCACGCGTCACCGGCTGAGCAGGGGTTGCCATCGTCGCACAGGGCCGCGTTCGGGACGTGCTGGCAGGTACCGCTGACGCATGGGTCGTCAGTGCACGGGTTGCCGTCGTTGCAGTCGGCGCACGGGGGCACCCCGCAGACGGCGCTACCCGGTCCGGACTGTCCCGGTAGCTGGGAGCACGGCTGGTCTGGCGGGCAAGGGACTTCGGTCAGGCCACCCTTGGCGTCACAGCGAAAGCGTTTGCCCTGAAAGCAGAGGTCGCCCGCGGTGGGAACCGCGCTGGGGCTGGCCGCGCAGAACGCCGAGATGCAGGTGGCGGGGCCGTCCAGAGCGGTCGAACACCACGCACCGTAGGCACCGCAGTCGCCGGGGTCCTTGAGGCTGCCGTTGTCGCAGGTCGCAATCGTCCCGCCTTTTTCATCCGGCGTGCACACTTGCGTCACGCCGGTGGCGGGGCACAAGCTTGACACGCAGCGCACGCCCAAGCTGTCGGCGACACAACTGGCGGCCGATGCGGCGCAGTCGACCTTGTCGCACTTGGCGTCAACGGTGGCGGTGCCCTCACAGTGGGGTTGGCAGGTCGGTGTGGTCTGCAGCAGCTTGCGCTGGCGGGCGCCGTAGTCCGCGCTGACCGACCGAAGGCCGTACACGCAGCCGTACGCGCAGCCCTTGCACTCGTAGGCGTACACGCTGCCCCAGGGATCTCCCTTGAAATACAGGAAGATGTGTCCCGCTCCGTTCTTGTTGTAGGTGAAGGCGTCGGCCTTCTGGACATCGGCCTTGGCGATCTTGGTCCACCACGTCTCTTGCGTCGTGTAGTTCAGGGTGCTGTACGGGTGATAGTACGTGTCGAGCGCTGTCGGCTTGTCGACCTGCCAGGCCTTGCCCACGAACCCGCTGCAGTCCGCGCCCCACGGACCCGCGTGCGTGCAGTCCGGGCAGGCGTCGGGACCGGTCGGCGTGCAACTGCCCTTGGCGCTTGCGCCTGGCTGCCACTTGGCGCCGCCCCACCAGTACGAAAAGCCGACGACCGTCTTGCCCAGCGTCAGGATCGCGTCCCGCGTCATGGGTTCGGGCTTGGCGAACACCGGCGCTGCCCCGGCAATGGCGACCGCCACCATGGTGAGAAACGCGAGGCGTTGGACGGTCATGGCGCCCACCTCTCGATGCGCAGGCCAGACTCACCGCGGCACATGCTGTACAGGGCGCCGTCGCCTCCGATACGGGCGGTGCGGAACTGCTCCTCGGGGCCGACGGGAGGGCACAACGTCAGGCGCTGCACCTCGCGACCGGTCGTATCGACCGCGATGGCCATGCGACCTCGCTCGACCGGAGCGTCCTCCCCCGGCACGAAGCGAGCCAGGTCGACGACCACCCACGTTCGGCCCGTCGCGTCAAAGGACACGTCGGCGATGGCCCAGATCGGCAGCGGCAGCTTGAGGTCCGCCACCCACTCCGGCGCGGTCTGGGGACGGTGGGGCAGTGCAAGCGCCTGCAGCACCACACGATTCGGCGGCACCCGCAGCGCCTTGACCGCGCGCTGCCCGCCCGGCGCCACCCGTCCGGGCAGCGAGGGCCGCACCGGGTCCGGCACCCCGGCAAAGTCCGCCACCCGCACCAGTGTTGCGTGTTCGACCTCGACCCACAGGCCATCGCCGCGCTGCCACAAGGCCGACACCGCGCCGGGCTCAGCCACGCCGCTTCCCATCAAGGCAACATCGGCCCGCGTCGCACCCGTCGCCGCATCGACCAGACGCGCCGTCTTCGACACGAAGCGATCCAGCAGCCAAAGACCGTCCGCCGGGGTCAACGCAAGATCCTGAGTCGTCGCGGTGACTTGCAAAGACCCCAGCAGGGTCACGCCGCCGTCGGGTGCCACACGCAGCCGCTGCACCCGCCCGTTGACCTGGTCCAGCAGCCACACCGCTCCGTCTGGGGCGACGTCGAGGGCCATCGGCGCCTCCGGGTTCTGCTCGGCTGCCCAGCGCCTGCCCGCCTGACCGGGGGCGGCTCCCCACGGCAGGTCGGCAACCCAGGCCCGATGCCATGCGCCCGGAGACGCGAGGGCAGGGGTTGGCGTGGCGGCAATCGTCGCAGCGCCCGGACCCAGCGTCGTCGTCGCGGAGGGCCTACGGACAGAGGCAGCCGGTGCGCCGACGTTGGTGGTCGGTGGCGTTTGGGAGGGCGCCGAGTCACGCGGTTGGCACGAGACGAGCGTGAGTCCGGTGACCAGCCCCAATGCCCAGTGCAGACGGCGGGTTCCAAAGCGCGGCGCGGCCATGCGTGCCTCCTGCCGGGCAATGGGCTAGTCGAGGTTGTAGAACAGCTGACACAACGGCTTTTGACAGGTCGGATCGGTCATGCCCTTGTCGCAGTACAGGCCGGGGCTGCAATCGAACAGGCAACCTTCGCCATGCTTGGGCATGGGCGCGCACCGCAGTGTCCCCACGCCGTCCGGCACGCAAGAGCCTTGCGGGCCGCATTCGTTGCCGTCCTTGCACTTCTGCCCGCTCGCAACGACTTTGGTGCACTTGCCCGTGGAGAAGTTGCAGAACAGGCCGTCCTGACACGCATCGTTCTCGCACTTGTCGCCTTCCGCCAGCTTGAGCACGCAGAAGCTGCCGGACGGCCCGAACGCGCACGCCAAGTCGCCGCCCTTGCCGTCGCCGGTCACATCGGCTTGGCTGCACTTCGACGGATTGGCACACGCTTCGCCCTTGCCCGGCGGGGGCTTGCAGACAAACGTGTCGGCCTGACAGGCAAGGCCCTCACCGCACACGAACGGCCCCATCTCGCCCATCGCACACGGCTGGCCGTCGCCGGGCATCGCCTCGCAGGTCTGCTTCTCCTGACTGCAGGCCAGACCGTTCGCGCAGCCGGTGCCATTCGCGCACGGCAGCCCCAGTCCCGGCAGCGGCTGGCACTTGCCCTCCTGACACGTCAGGCCCGACAGGCACTCGCCGTCTTGGGTGCAGGGCGACCCGTCCGCCTTCTGCGCCGCGCACGCGTTGTAGTACGGCCCCAGACACTTGCCGCCGTTGCCGCAGGACGCGCCCGCAGTGCAGGTCGTCGGAGGAATCGCGCACTTGCCCTCGACGCACGCGAGCATCAAGCCGCAGTCCTCGTCTTGGCCGCAGGTCGCGCCCGCCTCGCTGGGGGCGGTGCACTTGTTCGACAGGCACTGCGTCAGAGGGGGGCATTCGGCGTTTGTTGTGCAGGGTTCGCCCACGGCGTGGGTGCTGATGCACACGTGGGTGTCCGGATAGCACACCCGCGACGCGCACTCACCGTGGCTCTGGCACGCGCTCCCGTCGGCCAGGCCCGTAGCCCCGCACTTGCCAGAAACGCAGCCGCTGCCGTCGGCGCACGGAGCTTCGGTGCTCATGCACGCTTCGAAGCCCTTGGCGGTCCACACCAACATGCCGCGGCAGGCGGTGTAGGGGATGGCGTCTTTGGCGGTGACCATGCACGCCGGCAGCGTCTTGTCCAGCCATTCCAGACACTTGGCGACCTCGGTGGGGTCAAACCCGAGGGCCTGCGATTGGTCGACCATCTGGCCGACCTTGACCATGTCCTTCTGGCAAACGGAACGCATCTTGGCCAGACAGTCCGCCGTCGACAGCGCGCCGCCCTTGGGAGCGCCGCAGCCGCAGCTCGCCGCCCGGTCGCACGCCCACTGGGCCCATGGGTCGCAAAAGGCCGAGAGGTTCAGCACCAGCGTAGGCGTTGTCGCGTCGGCATCGGTCGTTGCGTCCGCGACGTCCTGAACTGTTTCTTGCGCGGTGTCGGCCGCCGTGTCGGTCGCATCCGGAGTGGTCGAGGCCGTCGTGCCGCCCCCTGAACACGCCGCGAACAAAATCATGCTGATGAACCAGACCTTGCGCATTCCCCATTTCCCCCTTCCCGGCCCCCGGGAGGACCGCAGCTTGGCAGAAACTGCCCAGTGACGTCCACGGTCCACTGGTGCCTGTCGTCCAACGGAGGTCTCGCCGCAGGAAATCGCTTGCGGGATATCGTTGCCTTGCCGCGAGCTTGGCCCTCAGCTACAACCGTCGCGCGTGACAACTTGGCTAGAGGAGGCTCGCGATGGTACGGCTGGGACTGCGTTCTTGGACGTTGGGATGCTTGGCGCTTCTGGTGGCGGTGCTGGCGGCAGCTCCCTCCAGTGCGGGCGTGCCGGGTCGGGTGCTGGTCGAGGGTTTGCTGACGAGCACCGGCGGTGGTCCGGCAGCCGATGGCAAGTACGCGATGACCTTTCGGATTTACGGTCAGGCGCAGGGCGGCGCGGCGCTGTGGCAAGAGGCGGCGCAGTCCGTGGACGTGGCGAACGGCAGCTTCTCTGCCGCCTTGGGTGCGACAGCCGCGATCGACCCAGCGCTGCTGGCCAACAACACGTGGCTGGGGCTGCAGGTTGGCGAGGACCCGGAATTGACGCGCAAGCCGCTTGCCTCCGTGTTTCTGGCGCTGCGGGCCGCAGTGGCAGAGAACCTTTCGTGCACCGGGTGCGTGACCGAAGCGATGCTGGACCCGAAGCTGGTGTCGGACCTTGCGCGCAAGTCCGAGCTGTCCAACGTCGCCACCTCCGGCAAGTATGCCGACCTGCAAGGGACGCCCGACCTCTCGGGGTTCGCCCAGACCGCCTCGCTAGCCGATATCGCCACGACCGGTGCTTACGCCGACCTGACCGGCACGCCCAAGCTGGCGAAAGTGGCGACCACAGGTGCGTACGCCGATCTTGCCAGCCTGCCGACGCTGCCTGAGCTGGGCAAGGCATGTGGAACGGGCTTGGTCGTCAAGGGCTTGAAGGCGGACGGCAGCTACGAGTGCGTGCAGGCGTTCGACGCGGCGTCGGTGCCCAAGGACCTGCTGGATGAGGTCTCGAACGGGCTGCTGACCAACCAGTTCAACGAGGTCGCTGCCAGCACCAAGACCCCGATCGAGATCACGGACAACAACCCGGTTGGCATCAGCGACCTGATCGAAGTGCCGGACTTCGGCACCGCGCAAGCGCTGACCGTGACCGCGGACATCGCCAACAGCGACACGACCAACCTGGTGGTCAACCTGATCGACCCGGCGGGGACCAAGTTCGTGCTGTGGAGCAAGAGTGCCAAGGGCACGGCCGTGAAGACGACCTGGCCAACGGACACCAAGACCGTGTCGGGCGACCTGACGACTTGGGTGGGTAAGAACCCCAAGGGAAAGTGGTACTTGGAGGTCATCGACACGGCATTCCTCAACAATGCGAAGGACGGAGCCCTGAAGAGCTGGAGCATCCAAGTGCAGGTCATGGCCTCCAGCAAGGTCGGCGTCGGCGGCGGTCTGGTGCTGAAGAACGGCATCGAGCCGCCGTATGCGTGCGGGGCCACGGTCGCCGGGTCGCTGTATTTCGACACGAAGATCAAGGCGGTGCGCTACTGCGACGGCGCGGTGTGGCGCAATCTGGCGGACAGCTGCGGCAACGGACTGCTGGACGCGAACGAGGAGTGTGACGACGGCAACAACGCAGACGGCGACGGCTGCTCGTCGGTCTGTGTCGCCTCGACGGGGTACGCGAAGTCCAAGCCAGGCAGCTCATGTCTCGACGTTCTGACCAAGGCCAAGGCCGAGGCGCTCACGCCCAAGAGCGGCGCGTACTGGATCAAGATCGGCGCAGGCAACCCGTTCCAAGTCTACTGCAACATGGTGGACTACGGTGGCGGCTGGACGCTGGTGCTGAAGGCGGGCATCGGCGCCGACTTGGCCTCCGTCGACCGCGCGGGCGCCTTCGACGTGCCCGCCGTGGACGCCAATCAGCCCAACAGCGGCGTGCTCCAGAAGATCTCCGACGCCAATATCAACCTGCTGCGCAAGGACTCAGGCGCTGCCATCGGCTACTGGGTCACGACGCCGGGCAGCGGAACCGGCAAGTACGGTGCGGAGATCTTCCACCGCTCAGATTGCGTGTTCAAGATGAACCAGACCCAGACGCAAGTGCGCGCGACGACGTGCCACCAGTGGACGATCAGCTACGCCGACTCGGCTTCGTGGAGCCCGGGCTTCCACTGGAACGCAAACGACGCGATGGGCTACTCATGGGCCTTTGGTTACGCGAACACCGGCTCCTGCTACCAGGACGGCCGCGACTTGGGCACCCACGAAGGTGCCTATTCGCCGTTCCATCGCGGCTGGTGCAGTACGCAGGCGTGGGGCATGGTCTACGCGCGCTAAGTACGCCCATCGCCGCGTGACACGCAGGTGATGATCTCGTCTTGGCCGCCTTGCTGCACCCGTGGTAGCCTCCGCCGCCCCCGTTCGGGGTCCAGCCGAGGTTCTGTTGATGTCCGACCGTTTCCGCCCGCTTTCGATGGAACAATTGACCGCCTGGGTGTTCGACGAGCTCGAGCGCAAAGACGCGATCTTCGGCATTCCGCGCAAGGCCTTCTTTCGTCCCACGCCGACGGACCCGTTTCGCCGCGCACAGTACGGCCAAACGCTCGACACGCCGTTCGGTGTCGCGGCAGGGCCGCACTCCCAGCTGGCCCAGAACATCATCGTCGCTTGGCTGTGTGGCGCGCGCTTCATCGAACTCAAGACGGTGCAGACGCTCGACGAGCTCGAGATCTCCAAGCCGTGCATCGACATGCAGGACGAGGGGTACAACTGCGAGTGGTCGCAGGAGCTCAAGGTCCACGAGTCGTACGCCGAGTACCTGCGCGCTTGGGTGCTGATCCACGCCCTGCACAGGAAGCTGGGCCTGCCGGGGGACCGGCCGGGCATCGTCTTCAACCTGAGCGTGGGCTACAACCTGCAGGGCATCCAGAACCCCAACGTTCAGGACTACTTGCGTCGTGTGCGAGACACCGCTGCCGACCAGAAGCCGCTGATCGACATCGTGGCCACGTACCTGCCCGAAGTGCGCCAGCTCCAGATCCCGTCGACCCTGTCCGACAACATCACGCTGTCGACCATGCACGGCTGTCCCCCGGCTGAGATCGAGAGTATTTCCAAGTACCTGCTGGCCGACTTGGGCTTCCACACCAGTGTCAAGCTCAATCCGACGCTGCTAGGGGCCGAGGGCGTGCGCGGTCTGTTGAACACGCAGCTGGGATTTGACGACGTCACGGTGCCGGACGAGGCCTTCGGCCACGACCTGAAGTACGTCGACGCGGTGCCCATGTTGACCCGTTTGCGGGCATTGGCACTGGAGCGGGGCCTGACGTTCGGCGTCAAGTTGACGAACACGCTGGAAGTCGTGAACCACCGCAACGTCTTCCCGGCCAACGAAAAGACGATGTACCTGTCGGGCCGACCGCTGCAGGCGATCTCCTCCAGCCTGGCCGCCAAGCTCTCGGCGGAGTTCGACGGCGACCTGCCGATGTCGTACGCGGGCGGCGCCGACGCGTTCTTCATGCCGGGCCTGTTGTCCGCGGGCATGAAGACCATCACGGTCTGCTCCGATATCCTGAAGTCCGGCGGCTATTTGCGGATGCTGCAGTACATGCGGGAGACGGCGCGGGCCATGGACGCCTTCGACGCCAAGGACTTGGACGCTTTCGTCGTGCGGACGGCCGCGATCAGTAACGACTTCGCAGAGAATTTGGCGCGCGCGCTGGGTCACCGTCTGGCCGGTCCGTTTGCCACCAGCAAGGGTGTGGCGCTTGATGCCGAGGACTTTGCCGTGCTGGCGGCTGCGTTGACCGACGCAGGTGGCGAGGGCGTTGCCGCATCGCGCGTGTTTGCCAAGCAGCGCGGGCTGGACCCGGTTGCGTTTGCCGACGATGTCGTCAAGGCCTGCGCCCGCGTGAATCTGCAAGTGCACGCCGACGCCGTGGCCCGCGCACCCACGCTGCACAAGTCTGGGATGGCCACCGCGAACACAAAAACACCGCGCAAGCTTGGCCTGTTCGACTGCGTCGAGGCGCCGTGCGTGGATGAGTGCCCCATCGACCAGAAGGTTCCGCAGTACATGCGGGCGGTTCGCGAAGGTCGTTTCGCCGATGCCGTCGAGGTGATGCGCAAGGACAGCGCCATCCCGACCGTGCTGGGCCGGATTTGCGACCGCAAGTGCCAGGACACGTGCATTCGCAGCCACTACGACGACGCGCTGGCGATTCGCGAGGTCAAGCGCTTCGTGATGGCGCAGGAGCACAAGCCCGCCTTCCGTCCGCAGGCCCCGCAGCGCAACGTCCGGGTCGCGATTGTCGGCGCCGGTCCCTGTGGCCTGACGGCGGCGAGCTACCTTGCCCAAGCCGGCTATACCTGCACGGTGTTTGAACAATTCGAGAAGACCGGCGGTATGGTGTCGGGCACGATCCCGATCTACCGGCTGCCGCAGGCCAGCGTCGATCAGGACATCGCCATCGTGCAGAAGCTGGGCGTCGAGTTCCGCTTCGGTCAGAAGGCCGGGCGCGACTTCATGCTCAGCGA
>JBMOIG010000110.1:0-14634 GCA_049317445.1 Myxococcota bacterium | reverse complement strand
TAGGGCCGACCGTCGCTCACACGTTGGGCCTCCAGCCGCTCGATCAGGCGCTCGGCCTCGACCTCGAGCTGGTCGTCGTGCAGCCCCCACGGACCGCGCACGTCCTTGGCGTAGCGGTCCTGAAAGTCCTCGAGGCCAAAGACCTCGTCGAACCCGTGCGTGCGCAGGAAATACTCCTTGCTGGTCACGGTTCTGGACGCGCCCTGCAAGTAGACGGTGCGATAGCCTTGGTGCCGCAGCAGGTCGCCCAAGCACGTGTACGCCGCCTTGCCGTCGACCGACTCGCCGGCGCGCAGATCGTAAGGGTGCGAAGGGGGATGGATCGAGCACAGGGCCGTCACCAACGCCGCAATCGTGGGCGAGCTGGTGTTGTAGAAGCCCTGGACCGACGTCATCTGCGGCACCAGCGCGCTGACCTCGGGCATCAGCCCTTGGTAGCGGCCCGACAACCCGTGCACCAACAGGCGGTTGGTCGACTCCATGAAGGTCAGGACCACGTTCGGCCGGTCGGTCGTGGCCGTCGCGCGCTTGGGATAGGGCAGCGGCGGGAACTCGGTGTCGGGCTTCAGCAGCGGCCAGTCAGAGTCTGGCCCCTGACGACGCGGAACCAGACCGAGTTTCGAGAACTTCTGCCACGTCGCCGGGCTCAGTCGCGGCACCTGGGTCACGACCGGGGGGGTGCGCAGGGCCTCGTACATCTTCAGGGCGAAATTGATCTCTGGCGTCAACCGTACCTGGTTCACCGCAGGCGGAAACGCCAAGCCGTCCCGCACCGCCCAGGCCGCCGGCAACAACGCGACCGCAAGCGCCACCGCCGCCAGCCTGCCGTGCCCTGCTGGCCGCCGCGCTGCCGCCCGGCCATCGCGCACCAGAGCCATCGCGAACACCGTCGCCGTCACCGCCATCGCCGCCAGCGCGCCCAGCAGTCGCGGGTCCTGCAAGCTGCCAGCAAAGCCCGAATCGAGGTACAGGAAGGCGTCGGTCGTCCAGTGCGCATGGGCCATGAAGCAGTGCGCCAAGTCCAGCCACCGCACGAAGATGGCCACCACGCCAGAGGCGACCAGCCCCCCGCCCAGCACCCGAGACACCAGACTCCAGCCGCGCACCCCACGCAGCACCTGCACCGACCGCCCCAGCGCGAACACGCCGCAGGTCAGGGCCACATCCCACGCGATTCCCTTGAGAATCTCGCGGATCGGCGGCATCTCCGGCAGCCAGAACTTCTGCACCATCCAGCCTGCGATGCGCAGCCCCAACACCACGACCAGTCCCAGCCACAGCCAGCGGGTCGGCGCAAGCGCAGCCCAACCGCGCAGGCGCAGCAGGGACTTCCAGTCGTCGGGTGTCTTGGGGGCGGGAGCCTGGGACATTGGCGGGCCGTACAATCACCGGGCGGCCCGGCGACGTTGGCCAAGTACAGGATCCCGGCGAATGGATCCAGCCGAACGCACAAACGTCCCAGACCTTGAACCCCGTCGCGGCCGGGCGTACCGTCGCACAGTCGGAGAGAATTCCACCATCCTTCAGGAGCCTCGCCATGCGTTTCCGGTTCTTGCTTCCGCTGTTGGGTCTGCTGTGGGTTCCCGCCCTTGCCACCGCCGACATTCCGCCGCCCAGGGGCTACGTAGAGAAGTGCACGATCGGCCGCCAGTGCCACAAGGGCGAAGTCGGCGACCTGTGCAAGGCGTGGCACGGCGACACTCAGGCGTGCTCGCGCAAGCACAAGGACGACGGCTTCGAACTCCGCTGCCAGACCAGCGGCGCGTCGGTGTGGGAAGAGGTCTGGTGCGGCCCGAAGAAGGCCAGGTCAGCGCCCGTCGCCAAACCCGAGAAGCCCGCCAAGCCTGAGAAGTCGGCGAAGCCCACCAAGCCCACCAAGCCGGCCCCCGCGCCCGAGCCGGCGCCCGCTCCGGCCCCGGTCCCCGCCCCATGATCCCTCGCCGCCTGACCTTCGGCCTGCCCGCGCTCTACGGTGCCGTGCATTTGTGTGTGGACCTGACCACAGTGTCGTCGGTGTTCGTCGCTGGCCGACAGCTGAACCAGGGCTGGCTGACACCCTTCGCGCTGATCCTTGCCTATGACATCGCCGCATTCGCGCTGCAGTTTCCGCTGGGGCCGGTCCTCGACCGCTGGCGGCTGGCGCGGGCGGCCCTGCTGGCGGGGCTGGCGCTGTGCGGCGTCGCGGCGCTGTCGGTGACGGTCTCGCCGTGGGCGACGCTGATCGCAGCCGGTCTGGGCAACGCGTTGTTCCACGTCGGCGCCGGCTCCCTGGTTCTGCAGCACTCGCGCGGACTTGCCGCACCCGCCGGCCTGTTCGTGGCGCCCGGCGCCGTGGGTCTTGCGCTGGGGTTGGCTTGGGGGCGTGGCTGGGAGACGCCGTCGTGGCCGCTCGCACTGGTCATGGCTGTGTCGATCGCCCTCGTCGCCTTGTGGCAGGTGCCTGACGAGACGCCGCGCGAAGGCCGCGTGCTGCCTGAGAATCTGCCCGGGGGCGCCGCTCTGCTGGTGCTGGGGCTGCTGCTGCTGTCGGTGACGGTGCGGTCGTTCGTGGGCTTTGCCGCGCCGTTCGACACACCGCGCACGCTGGTGATTGCGCTGGGTCTGCCCGCCGCCGCCTTCACGGGCAAGCTGCTGGGCGGCTTTGCCTCAGACCGCTGGGGCTGGCTCGAGACCGGCGTGGGCGTACTGCTGCTGTCGGCGCCCCTGATCGCGTTCGGCGGCGGTACCCCGTGGGCGCTGATTCTCGGCCTGCTGCTGTTCCAGGCGACCATGCCCGTGACGCTGGTGGCGATGTTCCGGCTGTTTCCGCGCAACCCCGCAGTGGCCTTCGGCTTGCCGTGCTTTGCGCTGATCCTGGGCGCCCTGCCGACGTTCTGGCCTGAGGGTCAGGCGTTCTACAGCGCCAACCTGTTCCTCGCGCTGATCCTCGTGTCCGCGGTGTCGGTGTTTGCCGCGCTGGTCAGGCTGGGCATCGGTCGCAGGTATCGGCCCGCCGTGTCGGATGCCCGCACTGCGGCGACCACGGAGACACCATGACGCTGGGGTACATCGCCTTGTGGCTCGCGGCGTTCACGGTCACGCAGGTGGTCGAGATCCCGATTTACTTGCGCTTCAGCGTCCCCGGCCGCTTCTGGGTCGCGTTCGGCGCCACCGGCATCACCCATCCCGTGCTGTGGTTCGTGCTGATCCCCGCCTTTCGCGCACTGACCAGTCCGGAAATGGCCGCCAGCGAGTCCAGCTTCGTGTGGGCATGCGAGGTGTCGATCGTCGTCGTCGAGGCGCTGTGGATGCGGCATTGGGGCGGCAAGTGGCCCTGGGCGGTCGCGCTTGGCGCCAACGGGGCCAGCTACCTGATCGGCGAGGTGATCTGGAAGTTGGTGCCGCCTGTCGCGATTGCGCGGGTGTTGGCGGGTTGACGCCTCACCCCATCCCTTCCGGCCCCCGCCACGCCTCCTCCCGCGCCGGTCCGGGGCCGCGGCGCTTGTCTTTCGTCACCTGCGTCACCACCGCAAACACGTCGCCCTGACCACCACCGTCGAACTCGCCCCCCATCACGCCCACCAGCCGCCGATGCCGCTGCACCTCGATCCGCAGCGACACCAGCGACCCCAACGGCTCGCGCCCCGAGGTCAGGAACACGACCGCCGCACCGTGCTTCTGTGCCAACCCCAACAGCCGCGCAAGCTGTCCGTCAGAGGGATGTCCGTCGGCAGGTTGTCCGCGGACGAAGCGCTTGTCCGTGACCGAGCGGATCCTGGCACTGGCCTTGGGGTTTTCGTCCTGGGTCGGCTTCTGCGCCGCGTCGTCCAGATCGACCACGCACAAGCCGAAACCACCCGAGCGCAGCAGCACGTCTGCGGCCTTCAGCAGCGCCGGGCGATCGGGCAGCCGCGCCACCGCCAGCGCCTGAACGTCGATGCCTTGCAACGCCAGATCAGGGGGATACAGCGCCCCGTCGATTGGCAGCAACCACGCCACCGTCTCGCCGATGCGCTGCGCCTGCGCCACCAACCCCGCTGCCCAGGTCGCCTGCGCCGACGTCCCCGCGCCCGTGACCTCAACGATGCGGCCGACCAGATCGTCGAAACCGAGCGGGGCTTGCGCCGGCGAACGCTCGAGACCGGGCGGCTGAAAGGCGGCGGACGGGCGTAGGGGAAGAAGACGCGCCATGCCGTCACGGTGACTGAACATCTGTTCAGTGTCAAGTCGTCAGCAGGTGAAGTTCGGAAGGCAGGTGTGCTACCACCTCGCTCCAGAAGCGCGGTCAGCGTCACCATAGGTCATCTTCTACTTGACGTCTTTGCATATAACTATGGATGGGGGCCACAGATCATGAAGACACCCAGACAGATCCTCGCCGAGGCCGGGATGGTCGGCCCCCGCCCGCTGGCCGAGACAGATGCCCCTCCCGCGACCTCGCCCTACGGCCCCGCGCTGAGCATTCCGCTGGTCTACGCGGTCCCGCCGCCCGCTCTGGCGCCTGGCGTCCACGGTGCTCCGCTGCCCCCTCCTGAGCCGCCGCAGCCCGGTCCGCCCGTCCGTCGCCCGGGGGTCTCGCCCGCGATGCCGGCGCCGAGTCCGCCCCCGCCCCAACCGGACGATGCACCCGATCTCGACGCCTGACGCGACGCCCCTTCTGCACCGACGTTGCACATCCGCCCTCACCCTTCTAACCTGCCGGTGACGCCGGGCCGTGGCAGGTCCAAGGGAGAACACGTGATGGCGAATGGTCTTCGGAGCTTGCAGCTGAAGGGCCTTGCCGTAGCGGTTGCCTGTGCAGCGACGGTTGCTTGCGGCGGCAATCGGGTGGTCCGCGGACGCGAGCCGCCTCACGTCGAGCGCCCTTCGCCCGCCGATCTCGAGCAGGCGTGCCTTCAGGGGACGGTCGGCTGCGAAGAGGCCGCCCGCCGACTGGAGACCGGCACCGATGTCGACATCGACCTCGAGCGCTCCGTCCGCTTGTACGACAAGCTATGCGCAGAGGGCAAAATCCCCGCGTGCGTGCGCTCGGGCCACCTGCGACGCACTCCCGGCAGCCCGGTTCAGGACCTGCCGCGCGCCCTGCAACTGTTCCGCGGCGCCTGCGCGATGGGCGACATGCCCAGCTGCACCGAGGCCGGTCTGATGCTCGAGGGCGGTGAGGCAGGCCCCCGCGACAAATCCACCGCCGCCAACCTGTACGAGGCCCCCTGCAAGGGCGGCGACATGCGGGCGTGCACCCAGCTGGCCGAGTTGATCGCAGCCGGCGGGCCGGTCCCACGCGACGGCGCCCGAGCCCTCGAGTTGCTGAACGCTGCCTGCCGCGCCGGCTACGGACCCGGGTGCGCGAGTCTGGGCGGCATGTACGAGGCAGGAAGGGACGTGGAGGCGTCAGACGGCAAGGCTTTCGAGTACTTCACCCGCGCCTGCGACCTCAACGCCGGCGAAGGCTGCGTCCGCATGGGCCAAGCGTGCGAGCGTGGCGCCGGTGTCGCCCAGGACCGCGAACGCGCGGTTGAGCTGTTCCTCAGGGCGTGCAAGACCGGCTACGCCCGTGGCTGCACCTACGGGGCCGTCGCTTACGACGAGGGCCGCGGCGTCGAGGTCGACCGCAAGAAGTCGCTGGAGCTCTACACGCAGGCCTGCGAGTACGGTCACGCGCCCTCCTGCGCCCAAGTGGCTGCACGCTATGAACAGGGTGGTGCCGGCGCACGCGGCCAAGCATGGCCGTTCTACCACAAGGCCTGTCGCGGACTGCACGCCCTGAGCTGCGTCAAGCTCGCGCGCGCCTTCGCGACCGGCGACGGTCTGTCCCAGGACCGCAAGCGGGCTGAGCAGCTCTACCACAAGGCCTGCGACGCCGGTGAAGAGCTGGGGTGCGCGGGGTTGTCGGAGATGGGCTCGAACTGACCCTTCCCTGCCTGTTTCTGAGGGGTTCAGTCCTGCTGGCAAGCCGGGTCACCGCCGTTGCACTTGCACCACGCAGCCGATCCGACCGCATGCTGCTCTTTGGGGAAGCGGCACTCGCAGTACCACGCGAGCGAATCCGTTTCCCCTCGAGCTTCCTTGCAGCCGCAAAACCACTTCGAGCGGGCGGAGAGCTGTCGCACCGCCGGGCACGAGATGCACCACGCCTTGTCGCCCTCCGGCGCGCTGCATGGATCGGCAGCAGCCGGAGCCGCCGGAGCAACCTGCACGGCGGCGACAGGGCGTGCCGGTTTCGGCTCCGCTGCTGTCGTTGTCGTCCGCGCGGCAGGCAGCGGAACGGGCACGCTGCCGCCCGCGACCAGTGCCTGGGCAACGGCAGGGTCTTCCAGCACGGGTGAGTCGTCGTCTCCAGTCGGCCGAGGTGCTTGCTGTGCCGGGGCAGGCACCACAGCGGTCGGCGCGGCAGGGGAAACCGCAGGAACGACGGCCGGTTGCCCACCCTGCTGGTCCGAGAGATTGGCCAGCACCACGCCGGTCGCCACGCCAGCGGCCATCAGGACCGCGAGACCCACCCCCCACAACAGCACGCTATTCGGACGCGGAGCCACCTTCGACGCCACGCGGGCCTTGTGCACCGTGGTCGACTGCTGCGGCAAGACTTCGGAGTAGACGGTCTCGGCAGACGGGTTGAGAGGGCGGATGATGTCGAGCGCGACGGTCGCATTCTCACTGGACACTCTGGGCACCGCGCGACCGAGCTTGCGGCCGGTGGGCTCAGGCAGGGCTTCGAGACCAATGCGGGTGGCGTCCGGATCGTGGCGTAGCCCAGATGCACCGACCGGGGCCACGGGCGCGGGTACCATGCCGGGCGTCAGCGTGATGGAGATGCTGGGCGAGGGGTCGGTCGGCGGCGACGGCAGCGGGGCGGCGATCGTCGTGTCCGTAGCCCCGACGGCCGTAGGCGCGGCAATGGCCCCAGGTGCCGAGGGAACTTCCAGCAATGGCGAGGACTTGCGTTGCCTGCCGGTGCTTGCGGCCAGTGCCTGCGCCAGCCGGTCCGGGGTCAGGACGTCCATCGCCTGCGTCGCCGCGTCGCCGTTCGCGTCGGACACCGGCACCAGGATGTCAAACGCCTGCGTCTTGAGGTCGTCGGCCTCTGCAGCGGCCTTCTGGTCGCGGCGCGTCCGCTCGGTCCATTCGTCCAGCGCCGCACGCATCGCGTCGACGTCGGCGAACCGCTGCTTGCGGTCCTTCTGCAGCGCCTTGGTCACGATGCCCTGCAGCTCGGCATCCACACCCGGCGCCTCGGCTTTGGGCACCGGCTCGTTGAGGTGGCCGGCCAGCGCGGCAAACGCGTTCTCGCTGTCGTAGGGATAGCGGCCGGTCAGGCATCGGTACAGCACGACGCCCACGGCGTAGAGGTCCGAGCGTCCATCCAGCGTCTCGGAGCGGATCTGCTCGGGGCTCATGCAGTACGGAGTCCCCAGAATCGACCCAACCTGAGTCAAGTTCATGTTCTCGCGAAGGAACTTGGCGATGCCAAAGTCGATGACGCGGATGAAGTCCTTTTCGCCAGCAAGCTCGACCACGAAGATGTTTTCCGGCTTCAGATCGCGGTGGATGATCTGGCGGCGGTGGGCTTCCGACAGCGACTTCAGCACTTGCGCCATCAGATGGACGGCGCGCAGGGGCGGCAGCTTGCCCTCGGCCTCCAGCAGCTCGTCCAGCGACTTGCCGTCGAGGAACTCCATCGCCAGATACAGATCGCCCTCCGGCGTGGTGCCGAAATCGAACACCCGCACGGTGTTCGGGTGCTTCAGCGACGCGCTCATCCGCGCCTCGGCGGTGAAGCGGTCGATGGCCTTGGCTTCGGCGTGCAGCTCGGGGCGCAGGACCTTCAGGGCGACGCTCTCGTGCGTGCCGACGTGGAAGGCCTTGTAGACGTCGCCAAATCCGCCGCGGCCCAGCAGCTCGACCACACGGTAGCGGCCAGCGATGATGCCGCCCACACGGTCCAGAGGCGCTGGCGGCGCGGTCACGGTCTTCTGGCCGTCCTTGGGACAGGCCTCGGCGTGCGTGCGCTCTCCGCAGAGCGGGCACATGCGCGGTCCGAGTGGTTCCTGCCCTTCCGTCATGGTCGCGCCGACTCCGCTGGTGTTGGTCCGCAGCCGCACGTGCCCACGCGCGCCACGGCGCGAGCATACGCGCGCGGAGCGGCTGGGTTCAAGGCGACGCCCACACGTTTGGGGGGCGGCCGCCCCTTGTGGTCAAATCACGTCAAATCGTGAAGAATTCGCGATAGATGTCGAGGTACTTGGCAGCATCCCCCAACGGCAGGCGCACCAACGGCCCGGGGTCGGAGACGCGAATCGTCTGCGTCAACGCCTCCAGGCTGGCCAGCACACCCTGCTCGAGGCCTTCGCTCGTGTAGCCGCCCTCCAGCACCATGACCAGGCGATGCTTGCTCAACAGCTCGGCCGCGTTGACCAGATGCCCGACGATCCGCAGCACGCCGTCATAGGTGACGGTCATGCCGCCCATCGGGTCACCGGACAGGATGTCGAACCCGGCGGAAACGAGGATCAGCTCGGGTCGAAAGCCCTCGAGCACGCGCGACACCAGAGAGCCGTAGATCGCGTCGTACTCGGCGTCGCCATGGTTGCGACCAAGCGGAATGTTCAGCGTGCGCCCGCGGCCCATCCCCTCGCCCATTTCCGTCGCGGCGCCGGTGCCGGGAAAATGGGGATACATGTGCGTCGAGATATACAACACTGCGGGATCATGCAGAAACGTCGTCTGAGTTCCATTGCCGTGGTGAACATCGAAGTCGACGATGGCGATCCGGCGCACGCCCAACACTTCCCTCGCGTGGCGTGCCGCGATGGCGACGTTGTTGAAGATGCAGAATCCCATGCTCCGGTCAGGCTCTGCGTGGTGTCCGGGCGGTCGGCAAAGCACGATGGCGTTGTCGACCTGCCCCGCCGTCACTGCTTCGGTAGCCGCCACAGCGCCGCCCGCCGCACGCAACGCCGCTTCGTAGCTGCGCGCACTGGTCATCGTGTCGTTGTCGAGGCGAACGCGCAGCCCTTCGGTCTGCTGGACGCGGTGAACATACGCAGGCGTGTGGACGCGCTGGACCTCCAGTTGCGTGGCCAGCCGACCCTGGAACATGGTGTGGGGCAGGTGGCGGACGTCCTGACGCCGCAGCAGCTGCAACAGCGTCTGCATCCGCTGCGGACTCTCGGGATGGCCGTTTCCCGGGTCGTGCAACAGACATTCGGGATCGATGAACACGCCGGTCCGCAGCACCGCACACCTCTCTAGCGTTCCTGAATCGTCCAACGGTACCGTTGTCCGACTCTGCGGGAAAGCAGTATTTCTTTTGACGGGTCGCCGCCCCCCGGTGATGGTTGCCTTCTCAGGCAGTTGCGCTGCCTGGAGGTCGTCGGCCCCCATGACGTTGCCCCTTGTACGCCCCCAGCTGCGCGGTCACTTGCGCCGCAACAGCCTGCTTGACGCGGCACTGGAGGCCTGCGTCCGCCACGGCTTGACGGAGCTGTCGATCCAACACGTCGCCGACGCCGCGCGAGTCACCAAGTCCTTGGTTCTGTACCACTTTCATGACCGGGCCGGTTTGCTGGACGCTCTGGCTGAGCGCGCCGCGACCCCGCTGGACACGGCCTACGCAACGCTTGCGGACCCGTCAGGGGACCCGCGCGAGCACCTGAACCGCTGGCTGGCTGTGTTGTTTGAGGGCGCGGCGGACCCGCGCCGACCGTATCTGCTGCATGTCGCCCTCACCTCTGGACGCGCTTTTGGCCCGCAGGCAGCGCCCGACCGTCTGGACGCCGTCGATGCCCGTCGCAGCCTTTTGCTCGAGAAACTGCTGACCCGTGGCCATGCGCAATACGCGTGGCACGCCCCTGACCCGATTCGGACCACGACGCTGCTGCGGTCGCTGACCGAAGGGATGCTGTTGCAGGCGGCCCGCACGCCAGAGCCCGCACAAGTCTCCCGTCTGCACGCCCAATGCCGCGCGGCCGTTCTGGATTTGTTGATGCGCCGCTAATCTGCTCGCAGCCGTCAGGCCGCGCCCCAAAGGTCGGAAATCAAGGTCGCCACGGCCATGATGGTGGCCGCCGGAGCGACTCCCAGATTCGACGGGAACAGCGACGAGTCAGCCACCACCAGCTTGCCGATGCCGCACGCCTGAAACTGGTCGTCGACCGGAACGCCGCCGAACAAGTGGGCGCTCCAAAGCGGCACCGCTCCGGCCTGAGGCGCCATCGCCGCGATGTCCTGAGCCTGCTTGGGTCTGGTGATGGTCTCCGGTGCGCCGTGCACGCCGGGCCAGACCTCCAGCGCCTCGTCGAGCAGCATCGCCTCGGCAAGAATCGCGATACCTTTTAGAAGCTTGCGCCGGTCTTCATCCGTCGGCGCGTACTGGATCCAGCTGCCCAGCAGGCCACGCCGCACCCTGCCCCTCGCCTCGGCCCGCAGCAACACGTTCCAGGAACCGATGAACGGCAGCTGCTGCATCCGCTGGTCCAGCTGGCGGCCCACGCCCGGCACGCGTTGGGCCAGCGACGACGTCGGCAGCCGCACGCTCTCGAGCTTCAAGCCCTGATCGCGAAAGGCAAAGCTCTCCATCGCATGGGTCGCTTCCGGTCCTGCGCTCATCGGCCGTGGGAACAGGCCAGCGACTGCTACCGCGGGATGAACCTGAAAGCCGTGACCGACGTTCTTCACGCCGCTGCGGTGCAGCAGGGCTACGGTTCCGGGGGCGCTGGCGGCCAGGATGATCGCGACCTTGGCTCGGGCCACCAGCTTGCCGCCCGCGCTGAACCTGCCGTGCACGGCCACCGCCACGCCGTCCGCGATCTCGACCCGCTCGACCCGACACCAGGGAATCACCCGCGCGCCTGCCTTTTCGGCCCGCGGCAGCAACGTCACGTCGACACTGGACTTTCCGCCATGCGGGCAACCCTGGAAGCACCGACCAGAGCCCTGACAACCCGGCGCCGCCCGCCACGTCGGCGTGGCCTGCCCCATCAGCCCGCGCAGCAGACCCGCGCCGCCCTCACCCCACAGCTCGCGCGGTGTCTTTTCGACGGCAAGCTCAGCGTCCATGCGCTCGTGCGCCCGCATCAGGTCGTCCCAAGGCAGCCGCTGCTCCCAGCGCGGGTCGGTCTGCACCCACTCCTGCCAGACGTCGTGGGGCATCATCTCCATCACGGCGCCCGCCACGACCGTCGACCCGCCTACGCAGCGCCCTTGCAGAATGTGCATGGCGTCGCGGCCCCAGGTCATCGCGCTGGTGCCGTTGCGGTACAGGCGGGTGCTCGCCTCGTAGCCCTCACCGCGAGCCGCCCGCGCCGGTCCGCCCTCCTCGATCACCAGCACCGACCGCCCCGCCGCCGAGAGCCAACGCGCGCAGGTCGCCCCCGCAGCCCCAGAGCCGACAATGACGAAGTCCGCAGACTCGTGAACGTCTTTCGAGCTGTCGGTGGCTAGCATGCGCTCACCAAGGCCAGTTGCTTCCACCACCGGACCAGCCGCCTCACGTAGGGCGAGGGGTGCCGACTCAGGTAGACCAGCAGCCCCTCACGCGCCACCGGCGACAGCAGACTGAACGGCCGAGCGTGCCGTTTTAGGGCATAGGCGTTCAGGACCATCCGCGACAGGAAGAGGTAAAACCGCACGCGCCACGGCCACGCCTTCGCAAGGTCGCGCCCCTTCCAACCCAGCACGATTGCTGTGAATACCGGCCTCATCGGTTCCATCGGGTCGGGACTCCCGGTTCAGGCGAACGTACCTTTATGGCAATCCCGCAACCGTTCGACAAGTGCCGGGCTGAATCGATTCGGACCACACGGTCCCAAATCATGCCAACGGTACCGCTTCCGGACGAAGCCGCATTCGGTAAGTCACGAATTCTTCAATGGTCAGCGCTTCAAGGTACGGGTTGGTGCGGCGTTGGTCGGCCAAGGTCGACTCGGGCGCCGGGCCGTAGTCGTGACCCGGCAGAATCCGCGTCGTCCCCGGCAACCGGCGCACCAGCGCTTGCAGGCTCTCGAACAGCTGCCGAGGGTCGCCGCCCGGCAAGTCGCAGCGTCCACAGCCGTCTACGAACAGCGTGTCGCCCGTCAGCAGGTCGTTTTCCACCAGCAGACACTGCGACCCGGGGGTATGCCCAGGCGTGTGCAGCAGCTGGACTTTCGCGTCGCCCCCCAACTCCAGCGTGTCGTCAGGCTTGTGGCAGACGAGGTCGAGCTCCCACGGCTGGCCGCGAAGAAACGGCTGCTCAGCCCGCTGAATGTGCACGCGCGCCGGATGACGGGCCAGCAGCGCGGCAACGGCGTTGGTGTGGTCCTGGTGGTGGTGGGTCAGCACGATGTCGGTGATCGGGCGGCCCAGAGCCTCGGCCCGCTGCAGCAGCGCGTCGGGCTCCCAAGCCGGGTCGACCACGACCAGACGACCGGGTGTCACCGGGACCAGCAGGTAGACGAAATTCTGGGCCGGCCCCAGAGACATGCGTTCGATGGCGACTGTCGGCAAGTGCGGACCTCGCGGCGGTGAAGCGGCTCAATGTTGGACCAAATCCAAGGCGCGACGCAGGGTTACGCGGCCTCACAGCGTATCGAAGACGCCGCGCTCGCGCTCGATGCGCAGGTTGGCGCCCCGGGCCAACGAGAGCAGCAGTTGCTCCATCCAGCGCGTCGTCGACGCCTTGCGGTCGCCCATGCCGCTGGACTTCACCATCAGGTCGGCGGCGTCGATCGCTGCAACAGCCCGCTCCAGACGACCGGGCTTCATGGCGCGCACTTGCCGGGTCAAACGGCCCACCTTCCAAGCCTCCATACCCAGGTCGGCGGCGATGCCTTGGTCCGACTTGCCGCGCGCAAGCCCCGAGGCCACGCGCAACAGCTTGGTGTAGTGGCTGTTCAGGAAGCCCAGGATACGAAAGACTTCTCCGTCCCGATGCGACGGCGCGACATGTTCGAGCAGCAGGTCCAGCACCGTCAGCGCCCGCGTCACGTCCTCCTCGACGATGGCGTCGGTGATGGCCCAAACGGCGGCGTCGCGGTCCAGCGGAACGTTCTCCTCGACCGACTTCACGGTGACGCACCCCTTGCTGCCCGCGTCCAACAGCAACCGGTCGGCCGTCTGCCGCAGCCGGGCCGCGTCCGCTCCGCCCAGACGATTCCAGATGACGCCAGCGGCGCGCTTCTCGACCGTGATGCCGTACGGTGCCCCCGTCGTCTCCAGGTATTCCTGCAGCGTCGCCTCGGTCATCGGCGGCACTTCGACCAGCACGCCTGCGTCGACCAAGGCCTTGTACGCGCGCTTGCGGCGGTCGAAGTGCTCGGCCACGAAGATCAGCACGTACGGGGCCGGCGCCTGCGGATCCAGCGACTGCAGCAGCCACTCGAGCGGGTCCATCTCGCCTGCCGGCACCTTGGCCTTGCTCTTGGCGCCCTTGCCCTTGGCCTTGCCGTCGAAGTCCAGGTCGTCGGCGTGCACGACCGACACCACGCGTCGGCCGCCGAACAGCGACATCGACCGCGCCTCGTGGGTGATCAAGGCGTGAACGCCCGTGCCCTGAAAGTCGCCGTCGATGTAGTCGATCTTGACCAGATCCAGCGTCGGATCGCCGCCCTGCAGCGCCGCCGCCTCAATCCTGCGCGCGGTGTCCAGCAGCGCCTGCGGGTCGGCGCCGGGGCGGTCCTCGTTGTTCTTGCGCTCGACCTCGCCCGACGTGACCACGTACACCGGACGCAGGCGGCCAGAGGCCAGGTGGGCGTCCAGCTCCGGCCCCGCCCGCAGCGGACTCACCTGCTTGGTTTTCGTGTCTGCGGCAGGTGCGGAAGGGGTTGGCGGCATGGTGGTTCGATTGTAGAGGCGCCCGCCCAAGCTGTCACCCACCGTCGGCGCAATGGGACGGAAAGTGCTTGGCTTTCGATGCGTGGGGTGGCCCTGGGTCAGCCCGGACCCGACACGTGTGCCAGCCGCAACGGCAACCACAACGGTGGTTCAAGCCAAAGGGTGAGGGCCGTTGCCTCTCTCGTTCGCTGCCGAATCCTCTGGTGGACGAAGGCGGCGCGGTGGTTCGTCGGGTCTTGACAGCCCGCGGTGGCTTGCCCTAACCTGCCCCGCGCTCGACCGGTCCGCCCGGTAGCGATTCCGATGTAGCTCAGTTGGTAGAGCAGGTGACTGTTAATCACCGGGTCCGCGGTTCGAGTCCGCGCATCGGAGCCTGATTTCAACCACTTAGCGCCACCCAGACGGGGTGGGATGCAGGGTGGGACGAAGGTGGGACAGAGTCGAAGGCCCTCGTTGGTGCAAGCCGACGAGGGCCTTTCGCGTTTCTGGTGAGGTGGTGGCGATGGCGAGCGCTTGGATCAACCAGGTCTTTCAGGCCGGGCAAGTGAACCGAGGGGACTCCAGGCTCCGCTGCTAGCTACCAGAAGCCTCCAGCATCGTCCCGCCCTGCCGTCCCACCCTACCGTCCCACCCTACCGTCCCACCCTACTGCGCGGGCCGCTTGATCGGCACGACGTTGTCGGTGTTGGCTCTGGCTGCGGCGTTCACCTTGGCGATCTCGGTCGCGAGCGTAGAGTCCGCCAGCCCGGCGTAGTGGCGCGCGGTCGTCGAAACGTCGGCGTGACCGAGCATCCTGGAGACGTGAAACAGCGGGATCCCGACCTCGAGCCACCTGGCACCACA
>JBMOIG010000109.1:0-14825 GCA_049317445.1 Myxococcota bacterium | reverse complement strand
GACCGCTTGGCTGAGATAGGTCAGCACGCCATCGGGGTCGACGACGAACACCAGATCCGTCATGTTCTCCGTCAGATCTCGGTACTTGGCCTCGCTCTCGCGAAGGGCAGCCTCCACCCGACGGCGCTCGGCAAGCTCCAACTCCAGCTCTCGGGTTCGGTCGGCGACCATAGCGGCCAGCTCGTCGCGCTCCATCCGCCGAATGCGGTTGGCGACCTTGACCTTGGCCATGGCCTTGACCTGCGCCGTCAGGTCTGCGTCGTCGAAAGGTCTGGACAAAAAGGCTTCGGCCCCGGCTGCCAAGGCCAGGGCGCGGCTCTCACGTCCGGAACGCATCGAGGTGACAAACACGACCGGAATGTCTTGCAGGTGCTCTTCGGCCTTCAACCGCCGACACACGGCAAACCCGTCCAGTCCGGGCATGATGACGTCGAGCAGGATGGCGTCCGGGTCCTCGATGCGGGCCAGCAGGATGCCCTGGGAGCCGTCGGTGGCCGTAATCAAGCGGCAATCGGGCAGGGCTAGGGCAAACAGCGCCTCCAAAATCGCGAGATTACTGCGATTATCATCGATCGCCAGAATCTTGAGACGGTCGCTGTCCACTTCCCTTACTCCCGGTCGCCGCTCCCCCTTCGCCGGGAGTCGGCTGGCTGCAGCGTCATCGGGGCGAGCCCTCGGCCAGTTCGGTCTCCAGCATGGCAAGCCGCTGACGCAGTTGGATGATCTCCTGCGAGACCGACAGGTGTGCCAGCGCGCCGACTTCGGCGCCGACGGTCACGCGCGCCGGCTCTTTGTTCGCGTTCGAGGAGAACTCCTCGTTGCGCATCCACCAGTCCAGCCCCATCTCTCGCGCCCGGTCCACCGAGCAGATGACCAGGCGGATTTGGATGGACAACAGCTCGATGTCGACCAGCTTGATCTTGATGTCGCCGACGATGACGACGCCCTTGTCGAGCACGCGCTCGAGCAGGTCTGCCAGAGACGTCGACTGGTTTGCGTGGGCCATCTGTGCGCGTTGCATCTTGTCTCCGTGCGTTGCCGATTCCGCTTCAGTCCAACAGGCGGCCGAGCGGTCCGAGATCCAGGTTCAGGTCGTCGATGCCGTTTTCCTTGCAGAGGACGGTGATCTGCTCTTGCAGCCGCTGCAGGGCGACACCCATCCGCTCCGCCTCTTCGTCCGTCACGCTGCCCGCCGTCATCCGCCGCATCGCCTGGCGTTCCAAAAGTCGCCGCAGCAGCTCGACGACCGACAGCACCAGCTGCAACAGCCCTTGCTGGGTGCTGTTGGGGTCGACGTGGATGCGCCTTGGCTCAGGCGCCTTGGACGCCTCCATGACCCCCAGGATGGCTTCGACGTCAGAAGCCTTGCCGCGGACGTTTCCCCATTCCATTGCCATTCTCCTGATACGGGAGGGCCTTGCGTGAGCTGCGCAGCGTCTCGACCGATGACAGCATGACGTTGACCCCGACGTAGACGAGGTCGACGTCGGCGACGCAAATCACCAGCTCGCCCCGCACCACGACCCCCTTGTTCAGCACGCGATCGAGCGTTTCGCACAGGCTCATGCGACGTTGCATCTCGCGGTTGACTTGGCTAGGTCGCACGACGAAGGTCCTCCAGCCGCTCGAGTCGCTCGATCAGCTCGGCCTCCTGCTTGTCGAACTCAGCCTCGCCGATCTCGCCCAGCTCAAAGCGGCGATGCAGCAGCAAAAGCTCGGCGCGGACCGGCTCCGGATCGAAGAGCTCAGCGTCCGCACGCTCTTTGATCTGCTCCGCGACCCATAGCAAAGCCTTGAACACGGGTCCCCTCCCCCTACGCCACCTTCAGCCCCAAATCGAGCTCGAGCGACACGAAGTCGAACGGAGCAAACGGGCCGGAAAAGTCGAACGCAAAGCCGTTGGGCCACCGCCCCGCCACTTCGTAGACGGTCGCTTCAAGTGCCGCCACTTGGTCGCGCCGCACCAGCAGGGCCACCTCGGCCACTCGCCGTTCCCCGTGGGGCGCCAGCAGCTCCGTCCGCGCGTCCAGGTGCTCAAACGACGCCAGCAGGGACTCGCCCAGCTTCTCGCGTTCCTCGTTGCGCCGACGGTCGAACATGCGCCCCAGCTCGATCTTCAGCATCTCGGACGGTGGCGTCGCCCTGCCGAAGATCTCATCGCGCAAGGCAGCCAAGTCCGGGTCGATGCTCATGAAATACTCGAACAGGTTCTCCGCGTCCCAGTCCACCCGCACGCACATCTGCACGCGGCCGTCGAGGCTCTTGAGCTCCTCCAGGATCCCCTTGTAGTTGCGCTTGAGCAGCCGAACGATGTCCTGCTCCGTGGCGATGTGGCCGAAAGCCACGGGCACCAGCGTCAGGTTCTTCCCCGCCTCTCGCAGCACGCGGTAGTGGGCCTCCAGCCGGGCACGGGTCGGCGAGAGACGCTGAGCCACGGCGTGGCTACTGACGATGGCGGCGACCCCCTGATAGGCGACGGCCCGCACCTCTGCGGAAGCTCCGTCCTCAGGAACGCCGATAGCGCCGAAGTCGCAGGACGCGTCGGCGGGGGCAAGTGCGTACAGGTACAGTCCTTGCTTCACGAAGACACCTCCTGGGAGCTCCGGCGGTCCAGCGGCGGCGGCCGGACGGTCTGACTGCCATCGACAGACGCCGCGGAGATCGAATCGCTCAGCGGCGAGTTGCCGTAGCGAACCACGCGGCGCTTTCGGCTTTCGTGCCGCCCCCCCGCCTCGATCTCGATGCCGGACGGCCGCCCCTTCGGCGCAACCGGTGCGCCGATCGGCAGTTTGCCCAGAAAGACGTCGGCGGCCGCCATTTCGACTTCGATCTCGGACAAGCGCTGGTCGATCGCCCCAAGGCGACGGACAAATGCCGCCCGCTCAAAGAGCCGCCGCGCCCGCTCGAGTTCCAGGCAACCGAGACGAAACTGGACGACGTGACGGTTGATCGTGCTCATGCTCGCGTTCCTTGCTCGCGGCGGGGGCGAGCCAGCGTGGCCTTGATCGAGTGCGCGGCGATGACTTCCGCCACGCGGTGGCTGACGTCGGGCTCACCATCGCGAAAGACCTTGCCGGAGACGTTGGACAGCACGTCCTGGCAGACCTCGTCGAACAACGGGTCGCCGACGCCGACGCCAACCTTTTCCTGAGCCGCCATGCGGGCGATCATGATCGCGGCACGCACGCTGGGTCCGTGGCGGGCGATACCGAGCTTGCGCATCCCGCGCACGATGTCGACGACGACCTCGCAGTCTTCGCGCGAGAGCCCGGACTTCGCCTGCGTGACCACGACTTCGGTCTCGCGGTCGAAGTGATCCAGACGGATGGTGACCAGACGGTCGGCCAGCGCGTCCTGGGTCCGATGCACACCTGCGTACTCTTCGGGATTCGAGGTCACAATCGCGCGAAACTCGGGATGCACGCCGATGCACGCTTCCTCGCCAGTCCCCTGACGCGGCATCGTGAGCAGACGCTCCTCAAGGACCGACAGCAGCGCGTTGTTCGCCTCAGCTCGCGAGCGGGTGAACTCGTCATACAGCAACGTGTAACCCTGCTTGCACGCAAGGGTCAGCCGATTGTCGGCCCACAGCGTCTGGACGTTTTCCTCGGTCTTGAGCACCGAGTGGACGTAGTTGTCGACGACCCTGCTGCGCCGATAGCCGGACTCGCCGCCCACCAGGTCAGAGGACTTCAGGCTCTCGTCGCCGTGGATAAGCACGACCGGTCGCTGGCGCAGGGCCGCGACGTGAAAGGCAAGCGTGGTCTTGCCAATGCCTGCTGGTCCGGAAAAGTGCACCGGGTACCCGGCGTCCAGGTAGGCGCGGGCCCGCCTGACGACTCGTTCGATGGCCGGCGTGGACACGAATCCCGCAGCAGCCTCAAGCCACAGTCCGCAGTCGGCGGGCGCATCCGGTGCCGTCACTTGCGTCGGCGCCTGCGACGGCTTGGAAACCTGAGAGAGCTGCGGTGCTGGTGAGAGTTCCTTCATCTGTTGACCTTCGCACGCGCCGCACGGGGCGCCCGGTTGTTATCCACGCAGGGAGGGGTGACGGGCGGTGTGCCCGTCACCCTCCCCTTGCGCCTCATCGTGCCGCCACGGCCTGTGCCGCTGCGTTCGAAGGACGGTCGCGGCTCAGCGCTTGCCCTCTGAGGGCGTCGCACTGCTCGCGGCCACTTGCGGCGCCGCATCCTTGGCGAAAGGCGCCGGCTTGCGCGCCTCCAGATCTGCAGGTCCGCGCCGGCCACCGGACGACGGAGTGGTGCGGGTCAACCCGTCACGCCACGCCGCGCCTGCAGCCTGCAGGTCCGCAGCCAGCCCGGCGCGAGCCGTACCGTTGCGTCGCTGCATCGCGCCAACACCAGCCCTAAGCTTGTCGCCGAACGCCTTCAGGCTTTTGGCCTGAGCCGCGGCGGCCTTCTGTCGGGCCAGCTCGCTCTCTCCACGGGCACTGGCGGCATCGGCCAGGAACCGTGCTGTCTCACGCTTGCGGCGCGAAGTCGCCGCCGCACGATCCGCACGCGCCGTCTGACAGCTTTCGCCCAGACGTCGCATGTTTTCTGCGTTGAAGGTTGACAGACTGAGTGACATTGTGTTCCTCCTCAACGTAGTGTTCAGTCGGCCACCGCAGTAACATTCGAAGGCCGACATGGATGCGCAGTCCCTTGGCCCGGGGAGCCGTCATGGCTCCTCGGGTGCAAGGGAATACACACTACGCGCGGGGAGCAGCAGCGGCCGCCGTGAGGCCGATGGCCTCGGCATACTTCAGGTACGTCTCGACCGACGCGATGACCACGCGGGCTTCGATCGTCAGCAGCTCGATACCCACCAACGAAACCTTGACCCACGCATCGATGACGATGCCCTTGTCGAGGATGCGGTCGACGACTTCTGCGAGGCTCGAGGAATCGGTCGAATTCATAACCTTTGCCATAGTGTCTCCTGATGCTTTCTGTAGTGGCTCCATCATTGGAGCTGCCACAGTCCTTTGCAGCTATGGTGCCAACCGGAAATGTATCGTTGATGGGATTTTCAACCGCAGACAATCCCACGCCTATCTGAGGCTGTCTGGGGATATCTGGGGATGTCTGGGTGCCGTGCGTGCGAATCGGGACGGTCTTTGGCGTCGCCAAACCGGGCGTGAACTCCCGAAGTCGGGAATCAGTGCCGCAGCACGATGTCGAACCGACGCAGCTTGGAGCGCAAAGTCTTGGCGTCCACGTTGACGAGTCGGGCGAGTTGGGCCGCCGAGGGTGAGAGGCGACGCACCAGCTCGCGCAGCACCGCCCCCTCTGCCTGCAACGCCGCTTCGGCACCGATCGCCTTGAGGTCGACGCTGCCCGTCAGCGGCGTCTCGGCATCGTCGTGAGCCTCCGGCTCTGGCAGGACTTCAATCCGTGCGAGCGTCGGGGTCGACTCAGCCCGTCGCGTCCGACAGAGGTGAACGGGCAGGTCCTCAGGTCCAATCGTCGAATCCGCCAAGACGACCGCGTGCTTGATGACGCTCTCCAACTCGCGCACGTTGCCTGGCCACGGGTACTGCGCCAGCAACTCCAGCGCCGCTGGGGTGATGCCGACGGCGGGTCTCTGATAGGCCAAGGCGTAGATGCCGAGGAAATACTCAGCCAGCAGGCCAACATCGCCGGGTCGGCTGCACAGGGGCGGCAGCTCGATGGTGACCTCTGCCAGCCGGTAGTAGAGGTCCTGGCGAAACGAAGGCGTGTCCACATTGGCAGGGGCCTGCAGGTCGGCGTTGGTGGCCGCAATGACGCGAACATCGACCTCGTGGTCCTTGTGGCTGCCGACCGGCCTGACCCGACGCTCTTGCAGGACGCGCAGCAGCTTGGCTTGCAGGGGGCGGGGCAGGTTGCAGACCTCGTCCAGAAACAGGGTGCCGCCGTCGGCCGCGTCGAACAGGCCCTTGTGGGCACCGGCCGCGCCCGTGAACGCCCCCTTGTCGTGCCCGAAGAACTCGCTCTCGAACAGGCTCTCGGTCAGGGCGGAGCAGTCCACCGGAACGAAAGGCCCGTTGGCCCGGCGGCTGCGTGTGTGGATGTAGCGGGCGAACGGCTCTTTGCCCGTGCCCGTGGCCCCGTGCAGCAAAATGCCGATGTCGGGGGCGGCGAAGCGTGCGGCGTGATTCAGCGCTTGGCGAAACGCGGGGCTCTGGCCGACCAGCCGAACCGCCCCCACGGCAGGGCGCCCCCGAATCGCGCCAAGGACCCGGTCGACCCGGGCGGTCAGGTCGCCGGGCGCGAACGGCTTGCTGATGAAATCGACGACGCCAAGCTTCATCAGCTCGACGGCCGACTCCGCGTCCGAGTCGGCCCCTGTGGCGATGACGGCCACCGTCGGGTACTGCTCTTGCATCGTGGCAAGCGAGCGAACCCAGTCCGCGCGCTTGGCCCGGTCGACGTCGACGATCACCAGTTCGGGGCGCCAGGCCCGCAACGAGGCCAGCAGCTCGGTGGGTGCGGCCAACGCGTCGACCCGATAGCCGCGGTTGACCAGCATCTCCATGATGGTTTTTCGCGTGAGGCACGGGTCGCCGGCGACGATGAGCTCGGCCATGGCGTACACCACTCCCACGGACCGTTTGTCGCCATTCTTCCAAGAGACACGGTCAGATTCGTTGGAACCATGACCGGTGGTGGAAGTCGATTGACTCAAGAGCTTTGGAGACGCAGGAAAGCTTGCCCCCGGGTGATGCATTTCACAAGGTCGAAGACGCGGATCAGGACTTGTGGGCCCCATGCGCTCAGCGACAGGTCAGGTTCGCGCCTTTGGGTTTCCCGCATGGGCTCTCGAAGCCGCGGCCACCCGGGCCTCAGCAACGGCCGCCTTCAAATCAGCCTGTGAAATCGTCAGATCCACAGCAGCGAGCGATTGCTCGCCGCTTGCGACACACTGCCGCACCGCACTCATCGCCGCCCGCCGGCACGCCAGCTCGATCTCGGCCCCGCTCATGCCGTCACATGCCGCCGCCAGCATTTTGCAGTCGACATCGCTCGTGGTCGGCCGCCCTGCCAGCTGGATGTGCCAAATGGCCTCGCGTGCGGCCAAGTCGGGCATGGGAATTTCCAGAATCAAGTCAAATCGACCGGGTCTGACCAAGGCTGCATCCAGCATATCCAAACGATTCGTCGCGGCCATGACCAGGACGCCTTCTGAGGCATCGATGCCATCCATTTCGACGAGAATTTGCGCAAGGACGCGCTCGCCAACGCCGGAGTCGCCCCCGTGGCCGGACCGGCTCTGGGCAATCGCATCCAGCTCGTCAAAGAAGATGACGCACGGTCGCGCCTGTCTGGCCTTGCGAAACACCTGCCGAATCGCCCGCTCGCTCTCGCCGACGTACTTCGACAGCAGCTCTGGACCACGTACGGCGATGAAGTTCAGCCCGCCTCTCGACGCAACTGCCTTTGCCAACAGGGTCTTGCCGGTTCCCGGCAGTCCGTGCAACAGAATTCCCCGTGGCGCCTGCACCTTGGCCGCAGCGTACAGGGCCGGATGCAACAGCGGCCACTCGACGGCCTCACGCAGCTCGCGCTTGACCTCCTCGACGCCACCCACGGCCTCCCAGGACACGTCGGGCACTTCCGCAATGAACTCGCGCAGTGCAGAGGGCTCGATCTCGCAGAACGCCTCCTGAAAATCGGCCATCGTCACGACCAGCGCTTCCAGTTTCTCCCACGACAGCTCGCCGCCCGACAGGTCCAAGTGCGGCATGATCCGCCGCAGGGCCGTCATCGCGGCTTCGCGGGTCAGCGCGTCAAAATCCGCCCCGACAAAGCCGTGCGCTTGGGCGGCGATCCGGTCCAGGTCGACGTCTTCGGCAAGGGGCATGCCGCGAACGTGAATCTCCAGAATCTCCCTACGCGCCGCCGCATCCGGAACACCGATTTCGATCTCGCGGTCGAACCGTCCCGGCCTTCGCAGCGCGGGGTCCAGTGAATTCGGCAGGTTGGTCGCGGCGATGACGATCACCTGACCGCGCCCCTCCAGACCATCCATCAGCGACAGCAGCTGGGCGACGACCCGCTTTTCGACCTCGCCCTGCACCGTCTCGCGCTTGGGGGCAATCGCGTCGATCTCGTCGATGAAGATGATGCAGGGTGCGCTGCGCCGAGCCTGCTCGAAAATGCTCCGCAAACGGGCTTCGCTCTCGCCGTAGAACTTTTGGATGATTTCAGGGCCGCTGATCGACAGGAACGCCGCTTCCGTCTCATGCGCAACTGCCCGAGCCAGCAGGGTCTTTCCCGTTCCCGGTGGCCCATGCAGCAGCACGCCCTTGGGTGGGTCGATGCCCAGACGCTCGAAGATGCCGGGGTGGCGCAGGGGCAATTCGATCATTTCGCGAACACGGCCCATTTCCTTTTTCAGACCGCCGACATCCTCCCACGACACACCGGACGCCTTGGGTTCCGCAGCCCCCTCGCCCTGCAGCGACAACACCGTCTCGGGCGACACAATCACGCACCCGGCCTTCGGCGTGGTCGCCATCACCTCGAATTCGCGGTAGCGAGAGCCCACCAGCGTGGCGCGCACCCGGTCGCCGACCGCCGTGGGCATGCCGTCCAGCAGCTTGGCCACGTGCCGGGAATCGGTCGAGGTCAGCGGAGCCTGCCCTGACGTCGGCCGCAAGACGATGCGGGCTGCGGGCGCGTGGGTCGCCTTGGCCACCGTCACCCGGTCGCCGATGCCCGCCTTGGCGTTGGCGCGGACGACCCCGTCCATCTGCAACGTCGCGCTGCCTCTCGCTTCCGCGTACGACGGCATCGCCCTCGCGAAGGCCCGGCGTTGTCCTGTGATTTCAATGACATCCCCGACGCGCCCGTCCAGAAGTGCCAGATCCGTGGGGTCCAACCGGACAATGCCGCGTCCGACGTCCTTGGGCGCCGCCTCGGCCACGCGAAGGACGTGAGGGTCAGCGGGCTTGCTTGCGTTGCTTTTCATGGTCGTGGCCTTCCTGGATTTGTCTTTCCGGTTCTGCGTTCAGGGGCAAGCTGGCAAGCAGGTCGACGATCTCGAACGAGTCTTGCAGCTGCTGGTCGACTTCGTGCATCAGCCCCACAAACAGCAGGGCGGTCTCGTGCGAAGCGGTCGTGGCGTCGATGCGTTGCGCCATGAACTTGTCGCGGGCGGCAAGCAGGTCCTGTCCCTCTTGCACAAGGGCCGCTGCGTCCTGATCGGACAGCGCTTCGGTGCTGGCGGTCAGCAGTCGGCCGATCCGGTTGTACTCGCGCACCAGCAGGGCGGGGTCCTCGGTGCCGGTCAACGTGGCGCCGCGGCCGATGCAGGTCATCAGCAGCTGGTGATTGCGACTGCCCTTGTTCGCGAGGTCCTCGACCAGGTCTCGCTCGCGGCCAAACACCGGCAGCCCGTCCTGAAACAGGCGCACGGTCGACCAGTCCAGCGGCAAGGCCAGCACGCGCGTCTGGATGTCCGCCCACATCGTGTCGACCGTGGCGTTGCGGGCCGCCCAGGCGTCGTGGCCCAAGCGGCTGACCAGCTCGCTCGCGAGTCGGGGCGCCAAGCTCCCCAAGTCCGCCTCCGAGTGGATGATCGGTACGTGGACTAGTGTCCGCATCCCGCCTCCCTCGCAGCCTTGCTCCTTTCGACGCGCGTACTGCAGATGGCGCCCAGCAGCGCGTCCAGACTGAACGGCTTGGCCAGTAACCCGCCGACGCCCAAGGACATGGCCACGCGGGCAGCGCGGGTGGACCCGGATGCGGTCAAAACGATGGTGCGTGCGGCAAGGCCAACGTCGCGCAGACGCACCAGGGCTGCCGTGCCCGACACGGACGGCAGCAGGACATCCATCATCAGCAGTTCAGGCTGCGTCACCCGAGCCATCTCCACGGCCACCGAAACGTCACTGACGAGGATGACGTCGAGTCCCTCGCCCCGCAGGATCTTGGCAAGCAGCGACCGCGCCGGAGAATCGGGCACGGCAAGGACGGCCATCGGCGTCGGCGGCTTGGTCTTGGGCTGACTCGCCGGGTGGCTTGTGGCGATCATCGGCGCTTCCTGGGGCTGGTGGTCTCTGAGGCGACCGCACCCGCGTCCGCCGAGGGCGCTTGCTGCGCTGCGTCGGGCGTGGGCGTCACCATGTGCAGCAAGGCCGCCGCCCGCTCCGCCGCCTGGTGGATGGCGGTCAGCCCGTCGGCGGTTCCGTCCCGGTGGCCTTGCTGCGCCAACAACACCTGTGCGTGCGTCGAGATCACCGTCAGACAGTCGCGCAGGGCGTACACGAGCTCATCGACCGTTTGCAGGCTCTTCATGGCCATCACCTCGTCGTGCAGACCTCAGACGGAGAGCGCGAAGTCACAAAAACTGTAGGGAGCCCAAGGTCCAGTCACGATGACGGGCACTGATGGGTGGCGACTTCGCCCCTCACGCACCGCCGCACAGAATTCGGCAACCCGTTCAAGACTCATCAAGTACGCCGCGTCAAAGATCGCCTTGTTGCCCACGTCCTGGACACGCTCACGTCGCTCGTCGGCCAGCTGGCTCAGCGACCTCGCCACCCAATGGTCAAACGCTTGACGGTCCAGGGCGGTGGTGACTGTCGGGTCAAAGGCCGCCTTCAGTCCCATCTCGACCCGGTTGGTGAAGCGCGCGAGCTGCAGCACCAGCAGGCCCGTGTTGGAATCGAGCAGCTGGACCACAGCTTCGACAGACTCGAGCACCGTCCCAGCACGAAAGGGGACGACTGAACCGTACCTGGCGATCGCTCGCTGCACGATCCGGTCGTGGCGCAGGGCGCGGTCCACGGGAGATTCGTCCCGCGGCTCGGACACCAACGCCGACAGCACTCCGAGTGTCACGGTCTGCACGTATTGGGTCGTGCGCATGCGCGGGGCGCGCCCGCCCGCAAAGTGGACCACCCCGTGCACCGCCCAACCTGCCTGTGAGGACGGGCGATTCATGTTGCCTCGCCGTCGTCAGAGAGGTCGTTGCAGAAGCTGTACGCCGGCCACGGACCGGTCCATTCGAGCACGAACCCCTCTCCCTCGAGTTCCAGCGCAACGACGCGCAGCTGCTCGCAAAATGGTTCGCGCGCCGTTGTGGCGACAAGCAGCGCTGATGACATGACCGCGGTCGGACCATCCGGCGGACCCGCGCGGCAGGGAAGCAGGACCACCTCGCTGGCCAGCCCCTCGACGCGGTCGAACACGCCGTCTGAGGCGTGGTCGATCCGGTCGTTGACCAGTACTTCGACTCGCGCGTCGTGCAGTCGGGCGTGCAGATAGGCCATGCCAGGGCCCGCCGCAGCAGCGGCAGCGGCCAACCGCTCGAGCTCAGCGTCGTGGGTACCCACCTGCGCTTCGAGACGACGACGATCGACCTGCAGGTGAACGGCCCATTCCTCATGCCCTTCAAAGCGTTCCAGCAGGTCACGGAATCGGCACTCCTGACTCGCCAGCGTCTCGGCCACCGCGGCAGACGAAGAAAACACGGCGCCAATGCGCGTGGGAACGACGGCGCCGAACTGCATCACGTGCTCAAGGACGGCGATATGACGCGCCGCAAGGGCCGCCACGGCCGACAGGTCATCGACGACGCCCTCCCCCTGCAACTGCACCGCTTCCGGAGTGGCTGGCTCGACCACCGCACAAAGATCGGCGTGCAGGACAGCTTGCAGACCGGACTCCGCCAGCCAAGGTCCGACCTTGCTTCCCGGGATGATGCCGTAGAGGCACAGAGCTCGGGGTTCGCGCACACCATCCGCTATCTCCGACATGCTTTCAGTCACTTGCCCCCCTTCTGCGCCCCCAACTTCTTGGGCAGTCGCAGCTCCAGAATGCCGTTTCGGAACGAGACCGACGCCGCGCTGGCATCTACCTCCGCGGGCAGCACCAGCTCCTTGTCATAGCGGCGGTCACCGCGCGCCGCCCGCAGCGCCAGCACGTCGCCGTCGACCTCAAAGTGGACGTCTGCGGCCTCGACACCTGGCATCTCCGCAACGACCACCACGTGGTCGGTCTCGTCGAACACGTCGGTCATGGGCTCGCGCACGTCGTCGACCGCCGCGCCCGGCTTGGCCGCTTGGACGTTGCCAAAGGGCTGCACTTCCGGCTTTCCTCCGGCACCAAGCCGCACCGACACGCCATACACGGCCTTGAAGCCCTTCTTGTCGTTCCCCAGCTCGCCGCTGCGGTGAAGGTCTTGCCCCTCTTCCGTCAGCTTGCTGACCAGGTCGACCAGCGTGCCCAGCCCGCGCAACAGGCCGCCGACGCCATCCGAGACCTTGGATGACTCTCCGCCCTTGTCCGATCGTCGTGCCATGGTGCAATCCTGAGCCGGCCCAATGGGTTCGGCGTCCAGAAGATCATTGTTGCAGGAGGGCTCTCCCGTGCGGTGCCGCCCGTTTGGGAATCTGTACGCAAGAGGTCTGCAAGTTGCGTGCCGCGGTCGGCGGCCCGAGCCAAGCCTGCGGGTTGACGACGCTACTGACCCGAGCGCCCTCTCCGCCCCCCCAAGCGCGGGCACGCCAGCCTTTGCCCACCGGGAGCCGATTCCCTGTACCGCCCTCCCGTCCGGCCACGCCCGTCAGGTCGGCGACGCGACACGACCTCGCGATTCCGCTGCGAACCAGACCTGCCGCCTCGCCGCGGCACGGCCCTTGCACCGGACCAAGCAGGGGACACCCGGCGCCACCTCCGACGCCACCTGCCCCAACACACGTCACCGCCGACAACCACGGACGCACCATGATGAATCCCACCGGTCCACGCAGCAGCTTCACCCCGAAGTCGAGGTCGCTGCGCTCCAGGCTGCCGCAACCCCTGCGCCACCGGTCGGCCGCTGCGCCCACCCCGAACCGTCGGGCCGACAAGGTCACCCGCAACGCGGACATCCCGTCGCCCCTGGTGCTCGACCGCCTGCGACGGCTGCGGTCGGAGGGCCGTCCCACCGGCCGCTCGACGGCGGAGCTCGTGGGGGCCGTTGCGGAGGCACCGGAGCGGTTCTGTGCGGTCCACGAGATCGCGGCGACGATGCTTCACGAATTTGGCAACGCCTTGTTGTGCTTGACGTACTACGGTGATGCCGTGGGCGAGGACTGGCGCGCCATGCGTGAGCGCGTGCTGGCGAGTCAGGGGGCGGCCGGTGAGGCCCTGGCCGGCTGCGCGGGCGACGTCGATCGCTTCGACCGCGGCGTCGCCGCACTGCGTGAGGCCATCGGCCAAGCTCGACTGGTGTTTCGCGACGCGACGGTACTGGCCTCCAGCAACGACAGGGAAATGGAGCTGCTGGATGTCCACGCGTGCGTGGCGCAGACACTGCGATTGACGGCCGGGATGGTTGCTGGGCGCATCGGAATCGCGTTTGAGGCCAAGCCGTTGCCGCCGCTGTTGGGGTATCCTTCCCTGCTGGTGCAGGCGCTGGTCAATCTGGTGCTGAACGCGATCGACGCCATCGACGGACACGGCACGATTCGGATACGGGCCTGGGCTGAGGACGGCGCCGTCGTCATCGATGTCCGGGACAGCGGCAGGGGACTCTCCCCGCTACAGCAGAAGCTCATGTTTGCCCGGTTTTACACCACCAAGGCGAGCGGCCAAGGGCTGGGACTCGACACGGTGCGCCGCATCATCGACCGCCACGGTGGTCAAATCGACGTCGACAGCGAGCCCGGCCGGGGCACGGCATTTCGCATCCGACTGCCGGTGGCATCGTCAAGCAATGTCGGCCACACCGGCGCGAAGACCGCGTTCGACGCTCGCTAAGGCACAACCCGGGTCACGTCTGCGACCCGGAGCTGATGGCGCGCGCTTTTCCTGAGCCGTCTCACAAAACCCGCCGCTTGACGCTCAGTTGGCTGCGGCGTACACGGCTTGCACCGCGCGAGGTGCGCTTGAATTTGCCTGTGACCTGACGCCGCCACGGCGACCTTCTCCGACCTTGGGGGGCGATGATGCTCACTCGACGACTCACACCGGCGCAGTTTCTGCTCGGTCTCGCCATTAGCGCCGCCCTGATCGGCGGAATCGCGCTGACGCTGTTCGTCCTCGACCAACAGGAGAAGGCCGCCCTGACCGCCGACGACGTGTTTCTTGCGGTGGGACAGGGCGACATGACGCGCGTCATCGAGTGCATCAAGGCCCAGCCGGAGCTCGCCAATGCCCGTGACGCAAAGGGACGCACGCCCTTGCACATCGCGGCCGAACGCGACATGGCTGACACGACGCTGCTGCTGCTGAACATGGGCGCCGACCCGATGCAAAAGAATGCCGAAGGGAAAACGCCGGCCGATGTAGCGCGCGAAAAGGGCTCGTTTGCCGCAGCCAAGTTGCTGGAAGAACGGAAATAGCCGAACGGCCGCCCGAAGACTCTCGCGGAGTTTCGCCTGCCGTTGCGGCTTGATCTTCGCGATCGCCGGGCGCAGGCTCCGACGCGTTCAGCACGCGACTCCACCCGGGTGGCGGCGGCTCCCATGACAAGATCTCGCAACATCAAGCGCGTTCCCGCCCCCGCCGACATCGCGGTGCCAGCGGTGGGCTTCCCTGTTGTCGGCATCGGCTGTTCCACCGGTGGACTCGAAGCGCTGGAGGAGTTCTTCTCCCACGTCCCGGTCGGCAGCGGCATGGCGTTTGTCGTCATCCAGCACCTGTCACCTGAACATGTGAGTACCCTGCCCGACCTGTTGCGGCCCTTTACCAGGATGGCCGTCACCGAAGCGGGCGACGGCATGCCGGTGTTGCCTGACTGCGTCTATGTCATCCCTCCCAACCGCAACCTTTCGCTGCTCCACGGCAAGCTCCGTCTGGTCGACCCGGTCGCTCCCCACGGGATTCGCCGACCGATTGACCATTTTCTGA
>JBMOIG010000108.1:0-15036 GCA_049317445.1 Myxococcota bacterium | reverse complement strand
TCACGTGTCAAGTCCTGACACCGTCTCCCCACCTTCCCACCTTGACCGGCCTGCCGCTCGGGACCAGCATCGCCAGCAGCGGTGCCTTCACTTTCTCGCTTCAAGGAGTTGCCGATGTTCGGGTCCGCGTCGCTCGACCGCCTCGTTTGCCGGGTGATCTTCGCGTTGCCTTTGGCGACGTTGTTGGGTTTCGCGCCGGCGGCCCAGGCCGTTCCGGCAGGCTTCAACGAGATCGCCTCGGCGCAGGGCCTCAAAGCCTGGAAGAAGGACTATCAGGGCGGCCAGCCCGACTACGTCATCGACATCGACTTGTCGCAGGCGCACTTGCGGTCGTTGCACGGCGGGCTCGACAACCTGCAACCCGGGCAAGGTCCCTTGGGTGGCCCGAACGCCAAGCTTTGGCGGCAGTCGCTGGGCTGGTACTGGAACACCGCGAAGGCCCAGGACGGCAACGCCTTTGCGGTCGTGAACGCGCAGTTCTTCTCGACCAATGACAACCCGACACCCTTGGCGTTCGCGGTCAAGACGAACGGCGCGGCGCTGTCGGACGGCTATGCCACCAAGATCGAATACCAAGGGCAGCTCAAGCTGTTCGAGACCAACGGCTGGGCCGGCACCGCACGGGTCGACAACTTCTCCGAAGCCCAGTTCGAGTCGCCCGACGGCGGCGCGGAGATGATCGCCGGCTTGGACCAGGCCGCCGACAAGGGCCCCAACAACCTGGTCGGCAGGACGTTTCTGGGCGTGCGCGACAGCGACGGCGACGGCACGGGCGACCACGTGCTGCTGTTCTGCTCCAGCTATGCCAAGCAAGCCGACGCCGCCAAGGTCTTGAACGACTTCGGGGTCAACAAGGGCATGGTGATGCTCGACGGCGGCGGTTCCAGCCAACTGATTATCCAGGGCAACGCCAAGGTCTCGTCTTCGCGCACGATTCCCCACGCCATCGGTATCTTCGCCGGCAAGCCGTCCGCGCCCGACGCCCAGATCGACCTGTGGACGCAGACTTCGGCGCAAGACACGGTCAAGGACGGCGCGTCGGCGGGCGTTCCCGACCTGCGCGAGGGCGACACCTTCGACGTCGACGTCTTCGTGAAGTGCCAGGGATCGGGCGGCAACACCCAAGATCAGGTGCGCATCGGCTACCAGGTGGAAAGCCCTTGGCTGACGCTCGAGACCTACACAATCTACACCGACTGGCCGAACAAGGACGGCAAGACGTGGTCGGTCAACGACTCGGACGGAAATCCCGAAAATCCGCCCAAGGTCGCCCCACCCAACACCGCGCAGATCAACCTCCATGGCATGTCGGCGGGCGAGACCAAGCGTGTTCGGCTGCAGCTGCGCGCCAAGCAATACAGCCTGGGCACCGTCGACCACCCCGACGTGCGGGCGTGGGTCTGGCACGTGGGCGGCGTGTACGGCGACGCCACTGCCTGGGACGACCCCGTCGAAATCAACAAGCTGGGCAAGACGTTGCAGAGCTTCCAGCAGCACGATGTGTATGGCGCGACCCACTGGGAGTGGAACGGGGGCGAGGCCGAGGTCGAGGGCTGGTCGGCCGGCGGCGACATCGAAGCGCTGCGCGTCAACGCCCAGGAACACGCGCTTGTGCTGGACCAGAAGGGCGGCGACCCGTGGGCCCAAGGGCCGGAAACTTCCTTTTCTGCTGCGGACTTTCAAGGGTTCGAGCTGCGGGTGCGCCACTCGGGCGGCCTGAAGAACGCACAGCTGCACTGGCTGCGGCAAGACGACGTTGGCTGGTCGGGCGCCAAGTCGGCGTGGCTGGGCGTGCCGGGCGACGGTCAGTGGCAGATCGTGACGGTGCGGCTGGCCGACAACCCGGAGTGGAAGGGAACGATCACGCGGCTGCGGATCGATCCGACGCTGGGCGACCAGGGGAAATGGGAGGTCGATTTCCTGCGCGCGACGGGCCAAGTGGCTCTGACGAGCGGCGACGCCGACCAGGACGGTGCTGTGGGGCCCGCCGACTGCGACGACACCGCGGCGACCATCCACCCCGGCGCGACCGAAACCTGCAACGGCAAGGACGACAATTGCGACGGCCAGACCGACGAAGGCTTTGCGCCGGGCTGCGGCAACTGCCCGGCCGGCGCCAAGGAAACCTGCAACGGCCAGGACGACGACTGCGACGGTCAGACCGACGAGGATTGGCCGATCGGGCAGAGCTGCGCGCTTTCCCTTTCCGGCTGCCTGCCCCAAGGCGCGATCGTGTGCGTACCCTATGTCGGCGCCGCCTGCATGCCCGTGCCCGCGGACCCCTGCACTCAGCGCGCCCCAGACACCACGGGCACCGATGCAAGCGACGGCGACGTGACCTCTGGAGACGGCACGGGCGGGGCGGACATCGCCGGCGATGCCCAAGCGCAGGTCAACGTTCCGCCGGCGCCCGCTTCGGGCTGCACGACAACAGGTTCTGCGCCTCTTTTCAGCGGGTTCTTGATGGTCGGCACCGTGGCTCTGCTGGTCTTGTTGCGCCACCGCCGCCGCGGGTCCAGATCGTCAGGCATCAGCCCCGGGAAACCCTAGGGTGGTCGCAGGAACCCCATCGCGCTGGTCCCGGCGCGGTCTGCCACCTCACGACTCCCCCCACCCAACCAAATCCTGCAGCGCGCGGTCGGCAATCGCGCCCCCCAGCACGCCCACGCCATACCACCCCAGGTCGTCCCACAAGAACCCGTGCCCCAAAACCATCCCGCCCAACCGCGTCGATCGGATCGCCTCGAGCCATGCCGGGTGCCACAACTGACCGACCTCGACCGCGACGCAGAACGCAAGGGCAGCCACTGCCGCGTGGATCATCGGCCGTTGTGGCGCCAGCCAGCGAAAACCCCAATAGGCCACGGTCGCATAGAGCACGTCACCGGCCGCCGTGCCGAACACCGGCCAGAGGCGCGACGCCAGCCCCAGCACGACCGTCACCAGCGCGGCGGCAAGATAACGCATGTCGGCTCAGCCTCCCTCGACGTCGGTCAGTTTCCGCGTCGCCTCGCGCAACGTCAGCGGCGCCATTTGCGTGCCATGGCGCACGACGAAGCCCCGCACCAGCTCTGGCTGCAGCTTCGACACGTCGCGCAACACCCAACCGATGGCCTTGCGGATCCAGAAGCTCTTCTCGCTCAGCAGAGGGGCCACCAGCGTCTCGAAGTGGGCAAAGTCGCCCCGCCCTTGCCGCAGTTCGACGAGCTCGGCCAGCACGGCCGCACGCCGCACCCACACGTCGTCGTGCTGCGCCCATTGCCGAAGCACTGCGCGGGTTTCGGGGTGTCGCCTGACCACGTCGCCCAACGACCACGCCGCCAGCGAGTCGACATAGGCCCAGGTGAAGCTCGTGCTCACCAGACCCTGCAGCCACGGCAGGTCGTCGGGACCCAGCAGCTTGCGGTCCAGCTCGAGCAGCAGCACCGACAGCAGGTGCAGGTCGTGCGAGGGCCTGGCCCACGCCACGTCGACCAGAGCCCGTAGCCCCGCGGTATCGGTGTAGGGCTTGGTGGCGCGCATGGCCTGGGCACGGCGGCGCAGCGCGGGCAGGGTGTGGCCGTGGAAGTGCAGGTCGCTCTTGAGGTACCGCTTCTCCTGGACGGCGCGGTCGGGGTCGCCAGTCGCCGCGAGCTCGCGGTCCAGGTCGTCGATCAGGTGGGTGGGGTCATGGGCGGTCGGCATGGGCCTCCTGGGTCACGGGTCGACTCCGGTCCCCGCTGGGCCGCCGTGGGCGGAGCTGTCGGCTTGCGCCCCTACCCCTTGGAAGACACGGCAGCCCGCACACTCGCGAACTGGCCCAGCATCGTGACGAACTGGTTGGGAATCGGCGCGATCATCACGACGCCACGCCCGCGAAACCGGTTCACGAGGCCCTCGCCCGACGCCATCGTGCCCAGCAGGCCCTTGGTCGCCTTGGTCACTTCGAACTCCAGGCTGGCCGTGCGCGCCACCGCAAAACTGCCATCCACCGTCAGCACTTGGCTGCCGTCGAGCTCGAGCCGCTGCACCGGCCCCTGCGCGAGGTAGAACACCTTGCCGTAGCCCGACACCTGCGTCTGGAAGAAGCCCTCGCCGCCAAACAGGCCTGAGAACGCCTTGTTCGAGTACATGCCGACTTCGACTGTCTTCTCGCACGCCAGAAAGGCGCCCTTGTCCAGCACCCACGCGTCGCCGTTCAGTTCCAGAACGTTGACCTCGCCAAAGGTGGGCTCCAGGTAGATGTCGCCCGTGCCGCGGTAGCGGGGCTTGACGGCGCGCTCGTTGGTCAGCGCGGACTTCAGGAAGCCGCCGACCGAGGGCAGGGCGCTTTCGATGTCAATCTGGCCGACCATGTAGTGCAGCGCGCCGGCTTCGAGCACCACTTCGTCGTTGCGGATCGAGATCTTGGGCATCTGGTACATGCCCAGCTTGACCACGTCGAAGATGGCCCCTCCCGTCTGCACCGGCACCTGCACCTGGGGCTGGAACGCCTGCTGCGGCTGCACCGGCTGCGGCGCCGAGGCACGGGCGGCAGGCGGCGGCGGGATCGGTCGCAACGGCGGCGGTGGCGCGGCGGCAAACAGCGCGGGCATCACCTGGCCCAGCGGCGCCCACTCGGGCATCCCGGCGGCCCAGCACGGGGTCTGCGGCGTGACCTGACCGCTGCGCGCCATGGCCGTGACGTCGTCCTGGCTCAGGGGGCCCAGGCGCTGATTGTCTTGCATCAGAAAGAGGTTGTCGGGCATCGGGGGCTCCGTCGGCGGGTTCGGCCGTCCATCCGGCCGTGGGGTTGCGCGAGTATGCCTCCGTTGCCGGGGGCGTGTCACCGCGGGCAGGCGGCCGTCGCTACTTGCGCTCGAGCCACCGCAGGCTGAAGACCTCGGCGGGCAGGGCGACGCCGAACTTGAGCTCGACCGTATCGATGCGCGTCTCGGAACCCTTGCGCAACTGGTCGCGAATCACCATGCGGTGCGGGAACTTGCGGCCGCCGTCGCAGGACCGCACGTCCGACATCGTCCAGACCTTCAGCAGCATCCCCGACAGCGCGTACAGCTTCTGCTCCAGCGGAATGAAATGGTCCTTGTCGATGCACACCTCGCGCTTGGGATAGGTCACGGCATTGTTCGTCGCCACCATTTCAAGCCGCCAGCAGGCCCGCCCGTCCACCACGCCGTCGCCCAGCACCTTGGACCGGTACTGCTTGCGCAACTCTCGCGACGTCATCATGTCTTCGTACGACACGTCTGACCCCATCATGCCCTGGCGCAGCATGTGGCCCGAGATCTTCTGCACCCGGTCGACGCTGGGCATGTAGATCCACAACTCCGCACCCAGCTTCAGCATCCGCGTGCCCTTCTCGCGCGCCGGGGCCAGGTACTCGACGGCGGCGTCTTCCTCGCCTCGGCCGAAACCGGTCATCTCGTACTCGCGCGTTCGCCCCGAGCCCACCACCGTCATCTTGGTGCGCGAGGTGCGGCTGGGAAACGTCAGGTTGCGGTCCACGGCCGCCAGCAACTCGTCGGCGGTCGGCGGCGGCGCGGTCGTCGGCTCGGGTCCGGTGGCGCGCGGCGGGGCCTTGCCCGGCGGTGGTGGCGCCAGGTCGGCCCAAGCGGCGGTGGGCAGGCCGATGGCCAGAATCGTCAGCAGAAATGTCAGGCGAGACAAGGACATCGACTACCTCCCGGACCGCATCGCCACCACGGGCAGGATGCGTGCGGCCCGCAGCGCGGGGATGAAGCTGCCCAGCAGCGTGATCACCAGTCCCAACACAAACGCGGTGACCAGGATCTCGACCGACAGCAGGCCGTACACCGTCTCGGCCATCGGCATCGACACCTTGTCGGCCACGCCAGCGCCGAGATGGATGCCGTGCTCTTGCAGCAACCACGCCGGCCAGGCACCCAGCAAGGCGCCGCACACACCGCCCACCAGCCCCACGGCCAGCGATTCGATCACAAACAGCGCCACTGCTCCCGCCGCCGACAGGCCCAGCGCGCGCAGGACGCCGATCTCGTGCGTCCGCTCCAGCACCGAGGTGACCACCGTGTTCCAGATGCCGATGGCTGTCAGGAACCCTACGATCAGCAACAGGATCATCCGCTCGGCGTCGACGGTTCGCGTCATCGAGGCCCACGGCTCCCGATCCGACCACGCACTGACGTCCAGCCCCTTGCTGACCGGGTCGCGCCGCAGCTGGTCTGCCAACTGGACGCCGCCTTGGTACGCCCCGCCGTAAACCAGCAGCTCGGTGGCTCCACCCGGCATGTCGGTCAGCCACTGCACCCGCTCCAACGGCAGGAAGATCTGCTGGTCCACCGACGCCGACGGGCCCTTGACGATGCCGACCAGCCGTCCCTTCAGCGGTGACATCGCACCGTCCTGTGTCACGCCCAGCAGCAGCACCTCGTCGCCCACGCGCGCGCCCGCCTGCTCGGCCACTTTGGCGCCCATCACCATGTCGTCGGCCGCCGTTCCCAACCAGCGACCGGCGACCAGCCGCTGGGAAAGCCCAAGACGAACGCGCAGATAGGACTCCGGCGCGCCGATGACCTGCGCGAAAAGGTCGCCGATCTCCTCGCCCGTGCTGACGGTGACACCGGTGGTGATGCGGGGCACGACCTCAACCACGCCGGGCGTCTTGCGCAGGCGATTGGCCAACTCCTGAACATCGCGCAGGTTCTTGTCCAGCGGTGCCAAGGCCTCGCGGCGGGCATAGCCGGGATCCACCAGACGCACGTGTCCGGCAGCGTCCGTAGCGGTTCGCAGCATCCCGCCCATCATGCCGTCGATCCACGACTGACCGACGACCAGCAGCGCCACGCCCACCGTCACCATGCCGACCGTCAGGCCGGTGCGAGTCGGGTTGCGTCGCAGGTTGCGGCCGGCCAGTCGCCCCAGTACCGCAAGTTGCTTGAGGTTGCGGGTGTTCATTCGGCCCTCACGGCGTCGGCAGGGGCCACGCGTGCAGCGGTGCGGGCGGGCAGGACTGAGGCAACCATGGCCACAGCGACGCCAAACACCACAGCAGCCACCAGCGACCAGAGGTCAAAGCGCGCGTACAGCAGGCTCGACATCGGCAGGTTGGCGCCCATCGCTTCGGTGGCCGCCAGCTCCATCGGATGTGCCTGCCAATACAGGGACAAGGCGCCGCCCCAAGCGACTCCGCCAAGGCTGCCCAACACCCCGACCAGACCGCCCTCGACGACGAACAGCGCCACCACGCCCCCGTCGGTCAGGCCCAGCGCCCGCAGCGTGCCGACCTCGCGCACCCGCTCGTAGGCGGCCATCAGCAAGGTGTTCGCGATGCCAAAGCCGGCAAGCAGCATCAGGATCGCGACCATCAGCTGCATCGCTCCCTTCTTGGTGCCCACGAGTTCGACCAGCTCGCGGGTCTCGTCTTGCCACGTCACCACGGTCGCCTGGGGGCCCAGCAACCGCGCCAGCTCGACCTTGGCGGCAGGGGCAAGGTCCCGCGAGGCCAGGCGCAGGGAAAGGTGGGTCGGCTGGGCCGAATCCAACAGCCGCGCCGACAGCGGCAGGGGCACCAGCACCGACATCGAGTCCAGCACGGTCTGGGTGGTGGCGACGATGCCCGCGACCTGGACCTCCAGCGCGTTCATCGCTCCCAGATGCGTGCGGGTCTGCAGCACCAGCCGGTCGCCCGGCTTGATGTCCAGCAACTGCGCCACGCCGCGCGACACCAGGATCTCGTCCTTCGCAGGATCCGGTTGCTGCCCGCGGACTTTCCACAGGTCACGGGGAAACACGTGGGCGTCGCGCACCGGGTCGTAGCCAAAAGCGCGCACCCGCAGCCCCTCGGCGCCAAAGACCAGCGTGGGCGTGAACAACTGCCGCCCGGTCCAGGCGACGGTGTGCTGGTTCAGCCACGCGGTCGTCGGGGCGTCGATGCTCAGCAGCTTGTCGACCGGATGCTGCATCGGCTGGGTGGGATAGTCCGCCGGGCGCGCCTGCACGTGACCCACCAGCGCATCGATGGCCGACACGACGATGTTGTCCTCGCTGCCCGCGATGACCGCCTCTCCCAGCACCAACAGCCCGATGCCCACGACCACAACGGTGGCCGTCAGCACGGTGCGACGCGTCTGCCGAAACAGGTTGCGCACCGCCAGACGCAGGATCAGGGTCGGCGCACGCATCACGCCACCTCGCCGCTCGGTCGGGTGCCGCTCTGTCGACGGCGCGTAGCGGGGGGCTGGCGCACCTCGTCGCGGACCACGCGTCCATCCTCCAGATAGATGACGCGCCGGGCGTGGGCCAGCACCCGCGGGTCGTGGGTCGAGAACAGGAACGTGATGCCCAGCGACTCGTTCAACTCCTGCATCAGACTCAGGACTTGCTCGCCGTTGGCACTGTCCAGGTTGGCGGTGGGTTCATCGGCAATCACCAGCAACGGCTTCTTGACCAGCGCCCGCGCGATCGCCACCCGCTGCTGCTGGCCGCCCGACAGCTCGTTGGGACGCCGGTGCTCCAGCCCGCCCAGGCCGACCTGCGGCAGCATCGCCAGCGCGGCTTCGTGGGCGCCGTCGGGACGCCCCGCAAGCTGCAGGGCCAACTCGACATTCTCGGTGGCCGTCAGCACCGGGACCAGGTTGAAGGACTGGAAGATGAAGCCGATCTTCTCGCCCCGCAGGTGCGACAGCTGACGCGACGACAGCCCGCGGGTCGACCGACCGTCCAGCAGCAGCTCGCCCTCCGACGGCGCGTCCAGACACCCGACCTGGTTCAGCAGCGTCGTCTTGCCCGAGCCAGAAGGCCCCGACAGCACGGTGAATTCGCCTGCCTCGATGACCAGATCGATGGCCCGGATCGCGTCGACGCGCGTGGCGCCTGCCCCGTAGGTCTTGGTTACGCCGTGCAGCTCGCAAATCGCCATCGTCGCCTCCCCTTGGGTCGCGTCAGAAGCTGGCCCGCGTCCACAGCGTCACCACCGCGTCGGGCACCAGCCCCCGCAGGTCCAGCAGCGTCGCCAACCCGCCAGTCGTCGGCACCAGATTCTGGTCCTTGGGCTTCGGCTCGCCGCCGTCGCCCCACACCGCCAGCGGAACCTGAGCCGCCATGGCCACTTCCAACCAGTCGGCGGCCTGCCACGTCACCGTCGGGATCAGCACCGCCGTACCGTCGTCTACGTTCTGCAGCTGCGTCAGGCTGCCGCCCCAGTCGGGCAGGACCTGCAGCGCCGCCGCCAGCAGCAGGTACTCGCGTCCCGTCAGCGGCGAGGCAAACGGAGCAGCCTCGCCGGTGCTTCCCAGCGACGCCTGCAGCGCCGAAGTCGAACAAGCCGAGGCGGGCAGGGTAGTTGCAGACGTTGCCGCCGAGCCTCCTGGCACCGTGTCCGTGCGACCGCCGCCGTGGAAGGTGTATTGCGCGGTCACCACCAGCCGCTCCAGCACCCGGAACGAGTAGTCCACGCCTGCGCTGGCTTCCAGGGCCTGCTCACCGGTCAGGTGCCAGGCCGCCTCGACCCACCAACCGACGCCCAGCGTGCCGCGGAAGTCCACGCCGACGAACGCATCGTCGTCGTCGCTGCGCCAGGCGCCCACCAAGGCCCAGTCCGTCTCCCAAGCGTTCAACCGCACCCGCGCCGCCGTGCGGACCTGCGTGAAGGCGTCGTCGCTCGCCACCACCAGCGTCGCGTCGTGCAAGTCACCAAACGGCAAGGTGGCCCGTGCGGCGTTGACGCCCCGCCGAGGGCGCCACGGCTCGGTCAGCAGCATCTCGGGAAACGGGTCGGTGGGGTTCAGAAAGCGCGCCGAGCCCCAATTCACCGACTGCCGCCCCACGCGCAGGTCCAGACCCTTGCCGTAGTAGTCGAGGTACAGTCGGTCGACGTCCAGGTACTCGTGCGCGCTGCTGACGCCCAGAACGTCGTTCTCGGGCTGTGGCGACGCGCAGCCGACGGTCTCGAAGATGCGGCGCAATTCCCTCTTGTTGTCGAGCCCTTGCGCCATCCATGCCTCGATCACCGCCACCAGCTTCACACGCTCGCCCAGGGACGTCTCGAGCGTTGGCCGCACGCGCTCGACCACCTGCCACAAGTCACCGTCAGCACCCGGAAAGCCCGACAGCCGCAGCTCTGCGAAACCCTGGCCTTCCGCCGCCTGCACGACGCCCGGCCACAGCGCTCCGCACGCCCACAAGCCGGCCACCAGGACCAAGCTTGCGACGGAGGCAGGGCGTTCTCGCGTCATGCGAACGGGTTAGGCGTGTTGGCGCGGGATGTCAATTCGGGGCGGTTGCCTCAGGATCCTACACATCTCCGTAATCATGCGTGGCCATGCAGCTTTCGCGCCTCACCCCGCGGCTTCGCGTCACCCCTCCTCCATGCTCACCCATGGGCGGCTCATCGCCGCCCGGCAGGGCGACATAGAGAGGGGACCTCGGACCAACGCCCCCTCTCCATGTCGCGCAAAGTGCTTGTTTTACAAGAACTTAGCGAGCATGGAGAGGGGTGGCGCCGACAGGCGCCGGGGTGAGGCGCGATCCTGTCTTCAGGGCCACGCGTTTCGATCAGACCGGCCTGTCGCTGGCGCGAGGAAGACGTGACCCATCACGCGGGGCGGCCGCCGCGCCATCCGAGCTCAACAGCAGCGCCCCATCGCGTCGAGGGCCACCGAGGGCTACGGGTCGAACGCGGCGTAGCCGAAGTGCCCCTGAAGCGCGTGCAGCATCCCGCGAGCCGCCTCGGCCCTTGCCCCGTCGTTGGCGAGCTTGGTCGAGTCGCTGGGGTTGTTGATGAACCCCGGGAGGATCAGACACGCCGGCGCCGCGGTCATGTTCAAGATGCCGTATGCACTGCTGACCTTGACGCCGCGGCTCGAGACGCCGAAGTGGCTGACGACCTCGGCCTGCACCTTGTCGGCCATGCCCTTGGCCGTGCCCGACGAGCTGGTGACGTAGGTCTCGGCGCCGTTGGCAGACGTGACGGAGTAGTCGTTGGTGAAGATCGAGATCACCCGATCGGACCCAGCGTTGTTGCAAGTGGCGACGCGGCTGTTGATCGAGACGGTCGAGTCGCCGTTACGCGTCATCACCACCTTCCACGTGCCGCCGCCGCCGCCGTTCGCCGTGTCCTGTTCCAGCAGCGCCTTCAGGTGCTGGGCAAACGAGAGGTTCAAGTCCTTCTCGACAAGCCCCTTGCCCGCGTTCTTGGCGCCCGGCTCGCTGCCGCCGTAGCCCGCGTCGATGCAAATCGTATACGTAGGCTGCGAGTTGCACGCGTTGCCAGAGCATCCCGCCGTGCACGTCTTGCATGACGCATTGGCCCCCGACACCTGACACAACGCCGCGCCCGCACACGTCTGGACGGCGCCCTTGTCCTGCCACTTCAGGTTGCCGGTGCCGCAGCTTGAGCTGCTGCCGGTGCAGTATTGCCACCGTTCTTCCAACCGAATGGTGCCGCCGCAGGTGCCGCTACAGACCGTGCGGGTCTCGTACGCACTGCTGCCGCACATCGTCGACGAATCGACGAAGCTGCAGCCGTCGCAGCAAGGTCCCGAATTGCATTCCGGTTGCTTGGCTGTGCATCCCTGATAGCTGCCGTTCACACAGGTCTCGATGCCCTGTCCGCACGAGGTCGAGCACGCCTTGGTCATGCCGTCGACTTGGCCGTCGCAGTTGTCGTCCTGGCCGTTGCAGGTCTCGTTGCCGTTCGGGTGTACGTTCGAGTCCTGGTCGTTGCAGTCGCCGCCGCCCTTGGCGCACTTCGGGCTGCCGGCATAGCCCATGTTCTTGTCGCAATAGCCGTCGAAGTCGTCGTCGCAGCCCTCGTCGATTTGCTGGTTGCAGTTGTCGTCGATGCCGTTGCACGACTCGACCTGGCCAGAGCCGGGCTTGGCGTCGCACATCGTGCCGTTGCCCTGATCGTTGCAGACCATTTTGCCGTTGGTCAGGCAGTTGCCCGCGCCTGCCGTGCACGCGCCGCCCAGCTGGTAACCCTCGTCGGTCTGCGCGTCGCAGTCGTTGTCGAACGTGTCGCACTTTTCCAAGGCTTTCGGGTACACGTCGTTGCGCAGGTCGTCGCAGTCACCGGGCGTCTTGTTGACGTAGGGTTCCTGCGCCAAGCCGGGGCAGAAGCAGGCAGACGCCGGGCCGCCAAAGCCGTCCTTGTCCTGGTCGGTGTACCACTTGGTGCAGCCGACCGCGTCCTGCTCGTCGGTGGCAGCGTTGCAGTTGTCGTCCTTGCCGTTGCACGCTTCCTTGGCGTCGGGGTTCTGGTTCTTGTCCTTGTCGTTGCAGTCGCCCGCGACGAGCAGGGGATAGGCGGGGCTGGGCGTGCACAGACACGCGCTGTTGTTGGTGTCTCCGTATTTGTCGGCGTCGAGGTCGGTGTAATACAGCGTGCAGTTCTGGCTACCTTCCTCGTCCACCTTGCCGTCGCAGTCGTCGTCGTACGTGTTGCACACCTCGGTGGCGTCAGGATTCACCAGCGGGTTCTTGTCGTCACAGTCGCCGCCCTTGGTTGCTTGCTGCACGCCATCGCCGGGGCACCAACACGACGCTGCCAGACCCGCGCCAAAGCCGTCGCTGTCGGCGTCCGGCCAGGACTCGACGCAGCCATCGGCACCTTCTTCATCCGACTTGTTGTTGCAGTTGTCGTCGTAACCGTTGCAGACCTCTTTGGCCTTGGGGTGGATGGTCTTGTCCAGCGGCGCGCAATCCTGCGCGTCCGGGGTGCCGTCGCCGTCCTTGTCGAGATCCACGCAGTCGGCTGACCCATCGGCGTCCAGATCGGGGAAGCTGTTGTCGGTCACGCCGTCGCAGTCATCGTCCTTGCCGTTGCAGACCTCTTCCGCCTCGGGGTGGACCTTCTCGTCGTACGGGTCGCAGTCTTTCTCGTTCTTCCAGGTGTCGCCGTCGATGTCGTCGTCCTGGCAGTCCGCGGTGCCGTCCTTGTCCTGATCGGGCATGCCCTCGTCGGTCTCGCCGTCGCAGTTGTCATCGAGGTTGTTGCAGGTTTCGTCCTCGGGGACCTTGGCAGAACAGGACGACAGTCCCTCGGCGCCGCACGTGCGTACGCCCGCGCACGCACCGGACTTGTTGGCGAGCGTGCAAATGGTTTCCGCGCCCTCTGCCTTCGCCTTGGGTGAGCACCCGCAAGTGCCTTCCTTGCGAACGCACTGCATCGCCGCGCCGTCCGAACCGTCCGTCATCTCACAGGCGTATTGGCCAGGGCAGTCGGCATCGTTGGCGCATGACCCGCCGCAGAAGCGTCCCGCGGCGCCATAGTCGATGCAAAGGGCGCCGGCGTTGATGCCCTCGCACTCTGCATCGGTCTTGCAGGGGTAGCACAGCGCCAGCAGCTGGGGCAGGCAGAGGTACAAGTTGTCCGAGCCGACCAGATTCTGCAGGCACTTGTAGCCGTTGGGGCAGCAGGAGATGCACTGGAACGTGCAGATGCCGCCTTCAGGACCGTCGACGCACAGGTTGTTGTCGCAGTCCTCTGCCGAGACGCATGACGAACCCACCGCGCCGGGCAACGGATCCGACGGGAACTCGCAAGCGCCTACGGACGTGTCGGTCTGGTCTGGCTCGTCGGCATCCAGCAGCAGGTCGCTGTGGAACCCGTCGAACAGGCTGCCGCCGGTGTCCGGCACGGCGTCGGCGGTGCCCCCCGGGTCGCCGGCCGTCGTGGAGTCGCTGCAGCTGCCCAACCACGCCGTCGAAAACAGGACGACGGCAAGGGAAATCAGCTGGGATCTTCGCTGGGTGCGCATCAAGCGCCTCCTGGAGTGCCGGCCGCGTCGAGAGGATCGCAGCGGTCAGACCCTCCGATCGAGGGGACTGAAGCATAACGAATTCGCACGCGGACGAGAACAGCGCAGGCAACCGCTGGGGTCTCCAAGCCGCTTGCCGCGCAGACTGGCCGTGGGGCCGCCTTTGGCGCTACACTCCTGCCCCCTTCCCGCCCTACCGTTGACGAGGCCGCAACCGCATGTTCCGCAAACCCGAAGCGAATCCCCAGTTCCCCACCCTCGAGACCGAAATCCTCGCGTTCTGGAAGCAGGCCAAGGTCTTCGAGCAGACCCTGCGAGGCGATCGCGACTTCGTGTTCTACGACGGCCCCCCGTTCGCCACCGGCACGCCGCACTACGGCCACCTGTTGGCGGGGACGCTAAAGGACATCGTGCCGCGCTACTGGGCGATGCGGGGCTATCGGGTCGAGCGCCGGTTCGGCTGGGACACGCACGGCCTGCCGGTCGAGATGGAAATCGACAAGCAGTTGGGCCTGTCGAGCCCCAGCGAAGTCGAGGCGTATGGCGTCGGCCGCTACAACGAGGCCTGCCGTGCGGTGGTGCTGCGGTACACCAACGAGTGGCGCCAGACCGTCGAGCGCATGGGCAGGTGGGTAGACTTCGACAACGATTACAAGACGATGGACCCAGACTTCATGGAGTCGACCTGGTGGGTCTTCAAGACGCTGTGGGACAAGGGCCTCGTCTACCGCGGCCACAAGGTGATGCCGTACTCGTGGCGCTTGGGCACGCCGCTGTCGAATTTCGAAGCCGGTATGGACTACCGCCGGGTGCAGGATCCTGCCGTCACGATTCGCTTTCATCTGCTGCCGGGTCAATCTCTGGCAGGCAAGGCGCTGCCTGAGGGCGCGGCGGCGCTGGCGTGGACGACGACCCCATGGACGCTGCCTGCGAACTTGGGACTGTGCGTGGGTCCCGAGGTCGACTACGTGCTGGCGCGTCCGCAGTCCGAGCCCTCCGCCGCCTATCTGCTGGCCCAGGCGCTGGCCGAGAAGGTGCTGGGGCCACACGAGGTGCTGGCACAGGTCAAGGGCAGTGATGTCGTCGGGTTGCACTACACGCCGGTATTCGGGGCGTTTGCCGACGCCGCGCAGGAAGGCGCGTTTCGCGTGGTGTCCGACGGCTATGTCACGGTCGAGGACGGCACCGGCATCGTCCACATCGCGCCAGCGTATGGCGAAGACGATCATCGGGTTGCGCTGGCCCACGGGCTGCCGTTGCGCGACCCGGTCGACGCAGAGGGCAAGTTCACGGGCGAAGTGGCGCCGATCGCCGCGGCCGG
>JBMOIG010000107.1:0-15440 GCA_049317445.1 Myxococcota bacterium | reverse complement strand
GAGCGGTGTCGACCTCGGCCGCTGCGTCCACATCGCCAGATCCGGCGTCGGAGTCCGCCGTTGCGTCGTTGGGGCCAAGGTCTGCTGCGGCGTCTTCCGCGGTGTCGGCTGCATCGGCGGCGGTGGTGTCGCCCAAAGCGTCCTCGGCTGTCGTGTCTGGCGTCGTGACATCGTGGGGAGTGGCGGCGTCAGACCCTGAATCGGTGCCTGTGCTTACGGCTGCAGTGCCGCACCCTGCCACCACGGCCATCAGCCAGATCGTCAGGACCCGTCCGGTCACGCTGTGCATCGGTTCCCCCTCGACGTGCAGGCACGCCAGCCAGAGAACGGACGCTACTGACCCGCATCAGGGCCGTCAAGCGCGGATTCGCGCGCAAATTTGACCGGATACGCGAGCCGTTTCCCTACCTACGCCCAGCCACGGCCGCAGCGCGTCGCGGAACCAGCCTCGTCGCCAGCAGCGCGAGACAAACCGCAAGCAACACCACATACATCACTGGATAAGTCCATGATGGAGCAATAAATTCAGGCTCTACCCAACGCAGGGGATAGACCCCCAACCGAACGATCGTGAACCCACCGGCCAGCGCCAGAAACGCGACGCCCTTCGGCAGCTTCTGCACGCGCAGCAGCCCCAACACCAGTACACCGCACGCCAGCGCGCCGGCCGCCTCGAACAGCTGCGTGGGCAGCACGGGGGTCACGGGACCCAGCAGGCCGGCGGTTCCCTCGATCAGTTGCGCGGCGTGGGCGGGGCTGGCCAGCGGAAAGGTGACCGCAAGGGGACCGTCACTGGCGACGCCGAAGCAACAGCCTTCACAGAAGCAGCCGAATCGGGCCATGGCGATGCCCAGCGCGATGCCGGGCGCCGCCGCGTCTGCCAGCCGCCACAGGTCGACACGCAGGGCGCGGGCGGCCAAGGGACCGACGACCACCGCGGCCATCAGCCCACCGTACAAGGCGAAGTCCACGAGTCTGGGGCGAAAGATCAGGCTGGCGTCCGCTGCAAACCGGCCCGGATCGGTGGTCACGACCAAGGCGCGAGCCCCCACGGGAATCGCTGCCGCGGCCAGCAGCAGCACAGCGGCAGAACGTCTCACCGGCAAGCCGCGACGGTGGGCAAGCCACAACGCCAGCAGCACGCCAAGCACGGCCCCCGCGTTCAGGAAGGTCCCATAGGCATCGAGCTCAACGTCGAAGCCCAGCCAGTGCGTGTCGAGAAGGGTTGTCCACACGGTCGGTCAGTTGCCCTTGGCGGCAGTCCAGGTGCCGGTCAGCAGGATGGGGGAACCTTTGAAGGGCAGTCGCCAGGAGCCGCTCAAGCCGACGCCGCCCTCCTTGCGAAGCTTGGCAACGCCCGTCATGGTCAGCGTCGAGCCGTCGTTGGTGACGCTGACCGTCAGATTGCCGCCGCTGTACGAGCAGGTGCCGGTGGCCGACCCCTTGTCGTTGGTCATCGCCGCCGTGCCGTTGGTCGCGTCGACCTTGAGGTTGAGGGGGATCGTCTTGCCCTTCAGCTGCAGAAAGGCCTCGCGGCACTTGGCGTCTTCGGCGGTCTTCTCTGAGCCAGGCGGGATGTCGATGTTCACGACCAGCAGGCCGCCGGTGTACTGGCCGTCGACCTGACCGGGATCGGGGGCGATGGCGATGGCCTGGTTCACGAAGTCGGAGAGCCACGCGTTGGTCACTCCGTTGGCGACCAGATTCTCGATGTACTCGCCCACGGTTGCGCCGATGGCCGTGGTGCCGACGTCCAGGTAGCCCTGCCCGCCCCTGACGAAGCTCTTCTTGACCAGATCGGACCACGAACTGGTGATCGTCCCCTTCAAGTCGCCCCACCACTGCGTGCCACCCGCCGCGATCAGGTCCCGCAGCTTGGTCATGATCTGCCCGCGGGTCTCGGCGAGTGCCTTGGCCGTCGCTTCGGCAACCTCCAGACGCAGGCTGTCGGTAATCAGCCGGTCGACAGCCGCGGGCGCCAGGTTCCGGGCGGCCAGAGCGGCGCGAATCGAGGCCTCGAGCTCCTTGCGTTCCGCGGCATTGGCTGCCGAACGGCCGAGGTTCAGCATCGAGCGGCCCAACTCTTTCATCCCCTGATAGGAACCCTTGACCAACCCCGGAATCTGGCTGGTCTTCAGCAGGACTTTGCTGCTGCCGATGGCGCTCAAGCCGATCTCGACGATGCCCGCCACCACGTCGCCGGTCGACGACTCCTTGCTGGCGACCTTGTACGAGCCCTTCGCGATGCCGGTGACCATGCCGACGGTGACCTTGGTGAGGCCGTTGGCGGCCCAGCCCGACCAACTGGCGATGCTCTTCTGCGTCGCGCTGGAGGCGCCGGCCTGCTTGGCTCCCCACGACAGCACGGAGCCCGTTGCGGCTCCCGCTGCGTCGCCTGCACCCTGCTCGACACTCTCGATGTACTCGCCTGCGGTCTTGAACGTCTTGGCTCCCGAGAGGCCCTTGTTGTAGCTGTCAGTGGCCTCTTTGACCGCCCCGCCGATGATGTCCGCCGTGTCCTTGATCGAGTTGCCGTAGTAGATGCCGGTGCCGACCGCCGTCACCGTCGACACCGCCACGCCGGCCGAGTCGATGACCACGCCAAGGCCGGTCTTGGCCTTGCCGAACGCGCTCTTGACGCCGCCCCAGGCCTTGGACAGATACCCTTCCTCTGTCGGCGGGCTGACTTGCGGCGCGTCGGTCAGTGCGCCCACCGCCTTGCCATAGTCCTTGCCCGGCGTGTACCCGTCGGCATATGCCACCGACACGCCAAACGGGTTGAAGTCCGTGCGCGGCCGCTCGACCTGCACGATGTCCGTGGCGCTGGCCGACGCAGCGACGATCCCCCGCAGCTCCCCCACCCACCACACGTATCCGTCGAACAGTTGCTTGGTGTCGGCAACGTCCTGTGCCGTCACACCTTCCCGCACCGCAAGGCCCGCCACCACCGGCTGCAGCCTGGCGACCTCGGTCTGCATGTAGTCCACCGCCTCCCGCGAGAAGTAGTGGTCGGCCGATGCCAGACGCCGCAACCCGTCCTGCACCTTGGCGATCCCGGCGGCCACCGGTTCGAGCGCCCGCGCGGCGTCTGCGAAGTCCCGCTCCATCGCCGCATCGAACGCGGTGTTGGCCGTGGTTGCCAGCGGATTGGCCGCCTCGCGTTGCAGGCAGATCGCTGAGAAGCCCGCGATCTGGTTCAGGTCTTCAAGGTACAGCGCACCCAGTGCGACCGCTCTGGCTAACCCAAGATAGGCGACGAACGACGCCGTGAACGCCTTGCCCGGCGGGGTGGCCGGGTTTGCCAGCGCCTCGTACTCGGCCTGCGCAATGGCCTGCTTCAGCGTGTTGCCCACCAGCACCCGCAGCGTCGCGCCGGCAAAGTTGGCGGAGCCCTCGTCGGCTTCTCGCAGCTCATCCAGGTAGTTGGTATAGCCGGCCCTCAGCTTGGCCATCGCGGGCTGGGCATCCCGGCACGCCTGCACCAGCGCCCGCGTATCGGCAAGAATGGCCGTCACCTTGGCAGCCCGCGCCGTGTCGTAGGCCGCCGTGTTCTGCCCCGGAAGCTGGCGACTGCCGGGATAGAACGGCCCGCCGCACATCGCCGTTTCCAGCGTGTCATTCTCGAGGAACGCGAGCATGTTGTTGGCCGTCAGCCGGTAGTTCGTCGTGAAGGGAGCCGCCGCGGCCTCGCCCTCGCCCTTCGTTTCGACCGCGCCGGGAGCCTTGGCCGTCTTGCGCCCCCCGCACCCTGTGGCAGCGAAGACCAGACACACCCCCAGGACGACTGCGACCGAAAAGGAACGCTTCATGGCTTGGAACTCCGGGTTCGGTCGGACGCGGCAAAGGCCACCGTCGCGACTGGCTTCCCTGACCTGCGGAACTTACGCCGACACAAGCGTGTACGCTGCGGCCGAATCCCGGTCAAGCGCACCGCTTCCGGCCGCAAGGCTGCCAGCCATAGAGACATTTGGGTTGTTTTCTCTTCGTTCTCGTGAGGGACGCCACAACCGACAGCGACCTAAGCCGCCCGACGCGCCCGCCGATTCGCCAGCCCAAACGCCACCATCAGCAGCGCCGCCAGCGTCGCCATGACCGCGCCGAAGTAGAACGGTACGCGAGAATTCACGCGGTCGTACAGCAGCCCCGCGATCAGACTGGCCGGCAAAAGTGTCAAGCCCAGCAAGGCGTTGTAGATCCCCAGCCCCGTGCCCTGTTTGTTCTTGTCCAACAACTCGACCACGAACGCCTTCTGGATACCGTCGGTCGCCGCGGTGTACAGGCCGTACGCCGCGAACAGCCCCACCACCACGCCCACGTCCGTCGCACGCCCGAAGCCGTAGTACACCAGCGCGTAGACCAGATAGCCGAACACCAGCACCTTTTCACGCCCTACCCGGTCCGACAGCTTGCCGATGGGAACCGACACCAGCACCGAAACCGCGTTGAACACCAGGTAAACCAACGGGATGTAGGCGACCTTCACGCCCACCTCGTTCGCCTTGACCAGCAGCAGCGCGTCGGTCGAGTTGCCCAGCGTGAACACGAACACAATCGCCAGCAGCAGGTAGTACTTGGCGGAAAAGTCCTTGAAGCTGAAGCGCTTGTACAGGCTGGCGGCGGGCTTCTTCGCCTCGCGGATCAGCCACAGGATGGTGATCACGCCCAGCACCGCCGGGATGGCCGCCAGCAGGAACACGGTGCGGTAGTCCTCCGGGAACGCCAGCAGCAGCCCAAACGCCAGCAGCGGCCCCAGAATCGCCCCGCTGTTGTCCATCGCCTTGTGCAGCCCAAACGACCGCCCCATGTCGCCCTTGGCGGCTGAGCCTGCCACCAGACTGTCGCGCGGCGCCGTGCGGACGCCCTTGCCGAATCGCTCGATGAACCGCAGCCCCAGCACCTGCGCTGGCGACGCGACAAGGGCGTACACCGGCGTGACGACCGCCGTGATGGCGTAACCGATGACCATGAAGGGCTTGTTGCGACCGATCTTGTCGCTCCAGAAGCCCGAAGCGGTCTTGACCAGGGCCGCAGTGCTCTCTGCGATGCCCTCGATCAGCGAAAGCGTCGTTTTGGACGCGCCGATCGACATCAGGAACAGCGGCATGATCGCGTAGACCATCTTGGTCGACGTGTCGGTCAGGAAGCTGACCAAGCCCGCGTAGAAGATGTTCCTGTTGAAGCCGAACAGCGTGTCGGCGGGCGGGTCAGGCGGCGCGAGGGAGGCCGGGTCGCTGGACGTCCCCATGGCGGGTCCTCGCACGCTGCGGCGTCAGGGGGCGGTGAAGCCCGTCAACGTCGCCTGCACAGTCGACCAGCGGAAAGCGACAGAGATGCCGTCCTTGGTGCCGTCGCCGTTCAGGTCGATGTCGGCCTTGAACATCGACTTCATCAGCGACTTCAGCGCCGCCTTGTCGCCCACGCCCAACGCCTGAATGACAGAGTCCGGCGCAGCGTCGATGCCCTTGAGCAGGTCTTCGTACGCCAACACCCCGCAAAGCTTGCCGTTTTGCGAGTAGGTCCACTCGAACGCCGCCCACACGTCGCCCTCGAACGCCGGGTCGACAATCGTCATGCCCAGCGGCAGGCCCGACGTCAGCAGCGGCAGCGAGAAGCGCTTGCCCTTTGCAGCGGCCTTCAGCGTCTGTGTCATGATCTTGGCGTCGGGAAACAGCACCTTGGCCGGGCACGGCCCCAGCGTCTGCGCGGCCAGGTCGTAGCTGTCGGGACGCACCGTGTATTTGCAGCTGGCCTTCGTGTAGTCGCAAGAGCCCGCAGTCAGGTCCGCGTCGCCCTGCAGCAGGTTCAGCGGGAACTCGGTGCCGTCGGCCTGGTACGCGTCGGTCTCGAACAACAGCACCAGCTTGCCCAACGCGATCTGCTCGCCGAGTGCGCTGTTCGCCTTGAACAGGAAGTTCAGCGAACTCAGGGCTTTGCCCATCGCATTGTCAAGTGTTCCATCACCATTGACGTCGCACCCTTCGGTGCCGGCGCTAATCTCCAGCGTCGAGAATTTCTGTACGTCGGGGCCAAAGGTCGCGTCGGCGCAAATCTGCTTCACGCAGACGCCCTTGCTGCTGCAGACCTTGCCAGCGGGGCAGCCGCCCACGCAGTCCACCGGCGCGCCCATGTCCGTGTCGACGTCGGCATCCGTATCCGCCACCACTCCATCCGGAGCGTCGATGGCGTCGACGGCATCGATGACGTCGAGATCGGTGGCGTCGGCCACTTCGTCGGTCGCGCTGCCGTCGGAGTCGGCAACGTCCAGAAAGTCTCCAAAATCGGCGTCCGTCTCGTCCGTTGCGTCACCCGTGTCGCCGATGTCCGGCGTGATGACGTCGGCCGTGTCAGTCGCGTCCTGAGCGGCTTTCCTGCACGCCGGACCTGTCAGCGTCTGCACGCAAACGGTGCCGGACTCGCAGACCAGGGCCACCTCCCACTTGCCGTTCGTGCAGACAAGCGCGGCTGAGGCAACGCCGGCAGCTCCACAGGTGACCGTCTCCTCCATCGTGCAAGCGGCGCCCGCCTGGGTGACGAAGAAGCCGCCGCCAAGCGAGCCAGAGCTGCCGCAGGCGAACGAGAGCAGCGCAAGCCCCGTGACGAGCAGCAGACGAGGAAGGTGTTTGACTTGGGTCGGCATCGTTTGGGCATCCCCGTGACGTTGCGGCGCGTGTAGCCCGCCCGGCGTGGAGCGTCAACCTGTTCCGGCAAGACATCTCGCGGTTCGCGATTCTCCTGGCTCTGAAACCGTCGGTGCCATACGGGCCACTCGAGCGGCAACGCGCCCGTGTAGGCGCTCCGTCAGGCGTCTTGCCCCACCCCACATGCCCGGCGTAGGCTCTGCCCTGGCACCAGACCCGCTGCAAGTCGTTGGAGTTGCCATGTCCACCGCCCAAGGCCCGCACCGTGCCCGGCTGCTGGCCGTTCTGGCCCTGCCGCTGCTGCCCCTGTTGATGGGAGCCGCCGACCACGCCGTCGAGCTGTCGGGAAGCACGGGCAGCTACCGCTTCGGCTCGTGCCAGTTGAGTCGGTCGGACTACACCGAGGCATCGGTGCGCTATACCGTGCCGGTTGACGACAACTTCGCGTTTCGCGTCGAGGGCGGCGGCGCGGTCGAGAAAGTCTCAGACAACACCACGTCCCGGCTGCCGATCGCGGGAGATGGCACGCCTGCGCCCACCCCGCCGGTACCGCAACAGACGGTCGGGTGGATGCGCGCGCAAGTGCTGGCCGACATCGAATGGGCGGGAGCTGGATTCGGCGTCGTGGGATACCTGGGTCCGAAGCCGCGGTTCATGCAAGACACCAGCTTGCCCGTGATTCCCTGCGCCCAGTTGCGCTTGGGGCCGCGCCAGATCCACGCGAGACTCGACCTGTTGAACGGCGGTCTGACGGGCACGGCGTACCAGGTGATGGGGCTGGGACTGGGCTTCGATCTTCCGCTCGCCGACGTGCTGGAACCGGGCCTGCCGCACGTCGAGGGGATGATGGGCATGGAATTCGTGGGCCAGTCCGACTACGTGACGGTCGGCGCGCGGTTGGCGCTCGAGTCGTTCAGCCTGTTGTTTTCGGGACGGTTTTCGCCATCAGATTCAGCAGATCGCTCGGTCACGATGGGCCTGGGGATTCCGCTGGACAGCTTCACAAGGTAGTCGCTCCGCGTTCCCGCCTGCCTTGGTCTTGCGCCCACAGCGCATCCGCCAGTTGGTCGATCCGGTCGCGGGCATTCTTGCCACCTTCCAAGGCCTTGATCCACTTCCCCGGCAGCCCCCCTGCGCCGTAATACGCGCCTGCCAACGCCCCCGCCATCGCCCCCGTCGTGTCGGCGTCGCCCCCCAGATTGACCGTGCGGACGACCATGCCCTCTGCGCCCTCGGCAGGGTCCGCCGTCAGGGCCGCCCACAGCGCCACCGGCAGCGAAGCCCCGATGTAGACACCGACGCCGATCTGCGCCACGACGGCGGTCGCCGGCGCATCCCAGTGGTCCAGCAGCCACGACAGAGCCGCCGAAAAGCGCGGCGCCGGAACCTCAGGCAGCTCTTGAAGCAATTCGTGCAGGAACGCCCTGCCCCCCAGCGGCCGACCCGCGAGTCCATGTTGCAGCGCACGCATGACCGCCAGCGCCTGCAGCTGCGCGCCGAACAACGCGTCGGGATGGCCGTGCCCCGTCACCCGTGCCTGCCGAACCGCAAGGTCGCGCAATCGCCCCGCGTCGCCAAACGCCGCCAGCGCCACTGGAGCCACGCGCATCGCCGCACCATTGCCGTGCGAGCCCCCGGTCTGGCCCTTGCGCCGCACCGCCAGCTCCCAGGGCATGCGGTCGCGCACCTCGAACAGGATGGCCAGCGTGTTGCGGCCGTAGCCACGGCTGGCGTGCATGTGCTCCGCAAACGTCCGCGCCAGCTGCTGTTCGTCGAATCCGCCCTGCCCGTCGACCAGTGCCTGCGCAAGCGCCAGCGTCATCTCTGTGTCGTCGGTGAAGGAACCCCGCGCCAGCCGGCCGTGCGACATATTGTTCAAGAGTCCGAATTCGCTGCGTATCTGATCCGCCGTCCAGCCTTCGACCGGCATCCCCAGCGCGTCGCCGCAGTGCGTGCCTAGCAGGACCCCGCGGAAACGGTCACGCAGGGGGTCGAGGGACTTGGACATCGGGGCGGCCCTTGGCAGGTCGAATTCCGTGACCCGCGTCAGCTTCCTAGCCTGCCCCCTGCTTGCGACAAAACAGGTCGCTTATCGACCAAAGGACGCGCGCGGTCACAGAGAGGCGACGATTTCTTCTGACACTTGCCAAAGCCGTCGCGCGGTTTCGGCGTCATCGGCATCGGCCCGTGCGCGGGACACGTTGCAGTCGGCCAGGTACAGCCCGGACATGCCGGCGAGCGCAGGGTGCACGGCGGCATAGACCTCGGTCGCGGCGCCTTGCGGGATCGACTTGAACGCGAGCAGGCCGCCCAGACCCCAGGCCAAACGAGTGCCCAAGCCAAGATGCCGCAACAGGTTTGTCGCAATCACGCCCGGATGCACGGCGTTGGCGGTTCGAGAGGTGCCGGCGAAGCGACGCGCCAACTCCTTGGCGAACAGCAAGTCGGCGAACTTCGACTGACCGTAGGCACTCCAAGCCTGATACCCCTTGTCGCCCTTCAGGTTGTCGAACGCGATGCCACCCTTGGGCGCCATGCGGTGCGCGGCACTGCTGAGGATGACCACGCGCCCGTCGTCCGCCAGCTGATCCAGCAATCCGGTGACCAACAGGAAGTGCCCGATGTGATTGGTAAAGAACTGGGCTTCGTAGCCGTGCTGCCACTCCAGCTTGGGCAGCGCCATGATGCCCGCGTTGCACAGGATCGCATCCAGCGTCAGGCCAAGGTCGCGCACCTGCTGCGTGCACGCGCGCACGCTCGCGGGGTCCGACAGCTCACACGCCAGCGGAATCGTCTTGCCCTGAACGGCCTGACCGGCGGCGGTCGCCTTTTCCAGCGTCCTTGCCGTGCCCACAACGGTCGCACCGCGCAGGGCCAGCACCCGCATCGCCTCGTGGCCCAAGCCGGAGTTGCAGCCCGTCAGCAGAATGGTGCGGCCGGCCAGCGACAGGCCTTCCGTCACCTCTTCAGCTGTCGATCCGTAGCCAAAACCGCTGGGACCATGGGGAGCAAGAGCTGCGTACAAGGACATCGGGGGACTCCTGGTGCATCGCGCACGTGGGTACTGGCCCAAGGTAGTCCACAGCCCAAGTGGCGGCAAATCGAATCGGCCCGCACCTGTCGCGTTGTGCAGGGGTCGGCCCGCCGCCCCCAGCGTCCCCAAGCCCCGGAGAACCCCATGCGCCACCCCGGCTTTCCCCTCGCCGCGACCTGCCTTGCGTGGCTGGCCACCGGCTGCGGGCCGTCGCTGACCCACCAGACCCACCTGGAGAGGAACTGGAAGGCCGACGTCGCTTGCGCTCAGGGGCCGCTCGAGTTCAGCACTGAAGCCGCGGGAGCGCGCTGGGGCGAGCACGTCGTCGTCAAGGCGGAGTCGCCCCGGGCGCTTCAAGGTCGCTATGAGTGGGTGATCAACGGTGCGGTGGTGTCGCAAGGCCAGTTCGTGACCCAGAAGCGGGTGGCCATGTCGAGCTCGATGAGCGAGCCGAATTACCAGTGGCAGCAAGACGAGCGGGCGGACAACGCGAGGTGCATCGCAAGGCCGACGGCAACCGCCGCCGACACCATCGTGGAAAGTGTACAAGCCCCGGTTCCGCCTCCGATTCCGGCGCGACCGCCCGCCGCTGCCCCCGGTTGGGTGCCTGCGCCACCGGGATGGACGCCCCCGCCGCCGATGGCCCTGCCGCCGCCGCTGCCAGCTCCCGAGCCTGTGCCTGCGCCCGCCGCGCGGCCGACCGCGCCCGAGCCGGAGCCCGACCCGCATCGCCCGCTGCTGCTGCCGGACCAGCCGTCGAACGAGACGCTGCTGCACCAAGCGACGGTCCTCGACTGGTCGCAGGAGTGGCGCGATCCGGAAGTGTTCCAAGGTCTTGCCAAGGGTGTGGCGATGGTGCTGCGGGTGTGGTTCCCCGAACCGAACGATCTGGAGGGGGCGCGCTTCCGCCTGGTCCACGAGGTCGCGGTGCCCGACGTCCCCGAGGCCGAGTGGCTGGCGTTCCTGCGCAAGGAGAAGGCCGAGCAGGAACGCGATGCGGCGGAGTGGCTCGAAGAGAACCGCAGGGAGCGGGCCAAGCGCGAGCAGCACTGCAGCACCCACCTGAACGACGAAGATTGTTGGGGCAAGGGAGGTTACGAGGGTCTGCGGCGCCGGCAGGCCGAGGCCGACGCGCGACGTCGCCGGGAAGACGAAGCCCGGGCCAAAGCGCCGCCGGTCGTGGTGCCGGTCGCCGCTGCCGAGCCGCAACCCCATGATCCGACAGAACCTCCTCCCGCCCCCGAAGCAGACCCGCGCCCAACGCGACCGTCGTCACACGCCGAGTGGGTGGCCGGGTGGTGGCACTGGTCGGGGTTTGCCCACGTCTGGCTGACCGGCTGGTGGCGCATCCCGGACGAGGACCGGCAAGTGGCCGTCGCTGCTCCGGATCCACCGCCACCGCCTGCGCCGGAGCTGGTGCCCGCGCCCATGCCCGGCGTCGTCTGGGTCCCCGGTGGTTGGTGGTGGAACGGGCTTCTTTGGGTCTGGGTGCACGGCGGCTGGTGGCGCGTGGGGCGGTGAGGATGCCCGCGGTGCCCGTCGCCACGTCCTCAAACGCATTCAGGAAATCTGGTCCTGCTCTGGCTCCATCGGTTCGCCGCCGACCGACACCACGCGGTTGCGCCCCATGCCCTTGACCCGATAGAGGGCGTCGTCGGCGGCCTTGACCAGCGCGTCCAGCTCCGTGGCGTGGTCCGGACAGACGGCAACGCCAACGCTGACGGTCAGCTGCGTGCCGTCGTCGGTGCCGAACTCCGCAGCCTCCACCGCAGCGCGCAGGCCCTCCGCCACGTGCAGCGCGCCCTGCATGCCGGTATTGACCAGAATGATGGCGAATTCCTCTCCGCCATAACGACAGGCGATGTCCGTCCGCCGAAGTCGGGACTTCAGCAGCGCCGCCAAGGTGCGTAGCGCCTGATCGCCCGACGGATGACCGAACCGGTCGTTCCAGCGCTTGAAGTAGTCGACGTCGAGGATCAGCAGCGCCACTGGTGCGCCGGTCCGGTGGCTGCGATGCAACTCGTTCGCCATCGCCGCGCGGAAGTGCCTGAAGTTGTACAGATCCGTCAGTTCGTCGGTCGTCGCCAGCGCCTCCAGCGCCGCGTTGGCCTGGCTCAATTCCTGGTTGGCGGCCGCCAGACTGGCCGTACGGTCGCGGATTTGCTCCTCGAGGTCGCGGGTGTTCCGTTCGATGCGGGCGGCCATGTCGTTGAAACCAGAGGCGACAACCCGCACCTCGTCGTTGCGGGCCAGCGGTGCGCGCGCCGTCAGGTCGCCCCGCGCGTACTGCTGCACGGCCCCGACCACGTCGCGCAGGGGCCGCGTCAGGCGGTTCACGAACAACTGGTCCAGCAACACCCCCAACACCACCAAGGACAGCAGCGTCACGATGAGCGTGCTGACCAGCAGACGCACCACCGCCTGACTGATCCGGTCCACGCCGACGCCCGCGATGACGGTGCCCCAACGCGCGCCCGTGGCTCCCGGCACCTGCGACACGACTGGACGCGAGGCGACAATCACCGGGCGGTCGCCAAAGGTCGCCTCGCGCAACAGCCCCAGATCCGAGTGGACGGCGTCGACCCACAGCGGCTCTGTCGCCATCCGCCCGTACCAGCGCTGGTCGCTGTGCGCCACGACCCGCCCGTCGGGGTCCAGCACGGCCACGAAGCGGACGTCCAGCGTCTCCATATTGCGTTGAACCAGCGACCCCATGGCACGGTCCAGATCCTCGATCCGCATGGCGGCCAAGTCGGCGGTGGCAGCAACAGCGACCGTATCGACGAAGGTGCGGGCGCGAAGTTCCGTCTCCTGCCGCAGCGACGACCACTGCAGCCAGCCCATTGCGACGGCCTGAATCAGACCGATCAGCGCCAACGTGCTGATCACATAAAGCAAAACCCGGGCCCGCATGGTCATGGGCGGCCTCCCGGTTGCGGCACCATGCGGCGGATCTGGCGCACCGAGTCGTAAAACGCATCGGTCGAGGGGACAAAGCCGTCGATGTTGCCCAAGGGGGCCAGTGCGGCGCGACCCTCGGGGGTGGCCCGATGGATCCCGTGGATTGCCAAGGCGATCTTCAGGGCCAGGTCGCGGTCCAGGTCGGCGCGCACCACCACTGCGTCGTACGGGATGCGCCCGGTCACACCGATGACCCGCAGGGAGCCGACGTCGACCCCTGCACTGCGGGCGCGCTGGATGGCACCGAAGAAGGTGGCTCCCGCATCCGCTTCTCCCGAAGTGACGGCTCGCAGGACAGAGGCGTGGTCGGCCTCTGGCACGATCTGGGTGGGCGCCCGACGCGGGTCGATGCCATGCTGCAGCAGCCAAGCCATCGGGAACAACCAGCCGGAAGCCGAAGCGGAGTCGACCATGGCGATGCGTCGCCCGACCAGCTCCGCAGGCGAGTGGATCCCCGAGTTGGCCCGTGCCACCAAGTAGCCCGAATAGAAGGTCTCCCCATCACCGACCATCGTACCTGCGAGGACCAGGCACGGCATCGCGTCTCGCGCTTGGGCGTACACGACCGACGGTACGATGGCGACGTCGAGGTCCTTGCGCAGCAAAGCGGGGACCAAGTCCTCGTACCGGCCAACGACGGTCGCGTCCACAGGCAGACCAACCGCAGCGCCGATCCGTTCGCCGACGCCGGCAAACCCCGTGGAAGCAACCGGTCGCCCGTGCTGGGTCAACGTGGTGGTCGACGGAAAGCCCAATCGCAGGCGTGAAGGGCGTTCTTGTCCAGGCGCGCATTGTGCGGAGACGTCGATGGGCGAAGGCCGCGGCGGCGGAAGCGGCGGGCGCGACTCGGCACACGCCGTCGCAATTGGGACGACGAGCCAGACGACTCGCAGTGAAAAGGGTCGCAACATGTCGCTCGCAGCAGGGATCCGAAAGCCGTGGTACTGCTACAGGCAAGCCCGCGTCAAGCAGGCCGTTCGGAAAGTCCCCGGTCGAGCAAAATGGGTTGGCCGATGTCAGTGCCCCTCGCCCGGAACCGTGAGCCAGCGGGCCGACAGGAACGACACCCCCATGATCGCGTAGCCGATCGCCCACGGCCACGCCGGCGTCAGCGAGAATGCCGTATCGCCAGGTGTGAAGACATACGAATGCATCAGACCGACCGCTGAGAGCGCCGCGGCTATGCCACACCACACCGCTGCACGCTCGAAACGCCGCTCGATCACCTCGACTGTCGCCGCAGCCAGAATCATCGAGGTGAAAATGAAGCCCTGTTCCAGCGCAAATGCCCCATGAATCCAAGTATCCGACTTCTCGAACGCCGGGATCAGGGCCGACGAGAACGCGGGGCCGTCGGCGTCGCCCATCCCGGCCGCCCGCAAGCCGTTCTTGGCCATCAACGCGCCCCACCCCGCCACCGCCGGCAGCAGTCCCACGACCACGGCAGGTGCGTGAGACGAGGGAGTGGTCTGGAACGCCTGCGCGGTGATGACGATGCCGATCCACAGCACGATCGCCATGCCGGCGTCGATGGGCACGGCCCAAGCGATGTACGCAAGCGTTCCGGTCAGGCAGACCACGGTCGCGAACACACCGTTCAGGATCGAGTAGCCCGCACGCGCTCCCAATGCTTTCCACCCCGGGTGGCCGATGTAGATGGTGGTGGGGAAACAGGAACCGAACAACGCCGCGACGATCGAGCCCAAACCGTTGACCGCCAGTGAGGGGGCGGTGGGATACGAGTCGCCGGCAGCCTCTGCGCTCTCGATGTTCTGCAGGGAGCCCAGAATGTTGAACAGACCCATCGGCAGGATCACCGACAAATACTGCAACGCGTAGGGGCCGGTCAGGGCCTGGAACAGGTCGCCCACCACGGGAACAGGCAGGTGGAAGCCGGCACCTTGCGGCGTGCCATGTCCCGGGGCGATGCCCGTCAGCCACGCAAGCCCCGTACCCAGCACAACCGCGACAAAGCCGCCGGGCAGCCCACCCTTGAAGCGCACGCGGCCAAAATACACCAACATGACGATGCCCAGCGCCGTCAAACCGACGATCGGTCTGGAGAAGGTCCGGAACAGGAACCCGAGCGAAATGAACGACAACGCGATACCGGCCAGCGTCGACAGGAGCGCGGCCCGGGGCGTGGCCTTTCGGATGCGTTCAGCGACCCAGGCGCCTGCAAGCTCAATGAATCCGCAGCCGAAGCACGCCACCAGACCGGCGTGCCAGGCGACTTGGACGGGGTCGGCGGCGCCGGCGGCCTGTGCGGCCAGCTTGGCAGGCAGCATGATCAGGAACACATAGGCAAACAACGAGACGGTGTTGATGCCGTAGGGCAACGCGCATACGTCGGTTCGCCCGGTCTGCTGCGCCAGCCGGTGCGCCTGCCACGAGTAGAAGACGTTGCCGACCAGCAGCGACATGGCCGCGCCAGGCAGCACCGTGCCGTACAGCAGGGCATCGGGAAAACCCAGCACGTACTTGCACAGGGCGTCGATCAGCAGCAGTTGGACCAAGTTGTCGAGTGCGAGGCCGAAGAAGCCGTCGAGGTCGCCGCGAACGAACCAGCGCATGGGAAGCTCCTGACGTGGTCGGCAGTGGACGCGACCAGTGCAGCAAGAGCTTGTGCGGGAGGGGTGGTAGACGTCAACGGGGGCAGCGCCCGCTCACCCACGGGACTCGTTGGATTCCATCCGGGCAACAACTTGGCCTTAGGTCGCCCCCCGACAGGTGAGCTAACCTACTTTGGCCACGAGCAATTCCTCAGAGCTGGAAGGCCGCAACCCGTCGGTCCGTTCGGCAAAGTA
>JBMOIG010000106.1:0-15841 GCA_049317445.1 Myxococcota bacterium | reverse complement strand
GTGGCTCGCACCGGCAACTCGGGCAGCGGCCAGATCGTGGTGCGCGGCTCGGCGCCGGGCGACACGCAGGCGATGGTCGAGGGTGTCGAGATTCCGGCGCTGTTCCACTTCGGCGGCATCTACTCCGTCTTCAACACCGACTTTCTCGACGCCGTCGACTTCCAGCCCGGCAATCAACCGGTTCGCTTTGGCCGTCGCACCGGCGGTCTGATCGAGACGCGCCTGGCCATCCCCAAGCCCGACGACGGCTGGCGCACCGTCATCGAGGCCAACCTCTTCCACACAGGCGTGATCTCCGGCGGCCCGGTCGGCAAGGACACGAACATCGCGTTGGCAGCCCGCCGCTCGTACATCGACGTGGTGCTGGACACGGTGGTGCCCGCTGGCGCCCTGCCGTTCGCGCTGGCGCCCCGCTACTACGACTACCAGGCCAAGATCGACCACCGGCTGTCGTCCAAGGCGTCGGCGACGCTGTTTCTGTTCGGGTCTGACGACAAATTCGAGGCACTGGTTGACAAGCCCCCGGCCGGCTTTCCCGATGCCCGCGGCGGCGTGTCCGCCGGCACCTCGTTCTTCGGCGGCTTGGGCGTGTTCCGCTATGCTGACAAGAACTTCCGCGCGCAGACGACGCTGGGCATCGTACCGCAGACGCTGAAGCTGGGCGTGGGCGACGCGCTGAAGTTCGACCTGACGTCCACGCGCGTCACCTTGCGACAGGACCTGGCCTACGATCTGGGTCCGGCGACGGTGCGGGGCGGCATGGACTGGCAGTGGCAACCCTATGAGATCGCGCTGAAGCTGCCGTTCGCCCCGTCCAGTCAGGAACCCGGCACCGGCGACACAGGGGCGCCCGCAACCACGGTTGAGGTCGGACAGAAGGGCGCGTTCTACTACCCCGCCCTGTGGCTGGACGCCGTGTGGCGGCCGACGAAGACGACCGAGCTCGTGCCGGGCGTGCGACTCGACTACTTCATGAGTTACGAAGACCTGGCCGACGGCACCACCACCAAGAACCGCCTCGACTCGACCCTGTCGCCCCGGCTGGCGGCGCGGCAGAAGATCGGCGAGAAGTGGACCGTCGAGGCGGCCGCCGGGTACACGTCGCAGTCCCCGGATCCGCAGCAGCTGGGGACGTCAGTCGGCAACCCGAACCTGCATGCGATCCATGGCTTCGAGGTCTCGACCGGAGTCGAGGGCCAGGTGACCGACGCAATTCAGGTCGAGCTGCAGCTGTTCGACAAGACGCTGACGGACCTGGTGTCGCCCAATCCCAACTGGCCGGCCAGCGGCGCGGCTTACGAGAACATCGGCGAGGGCAAGGTGCGCGGACTCGAGCTGCTGGTGCGTCACGCGCCCGTCGGCAAGTTCTTCGGCTGGGTCAGCTACACGCTGCAACGCGCCACCCGCATCGACCGCCCCGGCGACGTCGAGCGCCTGTTCGGCTGGGACCAGACGCACATCCTGACGGCGCTGGGGTCCTACAAGCTGCCGCGCAACTGGGAGATCGGCGCACGCTGGCGCTTCAGCACCGGCAGCCCGTACACGCCCGTGGTGGGCTCGACCTGGAACGCGGACAACGACACCTGGTCCAATGTGTCGTCGACGTGCGTCAACTGCGAGCGGCTGCCCGACTTCCACCAACTCGACATCCGCGTCGACAAGACGTGGGCCTTCGACTCGTGGGTGCTGTCGACCTATCTGGACCTGCAGAACGCGTACAACCGCGCGAATGCCGAAGGGATCACCTACAGCTACGACGCCCGCCAGAAGGTGTATCAGTCGGGGCTGCCGATCATCCCTTCGTTCGGGATCCGGGGTGAGTTTTGACGTCCGGCGGCGGCGGAGGCGGCGGAGGAGCACCAAGGTGGAAGGCCGCCTCGCGCTGGGCGTACACGTCGGCCAACTGCACCTCAAGGCCGCGAACCACGGCGATCACTTCGTCGGCGTCGGCGGTACCCAGCTCGCGGAACAGCCGCTCGCGCTCTGCGTACAGCGACTCGAGCTGCGTGGCCATGTCGATTTCCAGAGGCTTGGGGCGGGGCGTCATGGCGGGTCCTCGACGGCAACGGGAAGCGCAAGCGTAGCCGTCCCCACACGCGAAGCAAGCAGCGGGGCTGGGGTGAACAGCAGGGACTGGACAAACGAGGCCGCCGTGGGCGATAGGTGGCAGGATGGTAGACGAAATGGACGATCTTCTGACCACACAGGAAGCCGCCGAACGGCTCGGCGTTGGCCCCACCACCATCAAACGATGGGCGGATGAAGGACGCATCGAGGCCGTGCGGACCCTGGGCGGTCACCGCCGTTTCACGGTCGATTCGGTCGAAAAGCTCCATCGGCTGGAGGTGGGAGACGCTGGCGCCGTGCACGCCGTTCCCGAAGGGCTGGCACGCATGACGTCTGCCGAGATCGACGCCTTGCCGTTCGGCATCATCGGTTTCGACGACGACGCGCGCATCACCGTCTACAACCGCGCCGAGTCCGACTTCGCCCGCGTGTCGCCGGAAAAGGCGGTCGGCAAGCACCTGTTCGGCGAGCTGGCCCCCTGCATGAACAACCGGCTGGTCTACGGCCGCGTCATGGCAGCCATTCGTCAGGGCGAGATGGATCTGGAGTTGGACTACGTGTTCTCGTTCAAGATGCAGCCGCGCGCGGTGCGGTTGCGTTTCTACCGCGACCCGGCGACGGCCACGAACTGGCTGGTGGTGACGCCGCGCCTGTCGGGAGTCGACACGGGGACGCTGGAGTAGACCCTTCGGCTACTCGTACAACCGCTTGATCACGTAGGGGTTCTCGCAGTCCGTCACGAACTCGATGCTGTCGTCGCCGTCAGTCGTGTCGGTCGTCCATAGCTCGACGCCAGCGGCCTTCAGCTTGTCGACCGTCACCGCCGCCGGGTGGCCGTACGAGTTCTTTTGGCCGACGCTCAAGATGCCGACCTCCGGAGAAACCGCTGCCAGAAACGCATCGGAAGTGGCCGAAGCCGCACCGTGGTGCGACACCTTCAGCACATCGACGTCTTCAAGCATCCCCGCCTTGTCCATGTCCCCCTCAGCCCAGACCTCCGCGTCGCCGGTCAACAGGACCATCGAGCCTGGACAGCCGATCGACAGCACGATCGAGTCGTCGTTGCTGTAGCCCGTCAGCGGACTGCCAGGGTTCAGCACGTTGGCCTGAAAACCGCCCAGTGGAATGCCGTCACCGCGCTTCAGTACGCCGATCGGCGCCTCTTCGTCCATCGCTGCGGTCAGAAACTCTGCAAACACGTCGGTGTCCTTGGCAGTTCCGTTCCAATAGATGTTCGCCACGTTGAACAGCGCCAGCGCACCGACCAGACCGCCCACATGGTCGGCGTCCGGGTGCGTCACGACGATGGTGTCCAGGTGGTCGATGCCCAGATGCTGCAAGCGGTCCTTCAACACCGAGTCGCTCTTGCCGCCGTCGATCAGCATGGTCTCGCCGGTACCGGCCTCGATCAGAATCGCGTCGCCCTGCCCCACGTCGAAAAACACCACCCGGAAGCCGTTGTAGGGCACATCCGGCGGCGCAACGACCACTTCCTCAACCGTCTCTTCCTGTGTGTCCTGAACGACTTCGACCGCGTCATCGGCATCGCCGGGCACGGTGTCGCCGCCCGCTGTGTCACTTGCGTCCTGAACGACCCCGTCCTTGACGTCCTCTGCGCCACCGCCAGAGCTGCAGGCCGTCGCCGCCAAGGCCACCGGCAAAAGGAGGAACACCGGCAACTTGCGAAGGGACAACAGCGTCATGGAGATCCTGGCACCCACGCAGGGGGATGGGCGTGGGCTCGCAAGCTACCGTCCGCCGGGGCTGCGGGCAAGAAAGCGGCCGCGCGGCTTCTTCGGCGCCGGCAAGGGCAGCTCAGCCGCGGTCAGATGCACGAGCTGGGCCAGCCACGGTGCGTCGTCCAGCTGGTCCTGGATCAGAAAATGGTTCTTGGCGCGCGGATACGGAGGGGCCTCTGCCGGCGTCCCGATGAAGGCACGCCCTGCCGCCGTGGGCCGCACGTACAGGCGGTCATCGCAGATCAACGCCACCATCTTGTCGTCGCAGAAGACGCCAAACTCGCCGAACATCTTGCGATACCTGACGTTGCCTGCGCCGGCGATGCGGGCCAACACGTACTCGGCGGTCTCGACCCGCGATGCCATCGGTCCCTCCCCCTTTCGGCGCTGCATCGCGCTCGGCTTCGTCGTCCTCACCCGTCCCTGTCAACCCCCGACCCACGCGCGTTCTTCCGCCACCAGCGCGATTCGCTCGGCCTCGGTCAACGCCTCGCTTGCCTTGCGCCACTCTGGCCCCGGCTCGACCGTCACGCCCTCGGGCCGCGTCAGCAGCGAGCCAGCCAGCTGGCCACGTTCGACCAGCGCGTGCTCCAAGGCCGCGCGCAGATGCAGGATTTCGGTGTCGGCCCCCTGCTTTTGCTGCCACTCGACCGCCGCCCGCCGCGCCACCCGCGCGCAACGCGAGCCCACGCGCGCCCGCACGCCTGGCAGCGGCCGCAGGGAAGGAATCGCCGGTCGACCCACCCGCTCGGCCAAGTGTTCCCAAGACGGATCGCGGACTTGCGGGACCAGCGCGGCGGCACGCTGCCGGCAGTAGGGCCCGTACCACGGCGGCAGGTCGTCGCCCGCCGCTTGCCACGCCGCCAGCAGCAGGGGCAGCGCACCGTCACCGTCCAACCGCGTCAGCGCGTCCAGCGCCGCCCAGCGCACCGTGGCATCGGCAGAGGCAAGACCCGAGTCGTCCCCCTGCCCTGCTGCCAGCCGCAAGCAAGCCCGCCACGGCTCGAATGCCGCTGCGTCGGCGCGCAGCCGGGCCGCCGCCAACGAGACGGCGGTCAGACACTCCAGACTCGCCACGCCGGTCTTCAGCAGGCGCAAGGTCCAGTCGGCGGCACGGGGGTCGGTGAAACGCCCAAGCGCCGCAGTGGCCGCCAGTCGGTCATCGGCGTCCTCCGGACCGTCGCGAAAGGCCACCAGCGCCAGCGTCGCCAGACACGCCTCTGGACCGTGACCTGCCAGAAAGATCGCGGTGTTGCGGTCGGGCAGCTTCAGGTCGCGCTCACGTCGCACCACATGGGCCAACCGCTTGCCCTCGGACTCGGACAGCGGGACACCTTCCAGCACGCGCAACGCAGCGTTGGTGGACATCGGGTCGTCGACCTCGACGCTGCGCAACAACGCTTCGCGCAACGCGGGTCCCAGCAGCCCCTCTTCCAGCACCGGTCGCCAGCCCAGCGAGCGGGCGGTCGCCCCCGCGTGTGCCCAGATGGTCGCCAACGCGGTGTCCAGGTCGGGGTCCTGTCCGACCGGGTCGACCTCACGCAACCGCCCACGCAGACGACGGATCTCTTGCTGCACCAGGTCCGCGGCCTGGGTGGCCTGCAGCTCCGCAATCAGGGTCTGGAGCACGGTCTCGCTCATGGTGCCGTCCTCACCGCGGCCGCCTGCCGCTCTGTCACGCGCCTGCGCCTGCGCTGCACGCCCCATGCCACTCCGCCGACCAGCAGGACCAGCAGCAGCCCCTCGCCCACCGCCCAAATCGGCTCCACCAGATCGGTCGCCGCCGGGGGCGGGTGCTTCAGGTAGGTCGCGCGCCGCGCCTCGGCCGCGTCCAGTGCGTCCAGACGGGTCTTGCGCAGACGGGTCAACGCCGCACCGGCCTCACCGTGCTCGAACACTTCGTAATAGCGGCGACTTGCCGTAACCGCCCGCAGCAGCGACCGACCGTGCAGCGTCGCCATGTGGTCCAAGGCGGCCTTGACCAGCGGGTCGGACGGGTCACCCAAGTGATCGGGCCCCAAGGTTTCTTCGTCACCGATGCGATAGTCCGGGTCGGTCAGCTTGGGGGCTCCCGCCGCCAGCGCCGCCGCGTACAGCTCTGCGCCGTCCTTGGCCCCCAAACCCGCAAGCGTCTGCATCACCAGCTCGCCGCGGTCGGTCGGCATCGCCTGCACGACGGCCGGGTCGTCGCCCTGTGCTTTCTGCCACGCCGCCACCACCGCCGGATGCGCCGACTGCCCCCGCAGCACCGACACGAGCTCACGGGATAGCCACTGCTCCGCCATCATGTGGTGGTTGTGCAGGAAGCCCAAGCCGATGGACACGAAGCCTCGTCGGGTGCCCCAGACACCGCCGCCTGTGCGCAACGCCTCGATCCACGAAGCGATCTTGGCCCGCTTGAACAGGTCGTACGAGCCCACCTGCACCGTGTGCAACGGCCCGGTGACGTCCTGAACGTAGTGCAGCCCCGCGCCCAGCCACAGGCCCGCAAGGGCCATACCGGCGGGATTGGCCGTCTCGACGCCCCACTGCCGCGCCGCAATGGCCAGGTCCAGGTGCATGGCCGCCATTGCCGCTGCGTAAGTCTCCACAGGTCCTGGGAAACCGGTTGCCAGCACGAAGTTCCACGGCTGACGCTGCAGCGTCTCGACCGAGTCTGACGGGTGGTCTGCGCCCAGCTGGTAGTGCGCATGCGCCTGGCTCGACAAGCCGTCGACCGCGCCCATGTTCAGCGTCATCGGATCGAACGGCACCAGGCGGCCGTCGGGCAGGCGCAGCGGCGTGCGGTCGGGGTTCGACGCGAGCCGACTCTGGTTGCGCGCGTCCAGATCGGGCTGCACCGAGGCCTGCACCAACAGCCGCACGAACGTCTCTGGTCCGCCCGGCATCGCGCGGTCCAGACCGACAACCCCCGGTCCGTCGTGTTGACCGAAGCCAAAGAACCCCTTGAGATCAAAGGCATCTACAGCCGTTCCCGGCGGAAAGCGCTTGCGAAACCGCGCCCGCTCGGGGCTGCCGTCATCGCCCTCAGCCCGCATCCGGTCGACCATCCATGCGAAGAACGCGGCCTGATCCTGCACGGTGGCCATCGCGACCGGTCCCGGGGTCTTGCGCCCCTCCAGCGCGCGTGTCGTCACCGCCTGATGCACCTCAAGGGCGAACCCGTGAGCGGAAGTTGGGGCCAAGAGCAAGGCACCGGACAGCGCGAGCAGCCCAAGGCCACAGGACATCGGTCGGTTGAAAGTGTTCATGGCGCACAAGGATAGCGGGTGCGACGGGCCGTGCCTACGTTGACCCGTGGGATGGGCTCAAAGGCGAAACGCGATCTCGCGCCCCACCTGCGCCGACACCGTGCGGGTCAGCGTCTCAGCCAGCTCGTCGCCGTTGCGCGGGTCAATCCAGCGTTGCGTATCCGGGTCGAAGCGGTAGTGCCAGGCGCGGTCGCCGGCCGCGTACCACACCTCGGTCAGCGGCGGCTGGATGTTGAGCACGAAGGTCGCCCCCTTGGCACTGCGGATCTTGACCACACCGGCAGTGTTTTCTCCCTCGATCTCATCCGGGTCTTCCATGTCCAGGCGGGCCAGAACAGCTTGGAAGATGGCACGAGAGCGGTCGCGGAAGGTCTTGTCGTCCATGGGGGCCTCGCTCGAGGGGAAGAGCAGCCGCGCATCGTGACAGGCCCGCAGGACGCCGCCAAGGTCGGCAGGGCCAGCCCTGCATTCCCGCTGCGTTTCCCCCTGCCACCCTTGACGCGAACCAGAGCCAGCTTTAGCCTACCGGAAAGATAGACAACAACCGTCCGGAGCCCCGCATGTCCCAGTCCGCCTACATCCCCACGACCGGCAGCGTCTGGGACAGCGTCGGCAACACCCCGCTGATCCTGCTGAAATCGCTCTCTGATCGCACGGGCTGCCGCATCTACGGCAAGGCCGAGTTCCTCAACCCGGGCGGCAGCGTGAAGGACCGCGCGGCGAAAGGCATCCTGCGCGACGCCGAGCAACGCGGCCTGCTCTCGCGCGGCGGCGTGGTCGTCGAAGGCACCGCGGGCAACACCGGCATCGGTCTGGCAACGCTTGCCGCTGAGCGAGGTTACCGCGTCCTGCTGGCGATGCCCGACAACCAAACGCAAGAGAAATACGACCTGCTGGAGGCCTTGGGCGTCGAGATCCGCATGGTCCCGGCGGTTCCCTTTGCCAACCCGAATCACTTCTACCACACGGCCAAGCGTCTGGCGGACGAGACGCCGGGCGCCTACTTCGCGAATCAGTTCGAGAATCCCGCCAACGGCGACTTCCACTTCGAGACGACCGGCCCCGAGATCTGGGCGCAGACCGGCGGCAAGATCGATGTGTTCACGTGTTCGGTGGGCACCAGCGGCACCATGAGCGGCATCAGCCGCTACCTCAAGCAGCAGGACCCATCGGTGCGCGTGGTGCTGGTCGACCCGCATGGCTCGGGCATGTACGAGTACTTGCGCACCGGCGCGATCACGGCCACCGGGTCGTCGGTGACGGAGGGCATCGGCATCATGCGCCTGACCGCGAACTTCCACGCCGCTCGCATCGACGATGCCCTGCGCCAGTCCGATCAGGACATGATCGACATGCTGTACCACTTGGCGCGGCACGACGGGCTGGTGGTCGGCACCTCAGCGGCGCTGAACGCGATGGCGGCGTATCGGCTGGCGCTGGCTGAGCGGGGATCGGGCAAGACGTTCGTGACCGTGCTGTGCGACCACGGCACACGCTACCAGTCGCGCGTGTTGAACCCGGCTTGGCTGAAGGAGAAAGGGCTGGTGCCGCAGCCGCTGGCGGACGTGTAGCTAGCGGCCAGGCCGACCAGCACCCGGACGCGACGGTCGTTTCGCCGGTGCGTCATCGGTCTTGGGGCGCACGTGGGTGTCCAGCGAGGCATCGGGGGGCGGCAGGCGCTTGCCGAACAGCTTCAGCACGGCGTTGCGGGCGATCTCGTCGACGATGGAGGCCCCGCGCCGCTCTGCCTTGTACGCGTGCTTGGCAAACCAGTCGCGCACCAGCGGCGGTTGCCGCGTCCCGGTCGCCAGCGCGGCCGGGATGATGTCCAGCGGGACCCAAGCGGAACGACTGTAATCGCCCCAAGTTCCGTCGCTCGACGCGTAGTCCCACTCGATATGGAACAGGTACTGCGGCACCAGCTGGCCTTCTGCGTTCCAGCGGGGGGTCATGGCCTGCAGCGTCAGTTGCGTCGCCTGATCCGCCTCCATCTTGCGCTCCGGGTCGTCCTGTCGCACGCGGTCGGCGATGGCCTGGAAGGCGGCGCGGCGGCCCAGCTTGAGGATCTCGATCTCTTCCGCATCGGTCCACGGGCGAATCGCGCCGCCTTTGGCCACGTCGATGGCAACGAACTCAGCGGTCGCGTTGCCGTGTGCGGCGCCGCAGGTGTGGTTCCAGGTCCGGTCGGCAAAGAAGACAACCGAGCCGGCTTGCCCCAGAACCTCGACCTCCCAGGTGCCGCCTCCCTCTTCGCCGCCGAACAGCAGGGCGGGCTTGCCGACCGGTATCACCTTGCCGGTGGCAGGTGCGAACAGCTCGACTCCCTTCATCTTTTCGATGCGAAGGCACTTCTTCGGCGGGTTGTCGGGGTCATAGTCATCGCCCGCCACCTTCCACGCGCAGGCGCAGTCGACGTGCGACACCGGAAAGAACTTGTCCCGCACGACCCACGGCTGCCCCATGGCGGCGAAGACCAAACCCTTCGTCGTTGCGCGGACTTCCGGCCCGGCAGGCGTGGACTCGAGCAGCATCGTCTCGCCGGGACCCGTCTCGGGTCCGGTCCAGGCCAGCGACAGCTCTCCCGCCAGCGCGGGGGCAGCGGACAGCGCAGCGGTCAAGACCAGGCACAGGGTCAGCAGGTTGCAGCGGTTCATCGGAGTCTCCTTGGGCATCGGAACGCGGCGTGCGGTCTGGGCATTGGGCTGGGGCTGCAACGGTGGGCCGGGGTGCGCGATTCGAAGGACAAGCCTGCCAAGCCAGCGTTGACGCCGCAACCCCGCCGCGCCAGCATGCCGCCGACGTGCAGACGACCGCACGCGGAACCATGGAGTCGCGATGAAGAATTGGTGGATTGGCCTGATGATCGTCGCCGTGGCAGCGTGCAATCGCGAGAAGCCGGCCGAGCCGACGCCCGCGCCTGCGCCCGCCGCACCTGCCCCCGAGGCCGTGGCTCCGCCTGCTGAAGCGTCCCCCGCTGCCCCTGCCCCGGTCATGCCCGCCGCAGTCGCGCCGGTGGCTGCCGTGCCTGTTGCCCCAACCGACCCCGCCAAGCTGCACCCGGACGGTCGTGGCGATGGCAAGGGCAAGCTGGACCAGCTGCCCGACGAAGCGCCGCCCGCGACCATCCCGACGCCCGACGGCTTCGCCGACGACTGCGCCAAGGACGGCAAGTGCAAGGGCAATTTGGTCTGTTTCGAGTTCGGCGACGGCAGCAAGCACTGCACCATGAAGTGCAAGACCCACGAGGAATGCCCCGCCGGCAAGTACCGCAGCGGCTGCAACGGCCAAGGCTACTGCCGCCACGGCGCGACTCCGCCCGATTGACGTTAGCTTGGCCTCGGTTACTTCGCCGCCGCAGTTGGTTCGACCTCAACGGTCCGTGCCGGTCGTTTGCGACCGACCTTGGGTTGTTGGCTTGCGTCGCTGCGGTGGCAGATCCAGATCCCGAGAGGTTCAGTGCTCGCGCATCTGTTGGCCAATACGACGGAATTTCGCCTCGACGGAGTGAAATGCGGCCACGACGTCAGGGTCGAAGTGCGATCCGCTCTCTTGATGGATGATGCGACAGGCATCTTCGTGGCTGAAGGCCTTGCGGTAGCAGCGGTTCGACGTCAGTGCATCGTACACGTCAGCGAGTGCAACGATGCGCGCGGACAACGGAATCGCCTCCCGGGACAGCTTGTCAGGGTAGCCATTGCCATCCCACCGTTCATGGTGCGACCGCGCGACGTCGACGCCCATGCGAAGAAACTGGTTGCCCGGGTGCCGCTGTAGCGCGGCCTCCAGAGTCGTCGCGCCGCACACCGAGTGCTTCCGCATTTCAGCGAATTCGTCGTCGGTCAGGACGCCCGGCTTCAGCAGCACCGCGTCCGGCGTGGCGACCTTGCCGATGTCGTGCAGCGAAGCGGTCTCGAAGATGAACTCGACGAACGTGGGGGTCAGCACGTTCGGGTGCATCCCCATTGCTCGCATCCGGGTGGCCAACTCCCTGCTGAACGTCTGGACCCGCTCGATGTGCTGACCAGTGTCGTCGTCGCGCGTTTCAGCCAGCTTGGCCAGCGCATAGATCGTGGCCAACTGCGATGCGGTGGTCGCCTTGACCTGCTCAGCGATCCGAAGCTCGAGGGTCAGGTTGCTGGCATCCATGGCAAGGTGCAACTTCCTGAGATGCAGGTGGGTTCCAACGCGCGCCAGGACCTCCTCCTCGTTGAACGGCTTGGAGATGAAGTCGACGCAGCCGGCGCGAAAGGCCGCGACCTTGTCGGACCAGTCTTGCATGCCGCTGATGAAGATGACGGGAATGCTGCTGAGCGGCTGGTACTGCTTGAACCACCGGCAAACGTCCACACCAGACATCTCGGGCATGTGGATGTCCAGCACCACCAGATCGGGTGCGTCGGCCACCGCCGCCTCGATGGCTGCCTTGCCGCTGGTCACCGGTCGGGGCACCAGCCCCCCGCGCTTCAGGACCGTCGCCAGCAAACGGAGGTTCTCGATGGAATCGTCCGCGATCAACACTGTACTGCCTGCCACGGTCTCCATGGACGGTCTACCTCACCCGCGCAGCACGCTGCGCATACCTGCATAGTCGAAACGATGCGCCAAGTCGGACAGGTGGTCGGCCAAGCCCGGATGGGTCAACGCAACGACCGCGATCAGGGCGGTGACGTCGTCCATGCGCGCCGCACCCACGGCCTTGTGCAGCTTCACCACCAGTTCTTCCGGCAGAGTGAGCACCTCGGCCCACACGGCCTCCTCGTCCCGTGGTTCCACAACGGCCGGCTCGGCTCGGAACGGTGTGGCGCCGCGGGGAGCCCCGCCACGGTCCAGCACCTCCCGCACTCGCGTGGTCAGCGAGGCCGCAGTGAACGGCTTGGGCAGGAAGTTCGCCTGCGACGACAGCAGCCCCTGAAACATCACTGCATTGTCGGGATAGCCAGAAGTATAGAGCACCTGAACGTCCGGCCTTACTTTGAGCAGGCGCTCGGCCAAGGCCGGGCCGCCCATGCGCGGCATCACTACGTCAGTCAGGAGCAGGTCGATGTGGCCTTCGAACGTACTGGCGGCTTGCAACGCCGCCTCTCCGCTCGCCGCCGACAAGACCGTGTACCCGGCGCTCGTCAGCGTCCTTGCGGCAACGCGACGCAGGGCGTCCACATCTTCGACCAGAAGGACCGTCTCGCTTCCCGACGAGGGCCGCTTGCCCTCCACAGCTGGCACCACCGCTTCTCCAGCGTCCAAGGTCGCCCGCGGCAACAGGATCTTGAAGGCCGTGCCCCTGCCCACCTCGCTGTAGACCCAGATCCCGCCGCCGCTTTGCTTGACAATGCCATACACCGTCGACAATCCGAGGCCGGTGCCCCTGCCGACCTCCTTGGTCGTGAAGAAGGGTTCGAAGATGCGGGCTTGCGTCTCCTCGTCCATGCCCGATCCGGTGTCCGACACCGCCAGCATCACGTAGGGTCCCGCCTTCAGCGAGCTCTGCTGGCCCGCATACTGCTCGGACACATCGACGTTGGCCGTCTCGATGGTCAATCGGCCGCCGGCGGGCATCGCGTCGCGTGCGTTGACCATCAGGTTCATCAGCACCTGTTCGATCTGCCCTGGGTCGGCGATTGTCGGCCCGAGATCGGGCGATGGCACACGGACGAGTTCGATGTCCTCTCGCAGAACCCTCCGAAGCATCTTCTCGACACCGGCGGTGACCTGGTTCAAGTCCAGCGGAACAGGCTGCAGCACCTGTTTGCGGCTGAAGGCCAGCAGCTGTCGGGTCAGCGAGGCGGCGGATTCGCCCGCATGTTTGATCTCGAGCAGATCCTGTTTCTGCGGGCTGTCGTCGGGCACGCCGTCGAGGGCAAACCCGACGTTGTTCAGGATTACGCACAGCAGGTTGTTGAAGTCGTGGGCCACCCCACCCGCAAGACTGCCGATCGCCTCCATCTTCTGTGCAACGCGAAGCTGCTCCTTCAACTTCTCGCGCTCGGCCGTCGCGCGCACCTGCGGCGTCACGTCGCGCACCGTGGCCAGCACCACGACTTCGCCTGCGATTGCCGTTCGCGACATCAGCACGGTCGCCGGGAAGGTCTCCCCACCGATGCGTCGGTGGGTCCAGTCGAACAGGTGCGAACCGGTCGCCACGGCCGTTTGGACCATCGCGATGACCTTGTCCCGCGAGGACTCGCCATCGGCCTGGAATTCCGGCGAGAGTTCCCATGGATGCAGCTTCAGGAACGCCTCGAGGTCGGCCACCTCGAACATCTCGAGCGTGGCTGGATTGGCGCTGGTGAACTGCCCCGTCGACGGCGAGACCGTCATGATGGCGTCGCTGGACCCCTCAAAGAGCGTGCGGTGCCGCTCCTCGCTGGCCAGCAGGGCCTGTTCTGCCCGCTTGCGGTCCGAGACGTCGTGCTGGATGCCAAGGAAGCCGGCGATCTGGCCGTTGTCGTCGCGAATCGGGGTGGCAGACCCCTCGACTGAGATCAACGTGCCGTCGCGTCTGCGGTTCGCGATCTCGCCGCGGACCTCGCCGCCCCGGAGCATCGTGGTCCAGAAGCGCTCGTAGTCGTCAGCATCGAGCAGACCGCTCTTCAGGATGCGCGGCGTCTGCTTGCCGATGATGTCGGCGGCGCGGTGGCCGTACATGGCCGTGAAGCCTGGATTGACGAAGGTGAAGACGCCGGTCGGGTCGGTCAGAAACACCGCCTCGTGGGTGGTATCGATGGCCTTGCGCAGTCGATTCAGCTCGGCGTCCGCGCGCTTGCTTTCCGTCACGTCGCTGACGATGTGCACGGCGCCGGCGAACTCCCCGTGCTCGCCCAAGATCGGGTCGCCCGTGACGACGTAGATCCGGTCGCCGATGACCAGCTCCTCGGTCTCGCGGTGCAGGCTTTTGCGCGCCCGCATCACCGGGCAGTTCGGGATGGCGCAATTCCCCCCGTGCGCGACCTCCCAGCACGGCAGTCCGATCACCGCTCCGCAGGGATGCTCGAATACCGCGTCGGCCGCCTTGTTCGACCGAATGACTCGCTGGTTCTTGTCCAACAGCCAGAATGCGTCGTTGGCGGCGTCGAACGTCGCTTGCCATTCGTCGGCGGCCAACTCGGCCGCGGCCTCTGCGCGCTTGCGTTCGCTGATCTCTTGCGTCAGCGAGGCGGTGCGCTCGGCGACCTTGGACTCGAGCCGTTCGTTCAGCAGGCGCAATTCGTCATGGGCCTTGATCAGCTCCGTGTTGTGCAGCACGGCGTTCTCATACGTCGACAGCAACAGGTCCAGGATCTGCAACCGATCGGCCGTGATGAAGAAGCGCTGGCCGGCAAACGAGATGCTGATGCCCATCTCGCTGGTCGATCCCCTGCGGATCTCTTGATTCGCCAAGACGTTCTGCACGCGCGAGACGAGCACGCGCGGGTCGTACGGCTTGCACAGGAAGTTGTTGGCGCCCGACTCGAGTCCCTTCACGACGTCGCGGGGGTCTGTCAGAGACGTCAGCAGGATGACGGGCAGGTGGCGCAGGGCCGGGTCGTTGCGCAACGCCCGACACAGGCCATAGCCGTCCATCTCGGGCATGACGACGTCCGACACCACGACGTCGATCTCGTGAGCCTGCGCTGCTGCGAGTCCGGCCTTGCCATCCACGGCCACGACGACGGTGAAGCCGGCTTCCTCCAGCAGGAACTGCAGGTTCGCGCGTTGCGTGGCGCTGTCTTCGACAATGAGAATCGTGGGCGCCGCACGCGCTGCGACAATCGCCTCATCCATGGATTCCTCCTGCAATGTCCCCGACCGCGGGCACGGCTGCGCTCATCAGCTCGGCAATTCTTCTGGGCGACGCCACGTGACGCGCGGCCCCCAGCCGGATCGCCTCGGCGGGCATGCCGAATACGACGCAACTCGCCTCGTCCTGCGCCATCGTCAGTGCCCCCATGTCTGCCATTTCCTTGAGTTCGTCGGCACCGTCGCGCCCCATGCCGGTCAGCAGCACGCCGATGGCGCGGCGGCCATACCGCTGTGCCACGGACTTGAACAAGGGACCAATCGCCGGTCGCAGGCCATGTTGCGGTGGGTCCTGGGCAAGCTGCAACTCTCCGCGCGGGCCGACCCGCATGTGGTGGTCGTCCGGGGCCACATAGACATGGCCGGGCTGCGGAACCTGCCCTGCGCATGCCATGGCCACGGGCAGTCCAGACGCCGCCGTCAGCCACGTACACAGCCCGGCCGCGAATCCCGCGGAGATGTGCTGAACGATCAGGATGGGCACGGGAAAATCGCGCGGAAGGGCGGTGAGGATCTGCACCAGCGCCGGGGGGCCGCCCGTCGATGCTCCGATCACCACGATGAGGGCGTCGTGCGCCGCGCGCTCGGTGGGCTTGTCGTATGCCACGACCGCGAGCGTCTGTCCCGAGCTCGCCGAGCGATGCCACCGGCGAACGACTCGGACCTCGGACATCAGCTTCAAGCTGCTGACGATGGCGGCAGACTCGCGCGCACTCTCTGGGTCGGCCAGTCCGCACGGCTTCTTCAGCAGCGCCAGCGCACCGGCTTCCAGGCCGCGCAGGGCGGTGTGCACTTCGTTGGACCCCAGGCTGGACGTGCACATCACCACAGGCACCGGCGTCGTCGCCATCAGTCGGCGGGTCGCCTCGATTCCGTCGATGCCGGGCAGGTGGATGTCCATCAGGATCACGTCCGGGCGCCGCCGGGCGACGAATTCCAGGGCCGCCTCGCCGCTTTCGACGGCGCCGACCACCTCGATCGCCGGGTCGGACTCCAGGACGAACACCAGGT
>JBMOIG010000105.1:0-15866 GCA_049317445.1 Myxococcota bacterium | reverse complement strand
GACGCACGCGCCCAACGCGCAGATGTCGCCCGTGGTGCAGGCGTCGCCGTCGGTGCAAACGGCGATGTTGTCTGTGACGGTGCAGCCGATCGCCAGGTCACAGCCATCGTCGGTGCAGGGGTTGCTGTCGTCGCAGACCGTGGGGCCGCCGGGGACGCACGCGCCCAACGCGCAGAGGTCGCCCGTGGTGCAGGCGTCGCCATCGGTGCAAACGGCGATGTTGTCCGTGACGGTGCAGCCGATCGCCAGGTCACAGCCATCGTCGGTGCAGGGGTTGCTGTCGTCGCAGACCGTGGGGCCGCCGGGGACGCACGCGCCCAACGCGCAGATGTCGCCCGTGGTGCAGGCGTCGCCGTCGGTGCAAACGGCGATGTTGTCCGTGACGGTGCAGCCGGTGGCCAGGTCGCAGGCGTCGTCGGTGCAGGGGTTGCTGTCGTCGCAGACCGTGGGGCCGCCGGGGACGCACGCGCCCAACGCGCAGATGTCGCCCGTGGTGCAGGCGTCGCCGTCGGTGCAAACGGCGATGTTGTCCGTGACGGTGCAGCCGGTGGCCAGGTCGCAGGCGTCGTCGGTGCAGGGGTTGCTGTCGTCGCAGACCGTGGCGCCGCCGGGGACGCACGCGCCCGCCGCGCAGAGGTCGCCCGTGGTGCAGGCGTCGCCGTCAGTGCAAGGCTCGGTGTTCGGGGTGTTCGCGCAACCCGCTAGGGGGTCACAGGAATCGGTCGTGCACACGTTCTTGTCGTCGCAGTCCTTGGCCGCGCCGGCCACGCACAAGCCATCGCCACAGACGTCGCCCTCGGTGCACACGTTGTCGTCGGTGCAGGGAACGGTGTTGTTGCCATGGACGCAGCCGGTGGCCTTGTCGCAGCTGTCGTCGGTGCACGGGTTGCTGTCGTCGCACGCCACGGCGCCGCAGTCCTCTTTCGGGGTGCAGACCTTGCCATCGCCGACGTAGCCCGGCTTGCAGGTGCAGGTAAACGCGCCGACCGTGTTGGTGCAATCGGCAGCCAGATCGCAGCCACTCGGGGTGGCGGCGCACTCGTCGATGTCGGTGCAGACCGTGGGAACGCCTGTGCAATCGAAGCCGGTCTCGAGGGTGCAGGTCGCGCTGCAGCCGTCGCCGTCGACCACGTTGCCGTCGTCACAGGCCTCGTCGCCCAGCATGACTCCATCGCCGCAACCTGAGACGTCGGGATCGACGACGTCAGCCAAGGTGTCTGCCACAGAGTCTGCCGCGACATCTTTGTCGACCGTCGTCGACGGGTCGTCGCTGCAAGCAGACAACCCAATGGAAAGCGTGAACCCGAGGACACAGAGTCCAAGGGGATGAATACGAAGAGACAAGCGTTGCATGGATGACCTCGTAGGGTGGCGCGGTTGGGACGCAATCCGTCCGCCAGGCCAAAGCCCATGGGACGGCAGATTCGTCAGCGACTGCATGGTGACGATGGCGGAACAGGTTCCCTGAAAGCGGAGCATCCGCAGCGCTTTCGACTGGGGGGAAGAACCGGCGTGGAGCACGCGAAGAACGGACGCCTATCAGGTTCTTGCGGCGTCACCCGTTGCCTGCATCGGAGCAGGTTCGTTGTAGTCTACGCCCGCGCAGGAGCATCGTCAAGCCAACGTCATTACCGCGACTCTTGCACTGCGGTACGAGGTCGCCGGCGCGCCCGGTGGGCAGTTTGCCACTCCCAGCCGATTGGCTCAGTTTGGTACACAACCAATGTGTGTATCCATGTGAAGCCATCGTAGCGGCACCTGCCAACATTCCATGCTTGTGCGCCAGCACTCGGCTCTTGCGTCATCGCCAAACGTCGAAGCCTGATGCAGAGAGTGACCCAGATTGGAACTCCGCAATCGGCATCGGCTACCCGGTCCTGGGTTGCAGAGGGCCGAACTCTTGGGCAGCGCGACGGCCGCAACGCCGATCACGCCGCATCCGAGCTTCGGCCGCGGTCCGCTGGAAAGGGGACGCACAGCCTTTGCTTGAGCGGGTATGCCCGCCTCTTCAAATGCGACGAAATACGACCGGAATGTGTGGTTGCTGCCCGGCTACGATCAAGACATCAAATGGCCCGGAGCCGAGATGATGTCGCCACCGACCACGGGACCAACCGGCACATAGGGCGGAGCGAAGGTCGGAATCGGCCCCTTGCCCATCACCAGCATGACCTGCTGCATGCCCAGCCACGCGAGGAACGTCGTGCCCAGTGCTTGACCGATCGAGTCGAACAAGTCGGCGTGGTGCTGCGCCTTGTCGTCGCCCAACGCATCGACCATGCCCTGCTTGAGCTGCGGCGCGGTCATCGCGGCCATCTGCGCCGACGGACAAGTGAGCAGGGGCACCGGGATGTTGGGCATCGGCGGCGCCATGGGACCAGGAAACGCGGCGAAGGCGGGGTACCAGGGCAGACCGGGGACCATCACCTGCCCCTGCCAGTCCTTCCACGCCTTGGCGATGTGCTTGGAGATGGCCTGGGAGTACTTCAGCTCGCTGGGCGACGCTTTGGGGGCCTGCAGCATGATCAGGTTCTCGAGCGATGGACCGTCGAGACACCCGGGCGCGCCGATCGCCGACACCGCCATGACCTGGATGTCCTTGAACTTGGCCTGCAGCTTCCACATGTCGATGCCACCACAGATGGCGTCGCAAATGCCGTCGATGTAGGCCTCGAACTGGTTGCTGATCTTCTTGACGGTGTCGACGTGGTACTTGTTGGGCGACGCCGCCACGAACAGCTTGGAGGGATCTGGCGGCACGGCCAGCTCGCTCAGCTTGAACGCGTCGACGTACTGCTTGCCCTCGTCGCCGGTCGGCTGCTGCCAGTCCATCGGCAGCTGGATCGACTTGGTCTTGAAGGCCGCCTTGGCAAGCGTCTTGAGGAGGGTGGGCTGAATCCCTGGCATGGCCTTCGCTCCTTTGAGGCGGGACGGCACCATCGCACGCGTCGCCGAGGAGCCTAGCGACCCTGGGGTCGGTCCGCAAGCCGAGATCCGCGTACTGTAAGGCCTCTGGGGTTGCCGCCCCCCAGGGGATTGACGCCGGGCGCCGCCCGGTCGACGCTGCGTGCCGTACCCGGAGGGCCCCGCGCATGACCCAGACGACTCCTGACCTGACCGGCCGCGTCTGCCTCGTGACGGGCGCAAGCTCGGGCATCGGCAAGGAGGCCGCCGTCGAGCTTGCGCGGATGGGCGCCACGGTGTTCGCCGTGTCGCGCGATCCGGCGCGGGGCCATGCGGCGTACGACGAGATCCGCAAGCGCTCTGGCTCGGACCGGGTACAGCTGTGGCTGGGCGACCTGATGCTGCAGCGCGAGAACCATCGGCTGGCGGCGGATTTCCGCAAGGTACACAAGCGGTTGGACGTTCTGCTGCTGAACGCGGGCAGCAACTTCGGCCAGTGGCGGCTGACGGACGAGGGCGTCGAGCGCACGTTTGCGCTGAACCACGTCGGGCCGTTCCTGCTGACCCAGCTGCTGCTCGACCCGCTGAAGGCCAGCGCACCGTCGCGGATCGTGCTGGTGTCGTCGGAGGCGCACCGGCAGGGAAAGATCCACCTGCCCGACCCCAGCGCACGGCACGTGTTCGGGGTGTACGGCGCCTATGCCCAGTCCAAGCTTGCCAACCTGCTGACGGCCAAGGAACTTGCGCGCCAGCTTCAGGGCACCGGCGTCACCGCCAACGCGCTGCACCCGGGCGTCGTGGCGACCAACATCTGGAGCGCCGGCAGCTTCGGTGCGCGCGTCATCGGCTGGCTGGCGCGGCCGTTCATGGTCGATGCTGCGACGGGCGCCGAAACGCTGGTGCATCTCGCCGCCTCACCGGAAGTGGCCAACGTGAGCGGCGCGTACTTCGTCCGCAAGCTGCCGGTGGTGCCCTCCAAGCGGTCTAGCGACCCCGCCCTGGCCCGACAGCTTTGGGACGCCACCCACGCCATGCTGAAGCCGCCCCCCGAGCTGCCCCGCGGCCGGTGAGGAATTTCGATGTCCCAGCCAGCCCTGCGCCCGACCACGCCCGACCTTGCGGGCATCGCGCTTCGCTTGCCGGCCGCCGTCCAAGCCGCCGACCGAGCGAGCGAAGTGCTGCTGCGCCACTACGGCAAGCTCGCGGGTTTCGATGAGAAATCGCCGGTCGACCTGGTGACGATTGCCGACCGCGAGAGCGAGGCCGTGGTGCAGGACGTGCTGCGCAAGGCGTTTGCCGACGACCGCATCCTGGCGGAAGAGGCCGACGGTCCCGACGGCGCGAGAGAGATTGGCCGCACCGCCGCGAACCTGCCGTGGACGTGGGTGGTCGACCCGCTGGATGGCACCACCAACTTTGCGCACACACACGTGAATTTCTGCGTCAGCATCGGGCTGCTGCACTTCGGCCAGCCGGTGTTGGGGGTCGTGTACGCGCCCGCGCGCGCGGAACGGTATGTGGGCGGGCTTGGCATCCCCCCGACCTGCAACGGCACGGTCCTGCGCGTCTCGACGGTGACCGACCTGGACCACGCGCTGGTCGGCACCGGCTTTCCCTATGATCGGCGGCGGCGCATGGAGCGGATCCTGACGTGGCTGGGGCGCGTGCTGCATCGCGTCCACGACGTTCGGCGCGGCGGGTCAGCGGCGCTGGACCTGTGCGAGCTGGCGGCGGGGCGGCTGGACGGCTTCTACGAACCCGGCTTGATGCCTTGGGATCTGTGCGCGGGCGTTGCCATTCTGGAAGCAGCAGGCGGACGCGTGACGGGCTTCGACGGCACGCCGCACGATCTGTTCGCAGGCTGGACGGTGGCGTCCAACGGCCGGGTACACGACCAACTGGTGGGTCTGCTGGGCGACTGAGCCGCCGCTGCAGAGTGTCGGATTCTTCTACATGTGTCGGAATTTTCGGCAACTGCGGGGCCTTGGCGAGCTTCGCTTGCTCCCTCGCAACCCAGCGCCTATCCTGAGGAAGACACGCCGTGGCCCGCGATGGCCCGGTCCTTGCTCCCTTGGTCAGTGCGGCGTGTCCTGAACGACGACTGCGGAGGCTTCCGATGCAACCTTTCCTCTCCCCCACGATGGCGACCCGACTGGGCTTGGTGATCAGCCTTTCGCTGCTGGCCACCGGCTGCTGGCTGACCGGCGCTGAGACGGCGGTCGACCCCAACACGACCAACGACATCGGCACGCTGACCGACACCGGGGACGACGCCAGGACGCAGGACGTCCAGACGTACGACACGACCGTGCCGGACATCCAAGTCGATGTGTCCCCTGCGGACATTGCGCTGCCGCAAAGCTGCATCTGGGGTGTAAAGTCCTGTTCCGATGGGCAGTTCTGTGCCGTCCCCGTCGGCCAGTGCGGCGGTCAGGGCGAGTGCAAGGTGGTCCCCAGCGCCTGCCCCGAGTACTACGAGCCCGTCTGCGGCTGCGACGGCAAGACCTACGGCAACTCATGCGAGGCGGCCTCATTCGGCCAGAGCATGGTCAGCCAGGCGGCGTGCGGCACCAAGCCCGACGGCTGCCAGGTCGGCGATGCTGCGACCTGTCCCACCGGTTCCTACTGCGCCGGTCCCTTGGGATTGTGCGGTGGCGCGGGCACTTGCAAGGCCAGCCCGGGCGCATGCGACTCGATGTACGCGCCGGTGTGCGGCTGCGACGGTTTGACCTACGGCAACGAGTGCGAGGCTGCCGGCGCCGGCGTGTCCATCGCGCAGTCGGGTGCTTGCGCGGCGGCCCCCAAGCCCTGCAACGCGTTCTCTGCCAAGGGTTTGATGCCGATCGCCCAGTGCGATCCGACCGAATACTGCGCACTTCCCGACGGCGTCTGCAGCGGCGCTGGCGAGTGCAAGGCCCGGCCGACCGGCTGCTCAAAGGAGTACTTCCCGGTGTGCGGCTGCGACGGGCAGGACTACGGCAACGCCTGCTTCGCCTACGCGGGCGGCACCGTCCCCGCACACGACGGGACCTGTGCGCCGATCCCGCAGGGCTGCCCGGTGGGGGACAACTCCTCGTGCGCCATGGGCGAGCTCTGCTCCGGTCCATGCGGCGGTCTGGGACAGTGCGTGGCCATGCCCGGGGCCTGCACGATGGTCTTCGACCCGGCGTGTGGTTGTGACGGCAAGACTTACGGCAACGCGTGCAGCGCCAACTCGGCCGGTGTGGCCGTGGCGTACGCGGGCGCCTGCACTCCGTAGCTCTTAGAAAGCCAAGCAGATCTTGCCAAAGTGCTGCCCTGAGCCCAAGTGCTCCAGAGCGTCGCGCACCTCTGTCCACGCGAACACGCTGTCGATGACCGGCTGCAGCTCGTGGCCCTGAATGGCGCGGCACATGCCCTCGAACGCCTCGCGGTGGCCGACCATCACGCCTTCCATCCGCAGGTTCTGCATCAGGACCGGCAGCAGGTTCACCTCGCCCGCTGAGCCCGCGAGGATCCCGATGATGGCGACGTGCCCACCGGGACGCACCGCCCGCAGCGATTGTTGCAGCGTGCCCGCACCGCCGACCTCGATGACGTGGTCAACACCGACGCCGCCCGACAGCTCGACCGCGGTCTTTCCCCACTCCGGCGTGCTGGGATAGTGGATCGTCTGCCAGGCGCCCAGAGCGCGAGCCTTTTCGAGCTTGTCGTGGCTGCTGGAGGTCACGATCACCCGCGCCCCCGCCATCGACGCGATCTGCAAGGCGAACATGGACACGCCGCCCGTTCCCTGCACCAAAACCGTCTCGCCCGGGCGCACCTTGCCGTGGTCCATCAGGGCGGTCCACGCCGTCAGCGCGGCACACGGCAGCGTCGAGGCCTCGACATCCGACAGGTGGTCGGGGACCAGCGACACGCCGTCTGCGTGGACGACCACCTGCTCGGCCAGCACGCCGTCCAGCGGCCCACCCAGCGTCAGCTTGAGCTTGTCGCGCGTGGGTGGCCCCGACAGCCAGTGCTGCGCGAACATCGTCGCCACGCGGTCGCCGACCTGCACGCGCGACACGCCGGCCCCGACCTCGATGACCTCGCCCACGCCGTCCGACAACGGCACCAGCGGCAGGGGCTGGCGAGGGCTGTAGCGGCCCTTGACCATCAGAAGGTCGCGGTAGTTCAGAGAAGCCGCGGACATCCGCAGCAGCACCTCGCCGGGACCGGGACGGGGATCCGGGCGTTCGACGCGGCGCAAGCGGTCCAGGCCAAAGCCACCGTGGATCTCGTAGGCCAGCATGGGTCACCTCCAGTGGGGGAGACGGTGAGGCGCTAGTGCCTGGGATCCTTGTAGGCGTAACTCCAAAGCAGGGGCGTGGCAAGGGGGCCGTCGCCGGGAGCGCGTTCGCGGCGAGGTCTCGTGGGGACGGTGCCGACCCGCGCGGGGTCTGGCCGGACTGCATCTTCCGCACGGCAGGCCCGACGCGGTGGGACACTGTAGAGATTCACCACACCTCCACAACACACTGTCGATGTCCTCTACACACACGCAATTTCGCACACTTGCGCACCTGCACCCAGACTGCCCGACCGCGGTACCGAGCCTGTGTCATCGATCCCGACACCCACAACACAGCATTTATTTTGCAATTCCGATAACTTACGCGCACTGTCGAGATCCTCTACAGTCTCCACACCCAAACTGTAGGGAAGCTCTACACATTGCCCTCGACAGGGCCGATTGGCCTCCCACGAGAACTCTGCGGATCTACGACGAGATCGCGAAAGATCCGCGGATTTGGCACGTCTGGCACGCTTCCTGCTCAATGTACGGGCAGCAGGGCGAACCGCCCTCACGGATCGAACAGGAGGCAGCCATGGCACGCTCATTGAACTGGACCGCTACCCTCAAGATCGCGCTCGCCCTCGTGGTGGCCGCAGTCATCCTCGTCATCGCCCTTCCCGCGATGGCTTCCCTCGCCATCGTCGGACGGTTGGCCGTACCGGTGCTGATGGTCGTCGGCGCTGTCGTGGCGCTGGCGATTCCTTCGGTCCGCCGCAGCCTGCTGGACTGGGATGACGAAGAACTCGAAGTGCACGGCGTCAAGCTGGCTGAGGGCTTGATGATGCACCGCGGTCACGCTTGGGTCCGCTCGCAGGGCAAGGTCCTGGGTGTGGGCGCTGACGACCTGGTGCAGCGGACGCTCGGGCCGGCCGACGCGATCCAGTTGCCCACGGTGGGCACCGAAGTGAAGCAGGGCGACCCGCTCTTTACCGTCCAGCGCGGCAAGCGGGAAGTCACAGTGCGGGCGCCGGTCACCGGCCGCGTCACGCGCGCCAACGCCAGACTCGCGACGCAACCTGCCTTGATGCAGGCGGATCCCTACGGCGCTGGTTGGGCCGTGCAGCTGGAGCCGACCGACTCGCACCACTGGGCTGAGAAGCTGCTGGAAGGCTCGAGCGCACGCGCCTGGTTCCGCAGCGAGGTCGACCGCCTGCTGGCCGCCATCTCGCCCGAGCCCATGCCGGTGATGCAGGACGGTGGCCCGGTGGTCGCGGACCTGCACAACCACATCGACGACGAGGCTTGGCAGCGGGTGCAGGCGTGCTTCTTCGAAGACGTCAACTGACCTGTTCGCGGGCTGCCTCGCCCTCTTCCTCTGACACCACGCCCCCACTCCGGCAAGTCTGCCGGTAGCAAGGTGAATCCGATGGTTGCTCTCTACGTCGTCGCCGTCATCCTGGCCTTCCTCACCTTGGACCTCGTCGTCCAGCGCTTCGAGCTTCGGCGGGCTGTGGCCCACGCAGGACTCGCGACGCAGCCCCCGATGGACCTGACGCCTCGCGTCACTCCCGTAGCTGCCCTGACGCTGCCGCCCGGTGCCTACCTGGACCCCGGCCATGCTTGGGTCGAGGTCGTGGCGGGCGGTTCGGTGCATGTCGGTCTGGACCCGCTGCCCGGTCTGCTGCTGGGCACGCCGGATGCCCTCGACGCCATGGTCCCGGGCTCGCACGTGCTGCGCGGCGAACCGCTGCTGACGCTACGGCGCGGCGCCCGGTTGCTGACGGTGCGGTCGCCGGTGTCCGGCGAAGTGCTGGACGTCCACGCCAAGGCGCTGGCCCGGCCCGAGCTGCTGGGTCCCGTGACCACGCAGAACCCTTGGCTCTTCAAGATCAAGACGCACGACCTTGAGCCCGCTACGATGCACGTCGGCGAAGCGGCCACCGCTTGGCTGGGCGACGAGATGGGGCGGCTGCGCGACTCCGTGGCCCGCATGGCCGACGCCCAGAGCCCCGTCGGCGCCACCCTGCACGACGGCGGCGTTCCGGCCGAGGCGCTGGCCGGCGAGCTGGACGACCCGACCTGGCAGCGGCTGGTTCAGGAGCTGTTCGCGGCGAATCCGCAGGCTCCGACCGCTCGCCCTGAGGCCCGTGACCTGGTTCTTCACCATCGCGCCTAGTCCCGCGACCACGACCCAAGAGGTGCCCCCATGAAGGCAGCCATCCTCACCGACCTGACCCGCTGCATCGGCTGCGAGTCCTGCGTGTGGGCCTGCAAGGAAGCCAACGGCCTGTCCCGGGCTGACGGTGCCAAGAAGCTGAGCGACACGACGTACACAACCTTGGAACGCAAGGGCAACGTCAACGTCCGCCGCCAGTGCATGCACTGCGAGGAGCCGGCCTGCGTGTCGGTCTGCCCCGTGGGCGCGCTGCAGAAGTCCGTCAGCGGAGCGGTGACGTATGATGCCAACAAGTGCATGGGCTGCCGCTACTGCATGATCGCGTGCCCCTTCAGCATTCCGAAGTACGAGTGGCAGAGCGTGGCGCCCAAGGTCCAGAAGTGCACGATGTGCAGCGAGCGGATGAGCAAGGGCGCCAAGGAGCCCGCGTGCACCTCGGTCTGCCCGACCGGCGCCACGGTATTCGGCGACCGCGACGCCCTGCTGCGGGAAGCGACCCGGCGCATCGAGGCCGAGCCCAACCGCTATGTGCAGCACATCTTCGGCCAGCGCGAGGCAGGCGGCACCTCGGTGATCTACCTGTCGGGCGTGCCGTTCGAGCAGCTCGGCTTCAAGACCCACGTGCAGATGGACCCCTACCCCCGGCTGACCTGGCAGGTGCTGTCGAAGTTGCCGAACGTGGTCAGCGTCGCCGGCGTGGGCCTGCTGGGCGTGTGGTGGATCATCCGCCGCCGCGACGAGCTGGGTCACAAGCCGCACGACCACGGTGCCAGCGACCAGCCGCCGCTGCCCGTGGCCCGTGGCAAGGACGAAACGAAGTAGCGACGACCGTACCCCGAGTGCCCTGGAGGCTGTCATGACCGCTCTTCGCAACTACCTTCCCCGCCTGACCTTCTGGCGCGCCGTTCTGGCCGTCATCTTCGCCTTCGGCGTCGTGGCCACGCTGCAGCGCTTCGGCCAGGGTCTGGGTGCCGCCACCAACCTGAGCAACGAGTTCCCTTGGGGCTTGTGGATCGGCTTCGACGTGATGGTCGGCGTCGGTCTGGCGGCGGGCGGCTTTACCGTCGCGGCGACGGTGCACCTGTTCCACATCGAGAAGTACGAACCGATCGCGCGCCCAGCCGTGTTGACGGCGTTCCTGGGCTACGCGCTCGTCGGCGTCGGCATCCTGTTCGACATCGGCCTGCCTTGGCACATCTACCACCCGATCATCATGTGGAATCCCCACTCTGTGATGTTCGAGGTGGCGTGGTGCGTGATGCTGTACCTGACGGTGCTGGGCCTCGAGTTCAGCCCCGCGGTGTTCGAGGCTCTGAAGTGGAAGTTCCCGCTGAAGATGATCCACAAGGTGTACGTGCCGCTGGTGGTCGCCGGCGTGCTGCTGTCGATGATGCACCAGTCCTCGCTAGGTACGCTGTACGTGATCATGCCCGACAAGCTCCACGGCCTCTGGTACACGCCCTGGATGCCGGTGTTCTTCTTCATCACGGCTGCCGCTGCCGGTCTGGCGATGACCATCGTCGAGTCCTACCTCAGCCACCGCGCGTTCGGTCACCAGCTTGAGGACGACCTGCTCGACGGCATGTCCCGCGTCATCGTCGTCATCCTGGCCGTCTTCACCGTCTGGAAGTTCCAGGACATGTCGACGCGCGGCAATCTGGGTCTGGCGTTTCAATACACCAACGAATCCGTGATGTTCTGGGGCGAGATGGGGATGGGCATCCTGCTTCCCATGGCCATGCTGGCGCTGCCCAGGCTGCGGCAGGACCGCACGTGGCGCTTCATCGCCGCCCTGCTGGTGGTCATGGGCCTGATCGTCAACCGCCTCAACGTCGCGATTACCGGTATGGCGCGCTCCAGCGGCGTCGACTACTACCCGACGTGGCAGGAAGTGGCGATCACGCTCAGCTTGGTTGGCGCCGGCATCGCGGCGTTCGGCATCGCCGCCAAGTACCTGGAAGTCTTCCCGAAGAGCGAGATGGCCCACGCGCTGCCGCCCACCAGCGTCCCGGCGCTCGGCCTGCGCGGACTGCCCACCGCGCAAGTCTGGAGCACCGCCGCGCTGTGGCTGCTGCTGGCTGTCGGCGTCGGCCTGATGATTGCGGCCCCGACGCTGGACGCGAAGACCTCTGCGACCAAGCCTGCGGTGGTCGTCCAAGCCAAGACCGTCGTGCCGGCCAGCGTCCGGGACCTCAAGCTGCCCAACGACTTCACGTTCCCGCAGGGCAAGGGCAAAGACGGTGAGGCCAGCCCCGGCAAGGTCACGTTCGTGCACGCCCGCCACGTCGATGCGGCCGCGCCGAACTGCATGGCATGCCACAAGACCGGCTACCGCCTGACGCAATCGAACTCGCGCTTTGCAGAGACCAGTGGCAAGTCGATGCACGAGACGTGCGGCGCCTGCCACGACGGCAAGAAGGCAGCCACCAGCGTCAAGACCGACTGCAACGCCTGCCACCAGATGCAGCTGCCGAAGGACCACACCTTCGCGCAGGGCACCGACAGCGAGGGCAAGGTCACGTTCTCACATGAGAAACACGTCACTGTCGCCAAGCAGAAGTGCGCGCAGTGCCATGACAAGCCGTTCGCGAAGACCGCGACCGCCGCCCCCGTCGAGGTTGGCAAGATGCACGCCTCGTGTGGCAGCTGCCACGACGGACAGAAGGTCAAGACGAGTGTCGAGAGCGACTGCGACGCCTGCCACGTCCAGTAGCCAGGTCCGACAAGGTGCCGACCCACAGGGGAGCGAGTCATGAAGTCCCCGCGAACCGCCCACGAAGTCCTGCCCGCCGGCGCCGAGCGCTGCGTGTGGATGGGTGCCGGCCTCGTGGCCTACAAGCTCTGCGACCGCGGATTTGACTGCGAGCACTGCCCGTTGGACCTCGGGTTGCACGGCGCGACCCGTGAGACGCCTTCGCAAGCCATGGCAACCAAGCGCGCCCCTTGGGGTTTCCCCGATGACCTGCACTTCGGTCCGGGGCATCTGTGGACCCGGCCCGCGGGCGATGGTCGGCTGCGGCTGGGCATCGACACGCTGGTCACGGAGCTGGCTCCCGACGTGCTGGGCGTGCACATGCTGCCGGTCGGCGCCAAGGCTCAGGCTGGCGACCCGCTGGTTCGCCTGGAGACAGCGGCCGGCGACCTGACCCTGCTGGCGCCGTGTACCTGCACCGTGCGGATGACGAACGAGACCGTGCGGTCACGCCCGAGCCTGCTGACCAGCGACCCGTATGGCGAAGGGTGGTTGCTCGAGGTCGCGCCGGTCGGTGCAAGTGCGGAAGAAGTGCTGCAGACCTGGTGGCCGGCGCCCGAGGCCATGCGACGCGCGCGTCTGGACCTGCAGCGATTCCAGCGGAAAGTGGCCATGGAGCTGCTGACGTCCCCCGCCGATCTGGGCGCCACGATGTGCGACGGCGGCGAGCGGGTGACGGACCTGCGGCAGATGCTAGGAGACGAACGGCACTTGCGGCTGGTCGGCGAGATTCTCGGAGCGACGTCGCCGGCGTAACAGGCTCAAGCCCAGAGCCACCGCACCCAACACGCTAAGACTACTGACATTTGCAGCATTGCCGGCCAGCCCTGTGGCGGCCGAGCACGACGATGCCGCGCCCGCCGGCGTGCCGCCCGGTGCGTAGTTGAAGCCGTCGAGGTTCGGCAGGTCGCCAATCGCGGTGCCGTCCGCAGTGCCTTGGGTGTCCGCCGTGCCGATCCCGCCGCCGGGCACGTCGGCTGTCGCCATCAGGTCGGAGAACCAGCCCCCGCCATCGATGCTGGGGTCGCCGCCGGCGTCTGCCTGCACCGAACCTGAGTCCAGTCCAGCCGTGTCGTCCGGTCCCGTCGCGTCGCCGGTCACGCCGTCGACACATTGACCGGCGATGCACCCCCCAAGGTTGGAGCAATCCTGTACCAACGCGACGGACCCGCCGCAGGCATCCAGACTCCAGATCTTTGCGCCAACACAAGTCTTTTCCGCCGAAGGCTGCGGGACGTGGACGCACTGGCCGCCCTGACACGCATCGTTGGTGCAGGCTTGGCCGTCGTCGCAGGGCTTCGCGGCTCCCTTGCACGCTCCGCCCTGACACGCATCGCCTTCCGTACAGGGGTCGCCGTCGTCGCAGCCACCCGCCGTCTGGACCGCCACGCAACTGCCCCCCTGACACTGGCCGCTGGCACATGGACCATTCAACCATGAGCAGTCCTTGGCTTTTCCGGAACAGCCCCCCCCCTGACAGGCGTCGTCGACCGTGCACGCGTTGCCGTCGTCGCAGCCGCCGCTCGCGTCCTTGTGCTCGCAGTTGCCGTTGTTGCACGAGTCGGCAGTGCAGGGGTTGTTGTCGTCGCAGTTGCCACACGACACGGACTTGGCCGTCACCTTCACCGCGTCGACCCCGAGCCAAATTGTGGACTTGTACGCCTCGCCGGTATTGTCGTTCAGGCGGACCCACTGGTCGCAGCTGGTGTCGAAGTCCCACGTGCCCAGATTGACCCACTTGTCATAGTGCGGGCTCTGGTCGACGACGACCGAGTGCTCGCTGCCCTTGGCCTTGACGATGTACTTGGCTTTCTTGCTGGTCGCGTGGTTGCCAGGGATATAGACGTCGACGGAGTATTGGCCCGACTTGGCGAACGACAGCTTCCACACACCGTAGTTGTCCGGATTCGCGTCTGCGGTCGTGTACGTCCAGAACATGTGGCCGGCCCACCCCTTGTCGGTGGCCTCGTGCCAGTAGTTTGGCGTGCCGGACTTGGAGAAACAGCTGCCCTGCTCGTCCAGCACCGTCTCGCCGCTGGAGTCGATCTTCTGGCCGCAGCACGAGCCGCCGGGGTCACCGCCGCTCAAGCTCTTGTGCGAGTTGATGAAATCCTCGGGCTTGTAGTAACCCTGCCCGTCCGGGTGTGCCGCCGTGTAGCCAGGACCCAACGTCGAGTTCTTCTTGATCTCGAAGTGCAGGTGGCACCCGGTCGAGAAGCCGGTCGTGCCGCTGGACGAGATCTTCTGGCCCTTGGTCACCGTCGCACCGGCACTGACCGCGAACGACGAGTTGTGGCCGTACTGCGAGTACACCGTCGAGCCGTCCGGCAGATCGTGGCGGATCAGCAGCGCGTTGCCCCAGCCGCCCGACTGCGCCTCAGGAGTCGCCAGGACCACCGTGCCGTTCGAGACTGCGTACACGTTCTTGCCACACGGCACACCCACATCGGTGCCCGTGTGGTACTTGCCTGCGATAACCGTGCCGAACTCCGCATAACCCTGAGTAATCCCATAGCCATAGCCATTCGGATCGTCCAACGGGAAGCGGAAGCCGTCCGAAGTCAACGGCGCCACCACGGTCTCGAAACCCTGAACGGAGGCGCTGACGGCCTCGCCGGAGCCGTGGCCGGATTCCACCGCACAGCCATAGGCAACGGCGGCGGTCAACACAAACGCCACACCGGCGCGCATCGAGAGACATCGGAAGTGAAGGTCGGACGACATGACGCACTCGCGGGTCGGCGTGGGATTGCGCCTGACGCCCTTTGTAGGCCTCGCGTTCGCGCGGGGCAAGGTTTCGGCAGCGTCGCGACGTGCCGCAGGGGTGGGCCGGGACCGGCCGTGACACGCAAGCGCCCTGCCCCTCTCGCCCGATGCCCGGCACTTATGCTAGCTTCTCCTCCACGCAGTTGGGTTTCGCCACGGTCAGGAGGGTCGGTCCATGAAGCTTCGGCAAGCTTGGGGTCTGGTGTGTACGTGCTTGGTCGGTGTGCTGCTGTTGGGCTCGTTGCCCGCACTCGCCGCGGTCCCTGCGACCGCGATCATCGAGGGCACACTGCAATCGACCGGCGGCGGTCCGGCGGCCGATGGCGACTACGCCGTGGTGTTTGCGCTGTACAAGGACCAGACGGGCGGCTCGCCGTTCTGGTCGGAGGGTCCGGTGACCGTCAAGGTCGCCAGCGGGCAGTTCACCGCCTCGATGGGCTCCGCGACGCCCCTGAAGGCCGCCGACCTGACGACCAGTGCGTGGCTGGGCATCCAGATCGGTGGGGACCCAGAGCTGCCGAGAAAGCCGGTGCATTCTGCCGTGTTCGCGTTGCGCGCGGCGGTGGCGGAGAGTCTTGCGTGCTCCGGCTGCGTCGGTGCGACCCAGCTGGATGCCGCGGCCCTGAAGGACTACCTCAAGGCCGGCGATCTGGCGGCGGTGGCATTGTCGGGGGCGTACGCTGACCTTCAGGGTGCTCCGGACCTGTCTGCGTTCATCAAGGCGGCGAATCTGGCCGACGTGGCGACGACGGGTGCGTATGCGGACCTGACGGGTGCTCCGGATCTGACGGCTTATGCGAAAACCGCTGGGTTGGCCAAGGTGGCGACGACTGGCAAGTACATCGATCTGGGCGAGATTCCCGCTGCGGCACAGCTGGGCAAGTCGTGCGGGTCGAACCTGGTCGTGGTCGGTCTGAAGGCGGACGGGTCGCTCGAGTGCGCTGCGCCCGCCGCCGCCGCGACGATTCCGCCCGACGGCATCGACGAGATCTCGAACGGCCTGATCTGGA
>JBMOIG010000104.1:0-16152 GCA_049317445.1 Myxococcota bacterium | reverse complement strand
GCCTTGTTCCAGCCGGCCTTCTGGCCGTTCTCGCAGGTGACCTGTGTGGCGTCGGTGGCCTTGGCCTCGATGCCCGGACAAGTGGTGATGACGTCCTTGCCGCCCGGGTCCTGCGCCACGCAGCCGACCAGCGGGTACGCGCCGTCGCACGGGGTGAAGCACTTGCCCTTGCCGAGGCTGCACAGTTGACCGCTGCCGCACGAACCGCAGGAGTTGCCGCAGCCGTCGGGACCGCATGACTTGCCTGAACAGTCGGGTACGCACGCCGGGGCGCCAGGGCACTTGAACGCGTACTTGCCGGTCGGCTCCTTCAAGCCGTCGTCGGTGCAGGTGTAGACTTGGTAGGTGCTGCTCCAGCCGCAATAGCGACCCGAAGCTGCGCAGTTGTAGGGCTCGATCGAATTCGGCGCATGGCAGGTCAGGAATTTGCGACCGTCACAGCAGCTGACGTCGGTCGGCACCTTGCCATAACAGGCGATCTTGGGCGCACAGTAGGTGTACGTGGTGCTGTTGATGGCGTAGGAGGAACAGGTTTCCTCGCTCGAGCACGTGCCACACGTGCCACCGCAGCCGTCGTCGCCGCACTTCTTGTTGGCGCACTGCGGGGTGCAGCACTTGACGGGCTGGAGCTGGCTGCCCGACGCGACCTGCTTCTGGCCTGCCGGGCACACACAGCTGGGCTTGCCACCCACGAGCGCGCAGCCGGCGTTCTGACACGCCGACGTTCCAGAGCACGCTCCCGCCAAACAGATATCGTTCACCGTGCACGCCGAGCCGTCGTTGCACGCGGTGTAGTTGGTGGGCTCGAGGTCGTGGAAGCAGTACGGCGCGTATTTCTTTTCGCAGTAGTCCGCGGTGCAGGGATTGTTGTCGTCACAGGTGTTCGGCTTGCCCGCCGTGCACTTGTTGTTCGCGCAGACGTCGTTGACCGTGCAGGGGTTGCCGTCGTTGCACGCGGCGGTGTTGGCGGTGTGGACGCAGCCGGTGTTGTCGTTGCAGCTGTCGGTGGTGCAGAGATTCTTGTCGTCGCAGTTCTTCGCTACGCCGCCGCACGCGCCCTTGGCGCACGCGTCGTTCTCGGTGCAAGCCGTGCCGTCGTCGCAAGCCAAGCTGTTGTTGACGAACACGCAGCCCACCGACGGGGCGCAACTGTCCGTCGTGCAAAGATTCTTGTCGTCGCAAGCGAGCTTGGTGCCGGGCTTGCAGCTACCCTCGCTGCACACGTCGGTCACCGTGCAGACGTTGCCGTCGCTGCACGGGTGGCTGTTCGGCACGTACTTGCAGCCGCTCTGGGAGTCACAGCTGTCGTTCGTGCAAGCGTTGCCGTCGTTGCACGCAGGCTTGCCGCCGCCGATGCACGCCCCCTGCCAGCAGGAGTCGCCCTTGGTGCAGGCATCGCCGTCGTCGCACGGCTCGGTGTTGTTGGCGTGCTGGCAGCCCAACACGGCGTTGCAGGTGTCCGAGGTGCAGGCAAGCCCGTCGTCACAGCTCTTCGGGTCGCCGCCCACGCACGCGCCGCCCGCGCACATGTCGCTCTGGGTACACACGTTGCCGTCGTTGCAAGGCTTGTCGTTCGCCGCCGCGTACTGGCAACCCAGCTTGGGGTCGCAACTGTCCGTGGTGCATGGGTTCTTGTCGTCGCAGCTCAAACCGCCGCTGCCCGCGCACGAGCCACTCTTGCACCCATCCACCAGCGTGCAGATGTTGTTGTCGCTGCACGGCGCGGTGTTGTTCGTTGTGGTGCACCCTAGCTGCGGGTCGCACGCGTCGTCGGTGCACGGGTTGCCGTCGTTGCACGCCTGAATGCTCCAGCCCGCGCACTGACCGCTCGAACAGACCGCGCCCAAGTGACACACGTTGCCGTCGCTACAGGCCTTGCCGTCCGCAACGGCCGTGTGCGGCGCGCAGGTGGTCGCGTCCAGACAGTCGTCGGTGGTGCACGGATTGCCGTCATCGCAATTGACGTCCGAGGCGCCCTTGCACGAACCGTTGGTGCACGCGTCGTTCTTCGTGCACGAGCTGCCGTCGTCGCACGCCGTCGCGTCGCTAGCGTTGCCGTGTTGGCAGCCCTTGCTTGCATCACAAGTGTCGGTGGTGCACGGGTTGCCGTCGTCGCAATTGGGCGCCCCCTGGCCGGGCTGGCAGCTGCCCTGACCACACACGTCGCCGTCGGTGCACACGTCGCCATCGCTGCACGGGCTGGTATTCGCCGTGTACTTGCATCCGGTCGAGGGTTCGCACGCGTCGTTGGTGCAGGTATTGCCGTCGTCGCAGGTGACTGCGGGACCGCCGGAGCAGGCGCCGGCCTGACAGGTGTCGCCACCGGTACAAGCGTTGCCATCGTCACAGGGCTGGGCGGCCGGCTTGTGGTCACACGAGGCCGCCAAGGGCGCACAGATCGCCCGTACCGCCAGGGTCTTCTTGACGCCGCCGCACGGGTCGCCGAACACCGAATTGCCGCCCACGATGCTGCAGGTGCCCTTGCCAAGGCACGCCGCCTTGACCTTGTCCATCGACTCCACGGCTTCGCAGGTGCCCTTCTGCACGTTCGGGCAGGTCCCCTCGGGCAGACCATAGCTGGCGAACGGGATGTCGACGATGGCCGATCCGGGCGGGCAACTCAGCGTCAGCAGGTCATTTTCGCTGGCGGTCTTGCCACACAGGGTGCTGGCGGTGGCCGGCGTACAGGTGGCCACCACGCCAAGCGACTTGTCCCCACACGGCGAGTCGATCTGCCACTTCTGCGCCAGCCAGTCGAGCACCGAGGTGCGCTCGGCGTCCGTCAGCGCGTGGTCGTAGTACAGCACCTCGCCGATGTAGGCGTTCGAGTCCTCCATGGCCTCCGACGACCCGACGTACAGCGGCTTGTTGCCGAGCTCGATCGAATTGCCGTCGCCCGAAACGGACTTGAGGCCGGCCCCACTGGTCCTCGAGACGTAGGTCCGCGTCGTACCGTCGATGCGACCAGACAGCAGGAAGGCGGTGTTGGTGCTGAGGACCAGCGCCACGCCGTCGTTGTCGTTGACGGATTGGAAGTGCGTGGTTTGCGGCGACGACGAACCGTCTTGCTCGAGCGACCAGTCCATGTCGCGGTAGCCGTGGTGCACGATCGCGCCCCACATGTCCGGCGTGCGGTACTGCAAGGCCACGAACACCGTCATGTTCTTGGTGATGGCGAAGGGCTGCGTCACCAACTGCCGGTCCTCGCCGTCGAAGTTGATCGCGGGCCGGTTGTTGATCAAGGCGGCGCCATAGACGGGCGCGACGCTCTTGGTGTCGAGCGAGAGGTCGCGGCCGTTGCCCGACAAGTCCTTCCAGGAGTTGACCGCGCTGCCGCCGCCAAGCGTTATCGAGGCGGCGTCGGAGGCGTCGTAGTGTGCGGCAAGTCCGTCCGTCACGGGCACGGAGCTTGCCGGGGCCACGGCGTTGTCCACCGTGCACGTCGCCTTTCCCAAGCAAGCCTTCTCCACCGCCCCCTTGGGGTCGCCGGCCAGACACGCATCCGTCCCCTGCGCGAGGTCGGGGCAGGTGCCTCCCAGGGTGCCGAGCTCGGCGTAGCTGATGGACGAGATCGTGCTGCCGACCGGACAGGTCAGCGTCAGGTTCTGACCCTCGGGCGCCTTGCCGCACACGGATTGCATCGAGTAGGTCGAGGTCGCGCCACAGGAATCAGAGGTACACACGTTGCCGTCGCTGCAGTCGACCGGTGCACCTGCCGCACACACCGCGCCATTGCACTGGTCGTCCAGCGTGCAGGGGTCGCCATCGTCGCAGGTGCCGTCGCCGCACGCGCCGCCACAGCCGTCGCTGCCGCACTGCTTGGTGGACCCATCGGGGTTCTTGCAGTTGGGCACGCACACGCAGCTCTGCAAGGGACCGTTGCCGGGGGCGGGACCGCCGGACGTGCTGCACTGGTAGTCTTGACTCGAGCTCTGCCAGCCACACGAACCGCCGGAGCAGGCCGAGACGATGTCCTGCCCAAACGCGTTGCACATGTGCAGGTTGTCGCCGTCGCAGCACCCGCTGGGCGAGACGGCACCGCAGCCGCCGGCGCAATAAAGGGCCACACCGCCGTGGGAGTCCAGGAAGTTGATGCCCTTGAGCGTGGCGACCTTGGCCAGGCCATCGGCGTGGATGCCGCCCCACGCCCGCACCGTGCCGTCGACCTGCAGCGCGAGCAGCGTCTGATTCGGCGTGTATTCGAACTCTCCGGACGCAAACTCGAGGTTGGACACGGCCACCGAGACGACGGGCTTGAGGTCTGCGGGGGGCGCTGCGGCGTTGGAGCCCCAGGCCACGACAGAGCCGTCCTGCTTCACGGCAAGCGCCTGCCGGCGGCCGATGGCGACCGACACGACCCCGGTCAGGTCCTGGGGCGGCGCGGCGAACGGCACGGGACTGCCGTTGCCGTCGAAGTCCTTGGCCGCCACCACCACCGTGCCGTCGGTCTTGACCGCGATGAAGTTGCCTCCGCCGTTGCCGACGCCCGCAGCCAGCGCCTTGAAGCCGGCCTTGCCGTTGAGTGCACCGTACGTGCCAAACTCGTCCCACCCCCACATGGTGATGGTGCCGTCGGCCTTCAACGCAGCCGCCGAGTAGCCGCCGGCCACCACCGACACGACGTTCTGCAGGCCCGCCGGTGGGGTGCCGATGATGAAGGGCTCCCACTTGCTGCCCGTCTGGCCCCAACCGGTCACCGTGCCGTCGCTGTGCAGAACGATGACCGCGTGATCGGCACAGGCGACCTGAACCGCATCGTGGACCGTGTCGTTGGCCGGATTGTCGAGCACCGTGCCCGTCGAGCTGCCGAACTGCTGCGGTTCCAGGCCCCAATGCACAAGCGTGCCGTCGTCGCGCACCGCATAGCCGAACCGAGCACTGCTGCTGGTGCACGCGGACTTGAAGCCGGCGCCCGTGGGCACGTTCTGACCGGCGGCCAGCGTGAAGGGGTAGAGCTTGAGCCAGCTGGCGTGCACGTAGCTGTCGAGCCAGGTGGCGATGCGCCCGCACGCCTTGGGCTGGCACACACCATCGTTGCACACGTCACCGGCGCCGCAGTTGGCCGCGCAGCTCTCGCCCGCGCAACCCGGCTTGCAGTAGCCCGGACAGTAAGGCTGCACCGTCGTGTAGTCGGCGACCGTCTTGTCGACGCACGCGATCGTCGCGACCGTGTTCTTGTCGTAGGCACACACGGCCGGGCCCGAGGGCTTGGCGACCGTCGAGCACGTCAGATCGACGGCCGCGCCTTGCCCACTGCACGACTGCAGCACGCCGCCCGCGCAACAGCCGAGTGCGGGGTGACTTGCGTCGCAGACGGCTTCGGCCGGTGTAGACCAAGTGTTGGCGAGGATGACCCCTAGCGCCACCAGACCGATCAGCCCTCGGTCGGACGGACCGAGCATGCGGAACCCGGTCGAGCCCCGTGGCGCACTTCGACCAGAAGGACAATCCAGCATGTGGCCTCCTCGCGCCAGCCGTCACAGTCGCCCCGCCGCCGGGGATCGAGCTGTCGGCCAGCCGAAGCAGGATGGTTACTGGGATCGAGGGTGTCAATGGACCTAATGGTCGGAAACACGGTTCATCGTGCGATTCTTCACATCGAACGAGACCCCGGTCCCGGCGTCGCAGCACGCAGCGGCGGCGGCCGGTGCAGCGCCGCCACCGCCTCGCGCGCTTCATGGAGATGCAGGTCTACAAGCTGATGCAGAACGAGAGGAAGTAGCACTTGAGGCAAAGGCCGTTGCACCCAGGGCACTGATAGGCAGGCGGGATGCTGCCTGCCACGCACTTGCCGCTGCCGCTGCACGTTCCGGGCACGCTGACGCTGGAGCACAGGTCAACGTCATACTCCGCCTGACACGTCACGCCAGGCTTGGACGCGCACTTCCCCGCCTGACACACGCCAATGGGGCACTCGCCCGACCCCGCCGTGCACGCCGTGCCACTCAGCGACTGATGCAGGCACTGTCCCGTCTTGTCGCACGAGTCTTGCGTGCACGGATTGCCGTCGTTGCAGTCCTTGAAGGCCGTGCCCTCGCACGCGCCGTTGACGCACTTGTCGTTCGACGTGCAAGCGTTGCCGTCGTTGCAAACGTTGTTGTTGTACTGGGACTTGCAGGTACCCGACTGACACACGCCGTCCGCGCAAGGGTCGCTGGTGTTCTTGTCGCACGCCTGACCGTTGGCCTTGGGCGGGTGGGTGCAGGTCGAATTCCCGCAGACGTCGTCGGTGCAGGGGTTGCTGTCGCTTGCGCAGGCGCCGGTGTTCGCCGTGTGGGTGCAGCCGCCGCCTGAGTCGCAGTTGTCGTTGGTGCAGCTGTTGCCGTCGTCGCAGTCCTTGCCGCCCGAGCCCTTGCACACGCCGTTGTTGCAAGCGTCGTTGCTGGTGCACACGTTGTTGTCGTCGCACACGAGGTTGGCGGCAGGCGTCGACGTGCAGCCCACGCCCGACGCGCACTTGTCGTTGGTGCAGGGGTTGCCGTCGTTGCAGGGCAGCATCCCAAAGCCCTTGCAAACGCCAAGGTTGCAGTAGTCGGTGACCGTGCACGGGTCGTTGTCGGTGCAGCCGCCGTTGTTGTACGGGTGCGCGCACTTGCCGCCTTGGCATTTGTCGTTGGTGCAGGGGTTGCCGTCCTCTTCACACGCGATGCCATCCTTGCCGGGGTGGGTGCACTTGCCGGCAGAGCACACGTCCTGCGTGCACAGCAACCCGTCGTCCACGCACGTCTTTCCGTCCAGATTGGGGTGGGTGCACTTGCCGCCCATGCACAGGTCGTCGGTACACGCGATGCCGTCGTCGGGGCAATTCGCGCCGTTGACGGCTGGCGGGTGGCTGCACTTGCCCGTCAGGCAGACGTCTTGGGTGCAGGGGTCGCCGTCCTCGAGACAAGCCTTCTCGCTGCCCAGCGGCTGGTGGCTGCACGCGCCCTTGTCGCACACGTCGGCGGTGCAGGCGTTGCCGTCGTCTGCGCACGCCACGGCAAACGTGGCAAACGGGTGCACGCACGCGCCCTTCTGGCACACGTCGGTGGTGCACGGGTTGCCGTCGTCCATGCAGGCGCCCCCCTCTGCCGTGGGGGGATGCACGCAAGCGCCGCCCTGACAGATGTCTTGGGTGCAGGCCTCGCCGTCGTCGGTGCAGGTGCCGCCCTCGTCCTTGGGCGGGTGGGTGCACTTGCCGGCACTGCAGACGTCGAGTGTGCACGGGCTGCCGTCGTCGGCGCAGGCGCCGTCACCCGCGGTGTGGACGCAGCCGCCCAAAGCGTCGCAGCCGTCGGCGGTGCAGGGGTCGCCGTCATCGCAGTCCATCGGCTGGCCACCGGTACACGTGCCCTGGCTGCACTTGTCCGTCAGCGTGCAGGAATTGCCGTCATCGCACACCTGGCCGGTCTGCGGCCACTGCTTGCACGAGCCGTCCAAGTTGCAAGTGCCCTTGGTGCAAGGGTTGCCGTCGTCGCACAGCAGGTCGTTCTGGTCTGTTGTGCCGTCGCAGTCATCGTCCAAACCGTTGCAGACCTCCGGCATCGGCTCCTTGGCATCGCAGACGGCCTGCCCGTCCACGCACGACACCAGCTTGCCCAGGCACTTGCCGAACGCGTTCTTGCGCCAGCATGGGTCCGACAACTCCAAGTCATCGGTCTTTCCGTTGCAGTCATCGTCCAGACCGTTGCATTCCTCTGCCGCCGGCACGGGTGCTTGGCACTCGGTCAATCCCGCACCGCCGCACTGGCGCACACCCTTGCACTCACCCGCGAAATTGACGTTCTTGCAGGGGGTTTCGAGCTCCAATGACATCGCTTTGGGGCTGCAGGGGCACAGGCCCGGGCCATCAAAGAGGCACTGCTGGGCCTTCTTGCCGGTGGCTGGATCAATGGTCGCCTGGCACGAGTAGCCGCCGGGACAGGTGGGCAGGCCGGGGCCGCACGCCACCGCGCAGAAGCTGCCTTCGGTGCCGAACGAAACACAGACGTTGCTGAATTCGTTGGGTTCATTGCAGTCGGCGTTGCCGTCGCAGGGGTCGCAAAGCTGGTTGTGGGCGGGGATGCACATCCACGTCACGTCACCGCGAGGGCTGGTCTTGGCCGCGCACTTGAAGCCGTCGGGGCAGGTCGAGTCGCAGGGGACGGTGCAGATCAGGCCCTTGGGCGATGGCACGCACAGGCCCGAATCGCAGTCGTTGGGCGTCAAGCACCATGCGCCGAACGAGCCTGGAGCGGGGGCCTCGACGTCCGGTTCCTTGCTGCCGCCTTCGTCATCGATGACGTCAACCGCAGACAGGTCTTGGGGATCTTCGACTTGATCCAGCAGCGTCAGGTCGCCCCCGACAATCTCCAGCGGCTCGAAGCCGTCCGACACCGCGTCAGCAGTGCCCGCGTTGCTCGCATCGACGGCGGGGTCGGAACACGAGAGCGCCAGCGCCCCGAGGCACACGCAGAACCACAGGACGGAGGGCTTCATTCCGGTCACTCCAAGCGGGTCGACAGCGGTTGTGAACGGGAAAAGGCAACAGCTCAGAAGATAGCAAAGATGAGGCCCGAAATCACGAAATCGAGCACCACGACGGCGAAAGAGCTGTTGACGACCGCCCGCGTCGTTGCCCAACCCACGCCCTCAGAGCCACCTGTCGCCTCGAGCCCGGCTTGCCCCGCGATGACCGGAATCGCACACCCGTAGGCAAAGGCCTTGGTCAAGCCGCTGACCAGATCGGACGCGGTGACCATCTGCAGCGACAGAAACGTCGACGGCGGAATGCCAAAGCCCAGCATGGCGGTGAACATGCCTGTCACCTCAGCCACCAGCACGGCGTAGATGGTCAGCGCCACCACCATCACGCCCGACGCCAGAAACCGTGGGACAACCAGATAGTTCACAGGGTCGGCGTTGCACATGCGCAGGGCATCGACCTGCTCGGTCACGACCATGCTGCCGATCTCCGCAGCAATGCCCGACCCCACCCGGGTGGCGATCATCAGGCCGGCGATCGTGGGCGCGAACTCCTTGATCATGGCCGAGAGGAAGGCCGCTCCCAGCATGGTGAAGTCGGGCAGGATCCGCAGCATCTGGGTGGCCACCTGGTAGACCAGGATCATGCCCAGAAAGCCGATGGTGACGGTGATGAACAGCACCGAGCGATTGCCGATGGCGAACATCTGCTCCGCGACGGCGCCCTTGACGCGACGTCCGCGCGCGATGTGCCACAGGGTGTCGCGAAAGAGCCGCAGCAGGCCGAGTCCGGGGCGAAGGCGGCCCGTCAGCCACGTTGCGGCAGCGGTCACTTCTGCTCTTCCAAATCGGCCATCGACTCCAGCTTGGCCTCGACGACCGTCACCTGATCGCGGCGGACCTCGATGCGACGATGCCAGCGGTCAAAGCCGTCTTTCTGGAAGCGGATCACCCACTTGCGCGCCGACAGCTCGTACGGAACCTTGCGCGACCCGTCGCCCTTGATCTTGCCGTCCTTGGTGGGCGTATCCGCCATGCGGTCGGCGATCGGCACGTCGTCGAGGAAGACCGTCACGCCATCCTCCGGGTCGACCTTGACCACCAATTTGCCGAAGTAGGAGATGGCCTTGGGCTTGATCACGGCCTCGGTGGGGTCGCCTTCACGGACGTTGACGAACAACTCGGTGTCGTAATAGCCGTTGCAGCGGGCCTCGACCTTGCGCGCGCCAGTGACCGCGAGGATCTCGCCCTCGCCGATGCCGACGTATGCGCCCTCCATGAAGATCTCGCAGGTCGTGGGCTCGCTCTTGATCTTCAGCAGACCGGTGGACAACTTGGTCTTGAGGAACTCCAACCGCTCCTTGGCCTTGTTCTGCTTGGCCTGCGCCACGTCGCGCTGCGGTGAGCCTTCCGCGAACTGCGGAATCGACTTGTTGGTCAGCACCAGCACTTGGGCCATCGCGCGGAATTCGAGCTCAAACTCCTCCAGCGCTTCGGCAAACGCCGCCGTGTTGTAGGAGTAGTCGACAGTGACGGGGTCAAGGATCCACGCCGCCTGCATCAGCTCCATGCCCTTCTTGTTCTGGCGGGCGTTGGCCGCCTGGATCGCTTCCTGGGCGCGCTTCAGGGCCGTCTTGGCGTTCGCTTCCTTCTTCTCGACGCGCTCGCGGGCCTCGCGCTGCTCGGGCGTCTCCTTGACCTCAGCTTCGGCACGCAGCTTGGCCTTCTCGGCGTCCTGGCGCTTGCGCTCTTCGATCTCGCTGCGGTCGCCGACGATCGGGGCCTGGGCGAGCACCGGGACGGCGATCATCAGGCACACCAGACTGGTCAGGATCGTCTTGAACATCAGGAACCTCTGCTTCGCACGCGTGCGGTGCTGGGGGGGCGGCGCGTCGGCGGCTCGTGCGGTCACGGGCCCGGTCGACAGTGTACCCACAGCTCTCGGGCGGCGGTCCGATGCGGCCCCGCCTGCGCTTGGATTGTAACGGTGTTCAGGCCACTGTCGAGGCGCAACCGGGCCTGGAACGGCACCTGCGCCTGACCTTGGCCCGCGTGATAGGTCTGCTTGACGCCCTGCACGCTGGCGGTGACGAACCTGCGGGCCGATGCCTGGGCGTCGAACAGGGCCACGCCAGCCAGATCCAGCAGGCAGGACCCAGACATCGCGGCGACAAACCCGGGTCGGCCGCTCTGGCGCTCGTCCAATGCCAAGGTGATCCGGGGCGGCGCGTCCCATACTTCCGCGCCGGTCTGGCGCAGGGCAGCCACGCGCTGACGGTCGGCAGCCGGGGCGGCAGAGAGCCCGCGGCGACCCCACGGGATCGCGATTTCCGCCTTGCGCTCCAAAGCAAGCGAGTCGTCGGCCAGCACCAGCTCGGCCCGCACCGGCTCGAAGTCGGCCACGGCAGGCGACCCGGCTGCCGGCGGCGCGTCGGCCCCTCGCACTGCAAACTGCGCCACCGCCTTGGCCCCCGGCGCAAGGGGGCCCAACGCCACCCGCCCGTCCTCCAGGTGCATCCGCTGGCCCGACAGGCTGCGCAGCGACACGACGGTGGCCTGCGACGGACCCACGCCGCGGTTTTCGACCTCGACCCGCACCTGCGCCGACTCGCCCGGCTGCAGCGTCCCGTCGACCCAAGGACCCGGACCGGCCGCCGCATCGTCCAGTGAGAATCGATAGGCAAGCTCAGGAGTTTCGCGCCCCGTCACCGTCATCAGCGTCTCGTCGGCGGCCGGCAGGATCGTTCCGTCCTGGGCGGCGACCACCCGCATCGGCACTTGCAAGCTGGGATGGCGGACGGAGATGCGCACCCGCAGGTTGATCGTCTTGCTGGCGCCCGGGTCCAGCCGCCCAACCAGCTGCTCGTGCCCGTCCAGCGCTGGGTCATCGCAGGCCGTCAGCACATGCAGGCGGTACAGGGGCGATCTGCCCTGATTCGTCAGGGTGGCCGACATGCGCAGGACGCTGCCAGCGGCGACCTCAAGGCCTTGCGGTTCGGCGGCGATTTGCACCCGCAGCTTGGCGTCCAGCACGACCGGCCCCGGCTGCCAGTCGATGCCCTGACGCTTGAGGTGAGCGACCAGCTCCAGATCGTCCGCGTGTGCCATCTCGGCCAGGTCCAGACGCGCTGTCGCCAGCATGATCGACGCCCGCGGATTGCCTGCCCGACGCAGCAGCGCGGCGGCCCGCTCGCGCGGTTCGCGGTCCATCGCCTCCGCTGGCGTCTCCACCACCGTGTGGTCGGCCCGCGCGCCCGCCATCGGCTCCGGCAGCAGAATCCGCAGGCGGTTCGGGGGGATGGGCGGCGGCACCGCTTCCATGCGTACGCGGGTCTTCTTGATCGCGCGGCTGTAACGCGGCCCGCCGAACAGGTCGATCTGTTCGCGCGTCGCCGAAACGAACTGCAGCCCCACGTCCGGGGTGATGCCGACCCCGTGGATGTTGATGTCGCCGGGGACCAGATACTTGGCGATGGTCAACTTCAGCGCGCCGTCCTCGATGGGATAAGGCACCTGCACGCTTGCCTTGCCGAAGCTCTGTTCCCCCAGCACAATCGCACGGTTGGAGTACTTCAGCGCCCCGGCGACGACCTCCGACGCGCTGGCCGAGTGGCCGTTGACCAGCACCGCCAGCGCCATCTGCGCGTAACGGCCTTGGCCCGACACCATGCGGACATCGCGTTGCCGGTCGCCTCCCGTCACCGTGATCACAGCGGGACCCGCGGCGATGAACAGATCGCAGACCCGGATCGCCTCATCCAGCAGACCGCCCGGATTGTCGCGCAGGTCCAGCACCAGACCGTTCTGCGCGCCGTTGCGCAACAGGTCCTCCAGCGCGGCCGCGAGTTCTCCCGCCGTACCTCGCTGAAAGTTCTTGATCTTTGCGTAGCCCATGCCGTTGTCCAGCACCTTGGACTCGACGCTGCGCAGGTGGATGACCGCGCGCACGACGATGATCTCCTGCGCCCGCTCCCAGCCCTCGCGCCGCACGACCAACCGCGCCGCGGTGCCGACTTCGCCCCGCAGCCGGTCGACCGCGTCGTCGACCGTCATGTTGACGGTGTCCTCGCCGTCGATTTGCTCGATTTGGTCGCCCTGCATCAGACCGGCGCGCTCGGCCGGTGAGCCCGGGATCACGCTCTGCACCGTCAGCACGCCGTCGACAGCCAGGATGACGATGCCCAACCCGCCGAAATTGCCGCCGGTATTCGTCTGCATGTCGCGCCACGCCTCCGGGTCCAACATGCGCGAGTAGGGGTCCAGCGTGGACAGCATCCCGTTGATCGCGACGTACTCGACCTCAGAGGGCGACACATCCGGGGGCAGGTGGTCGGCCACAAACCGCAACGCCTCCAACAGCCACCAGTTCAGGCGATAGCCGTCGCCGTCCACAGCCAGCGGAATCCGCAGCGTGGCGTCGGCGATGCGCACCCGCAGCTCCAGCGGCCGGCCGTCGGCGTCCTGCACGGGCGCATCGACCAGCATTTCGGGAACCATGTGGGCAACGGCCTGCAGCGCCTCGTCGATCATCGCGCGGGGCACCACCTTGTCGGGGTCGACGTAGCGCTGCCGAATGCGAGCAAGCGCCCGCGACGCGACGCGGCCCGCGCGCAATGACTGCAGGGCCTGCGTGCGGTCGAGCGAATCGACAGCGGTCGGCTCGTCGCGCACGGGAACGGTCGTCGACCGGGCCGGGGTACGGGTGGGAGCGACCGAGGCGACCTGCATCGACGGCGCACCGGCGTCCGGCGGCCGCGTGCCGGTGGCGATCAGCGGCCACGCAGCCAGCAGCGCCAGCAACGCAGAAACGACGGCGACGGCGGCCCGCTTGGGGCTGAGCCGACCGAGTCGCCAGGGCTGTTCGCTGCGAGCCTGCAAGGACACGTCCGCGGGTCTTGGGTCGAAGTCAGTACGCGACAGGCAGTTGTGCGAGGCGGCACCTGCCGTTTCGCCGTGCGGGGTCGCCGTCCAGCCGCGGTGCAGTATACTGCCACGCCGATCGACCCGCGAGCGCGGGCACGGATTCTGCGGAGGCTTGCATGGCGGATTGGCGTCGCGTCACGACCGGTGCGTTGGCCGGGTGGCTGTTGGCGGCGGTGCCCGCTTTTGCCCAACCTGCACCCGCCGCCACGGTCCAACCTGCGACGGCAAAGCCCGACACAGCGCTGCGGGCCGACGGACCACCACCGTGGGAAGAGTTGGGCGCCCGCATCGGCGCCTGCTTCGAGCGCGAGGACCCCGTCTGCGCAGCGCCGTTGGTCGCGGATCTGGAGCGTTTGGTCCCGGACGCCGCTGCGACCGCGTGGTGCCGCGGCATGGTCGAGTTGCTGTCCGGCCGCTACGAGTCGGCGCGTGCCGCCCTGCAACGTGCCGCCGGGTCGACCGCCGCACCCGCAGGCCTGCGCGAACGCGCCCAGAGCTATCTGGATCTTGTTGAATCTACGATGGAAGTCCACGCCGGCAGTCAGGCGCGCAAGCTCGCGGGCGGCCGCGTCGTGGTGTACCTCCACCCCGGTCCCGACGAGGTGCTGCTGCCGTATCTCGAGCGCGTGCTGTCCCAAGCCTTGCCGCGGCTCGAGGCGACGTTCGGCCGACTCGACGAGTCGCCGATCCGCCTGCATGTCTATGCGCGCGTTCAGGATCTGGGTAAGGTCAGTGGCCTGACGGTCGAGCAGATCCGCAACTCCGGCACCATCGCGCTGTGCAAGTACAACCGCGTGATGATCACCAGTCCCGCCGACCTCGTGTTCGGCTATCCGTGGGCAGACACGGTCGTCCACGAGCTGGTGCACCACTACATGACCCGCCGCGGCGGCCCGCAAGTGCCTTTGTGGCTTCACGAAGGTCTGGCTCGCGCGTTTCAGGGCGTCTGGCGCGACCAGGACCCGGGACAGCTGGATCTCGAGGAGCGCAAGACCCTGGCCGCCGCTCGCGCCAAGAACCGCTTCATCCCGCTGGCCAAGATGAGCCCCAGTCTCGCCCTGCTCCCCACCCAGGACGACACCGCGCTTGCGTTCGCACAGGTCCACCATGCCGTCGCGTGGCTGCTGGCCAAGGCCGCGTCGCGGCAAGGGGAATTCGCCAACGCCCAAGCCTTCTCTGCCCAGGCCGCGCGTTTGGTCGGCCTGTTCGCGGACGGTGCGACCGAAGACCGCGCCCTGCAGCAGCTGATCGGCCTGACGCCCGGGGCCTTTGTCACCGCGTGGCGCAGGGACCTTGCCAAGGTGAACCTCGACGAGAGCGAGCAAGCCGAACTGCCGGTCAAGCGCCAGCCGCTCCTGTTCCGCGGAGCGGGGCCGGGGCCGGGGCCGGGCGGACTGAAGGACCTGAGCGATCAAGCCAAGCAATACGCAGAGTTGGGAGACCGTCTGGCTGTGCTCAAGCGTCCGCTTGCCGCGGCCATCGAGTATCGCAAGGCGATTGCCGCGCATCCCGATCAAGGTCCGCTGCTGGTCGGCCGTCTGGCGCGGGTGCTGTTGGACATGGGCAAGCACGCTGAGGCGCTGGAGTACGTGACGCCGGCCCTTTCCAGCTGGCCAGATCACGCGCCCCTCTACATTCTCGCTGGCCGCGCACATGTCGCCGGGGGCCGTCCGAAGCAGGCGCTGGACGCTCTGGACGCCGCCGCATGGCTCAATCCCTACGACCCCGAGCTGCACGCGCTGGCCGCCCAAGCCTACACCGCGCTCGGCCAGACCGCAGACGCCGCCGCCGCCCGCGCCCGAGAGGGTCTGGTCGGCAGCCTCGCGCCCTGACGCCATGGTCCGGTTCCTTGGCCGAATCGGGGTATTTCGCCTCGGTTTTGCGCCCCTTCCCAGCCCGCCCGACTTGTCACGCGGCGGCCCTGCCTTTAGCCTTGCGTGCCATGAACACCCCCATGCTCTTCTCCGCTTTTCCGTCGTTGCTGGCTCAGGTCGAGATGGATCCGCTCACCGCGGCTGTCCAGTCACGTGGCATGGTGCTAGCCACCCTGCTGGTGCTGATCGTGCTGTCGGTGCTGTCGTGGATCGTGATCGGCAGCCGGTTTTGGGCCTTGCACAATCTCCGCAAGGAAATCGCGGTCTTCCGCGGGTCCTTCAGCAAGTACCTGGACCTGGCGCCCGCTGCCGAGGCGCTGGGCAAGCGCCACGTCGCCTTGCCGCACGTGCGTCTGATGGCGGCGGTGCTCAAGGAAATGCACCAGCTGGAGACCTTGGGGCCGCTCGAAGAGGTCGATCTCGAGGCCATCGAGCGCTCCATGCGCCGCGCTTCGGAGCCATTGGTCGAGGAGCTCGAGGCCGGCCTGAGCCTGCTCGGCACCACGGCGTCGGCCGCTCCGTTCATCGGTCTGTTCGGCACCGTGTGGGGCATCATGGGCGCCTTCGGGGGGCTGGCCGACTCTGGCACCGTCCTGCAGACCGTCGCGCCGCACATCGCCCAAGCACTCGTCGCCACTGCCGTGGGCCTGCTCGCCGCCATCCCCGCCGCCATGGCCTACAACGGTCTGGGCCGTATGTCGCGTCGTCTGATCACCGACCTTGACGGCTTCGGCCTCGAGCTGCTCAACCTCGTGCGCCGTCAGCACCTTCGCAAGAAGGCGTCCTAACCCCGGAGACCACCATGGCTTTCTCGTCAGGCGGATCGGGAGGGGGGCGCGGCCGCATCGCCCAAGGCACCCTCGCAGAGATCAACGTCACACCGCTGGTCGACGTGATGCTGGTGCTGCTGATC
>JBMOIG010000103.1:0-16221 GCA_049317445.1 Myxococcota bacterium | reverse complement strand
GCGAGCCGAGGGCCTGTCCGCTGGACCCAACACAGGGCAAGGCCGCCCGTGAACAGCCCGGCCAGCAGCGCACCGCCCGCCGTCAGCAGGTCCAGCCAGAGAAATCCCGGAAAACTGGAGGAAAGTGCCGCCAGCGGTCGGGCCAGCCAGACATGCAGGAACAGGGTTTGCGAGGTGGGCGGCAGCGACGGATGCAGGCCGCCACCGAGCAGCAGTCGCAGCACGACGTCGTCGTTGGACTGGAACACTGGGTCCAGCAGGCCCAAGCCCAAGCCGACCGCAAGCAGCGTGAGGGCATACGGCATGGGCAGCGGCCTCCGAAGCAGCCACCCAAGACGAGCGGCCGCGTGCGACGGCGCGACTCTGCCCGCCAGCGCAGGGGCGGTCAAGGCCGTCTGGTCGGCGGGTCGGAGGCGAGGGGGGGCCACAGCGGGGGCGAGCTTGTCCGGCCGGGGTCAGGCGGCGGAGGTGCCGGCCTGGCAGACCCGGTTGCGTCCGGCGCGCTTGGCCGCGTACATCGCTTGATCGGCAGCCAGCACCAGAGCCTCGGCGGTCATGCCGTGGTTCGGATAGGTCGCCACCCCTACCGAAAGCGAGATCGCGGGAAACGCCCGTCCGGTCGGCCGCGGCTTCAACGCTCTGGCGCCACTGCAGATCTCCTCGGCCAATGCCAGAACGGTCTCGGGCGGCGTCTCGGGCAGCACCAGCAGGAACTCATCGCCACCATACCGGCACGCGATGTCCTCGCTGCGCATGTGCTTCTGCAGGTAGCCGCCCAGCGTGCGCAGCACCGTGTCGCCCGCCGCGTGGCCGCAGGTGTCATTGAGCGTCTTGAAGTGGTCGAGATCAAAGACGATAAGGCCAAGCGTTGTGCCGCGTCGTGCCGACCGCTCAATCTCGCGGTTGAGGGTCTCATCGAGAAAGCGTCGGTTGAACAAGCCGGTCAGCGGGTCGCGCACCGACTGTTCGCGGTGGTGCAAGGCATTTTCCGTTAACTGGCGGGCGACCCGGTCGGTCTCGTCCAGGTCGCGGCGCGTCAACTGGGTGGCGATCAGGGTGAGCACTGTGGTCGCGACGAGAAACCCGAGCAGGCTCGCCAGATGCGGGGTCAGCCCGGTGTCGTGGCTGATGAGCAGGGCATAGGCGATCGACCCCACCGACAGGACCGTCAGTGCAACCGTAGCGGGCACCGGCAGCAGCACGGCACTGAGGAAGACCGCAAGTACGCCGTACGCCAAGGGCATCAAGTCACCACGGGCCACGGTGGGGTCCAGCCACAGCGACAGCGCAGGCCCCGTCATGGCAGTGACCACGGTCAGGTAAGCTGCGATTTGGTAGTGCCCCAGACGATTCATGCCACCAGCCACCGCGAGCACGACCAGCAGCGCCGCGATCATGCTCGCATAGCGGGCCTGGACCACCGGGTCGTCGGGAGTGAAGCCGATGAGCGGCAGCGCAAGGCCCAGCAGGACCAGCAGCGCGGTTATCAGCCACGCCAGCATCCGTTCGCGACGCTGTTGCGGCCGGGGCATGGGTGAGGGAAGGTCCGTCAGCCACCGAAGCATCCCCGACGCCGCCCGCTTGCGCACGGCGGTGGACAGGGCCTTGCGCGGCGCTGCGAGCGTGGCGGCAAAAGAGGGCAGTGCTCGTGGCATGTTGCACCGACGGGAATGGATTCAAGCTGCGCGAAGAATGCGTGCTGGCGAGGATTTGTCAAAGGTATTCTGAGAATTCCGAGCGAACCTGAGAACCGGCAGAGCTTTGCGACGGACTGGGCGGGACAGGCTACAAATCGTCGCAGGGCGTCCCCAAACGTCGTCCCAAATACACCCCGAGCTCGGTGTAGATCAGGCGGCCGTTGTCCTCGATCGGCAACACCACCAACTTGGCCTGACGCTTGCCCTTGACCCAGGTCGACTCGCCCTTGCCCAAGATCAGCCGCAGCGTGCCCGTCTTGGTCGCGAAGATGTCGCCCTCGCTGTCCGACACCACGTTGACTAGCGGCATCGGCTTGAGCTGCCCGCGCATCCCCATGTAGACCAGAAAGTTGCGGGACTTCTCACCAACGCCGCGGTCGACGTACCAGTACACGCCCGAGTCGTCGCGGGTCAGGGCATAGGCACGGCGGTCCCACGGCGGTGTGATGAACGTGGCGTTGGCCAATAGCTTTGTCCGCGCCTCGCCGTCCACCACCTTCAGCACCTTCTTGCGGTCGCGGCACTGCACCCACCAGCCGTCGGCGTTCCTGCCAAAGGCGGCCTGCCAGCGCGCGGCGACCCGGGGCTCCCAGAACACCTTGTCGAACTGCTCGGTGCCGACCGAGCTGCCGCCCGTGATGCGCAAGGCATCGAACTGCTTGCCATCATGGGACCAATAGAACGGCTCCCAGACGTCGTCGCCAAACGGGATGCCGACGAGGTACCGGCCCGCGCCGTCGGTGGCGACCACGAACTTGTCGACCACCGCCTTGACGTCCACGGCGCTGCCGGGGGGCGGGTCGGGCTGCTGGGCGACGGCGGGCTGGGCGAACCCGGCCGAACATGCGAGGATCGCGCCGGTCAGGGCGAGGATTCCGCGCACGGCAAGTCGGGGGCAACGCTTCATGGCGACTGAGGATAGTCGGCGGGACGGCAGCCAGCAAGCGACCTTGGGTCCGGGCAGCACGATCGGCACGACGTGGGTCGTCGAGCGGCTGCTGGGCAAGGGTGGCATGGGCGCGGTGTGGCTGGCGCGGCACCAACGGCTGGGGCAGAAGCGCGCGGCGATCAAGGTGTTGCTGGGCGCCGGGTTGAAGGACGAGGCCTACCGACGCTTTGCCCGCGAAGCAGAGATCGCCACCCGCATCGGCCACCCGAACATCGTCGACGTGCTGGACATGGCGGCGCTGGACACGGGCGAGCCCTACATCGTGCTCGAGTACCTGCAGGGCGAGACGCTGCGCGACCGGTTGCGGCGCGTGGGACGGCTGCCATTTGCTGAAGTCGCGGCGCTGACGCGGCAGATCGGCTCGGCGCTGCTGGCGGCGCATCGCCACGACGTGGTGCACCGCGACCTGAAGCCCGAGAACGTGTTTCTGGTGCCCACCGACTCGGGCGGCGTGATTCACGACCACGTCAAGGTGCTGGACTTCGGCATCAGCAAGCTGCGCGGGTCGCAGTCGCTGCAGACGCAAGAGGCGGCGATTCTGGGCACGCCGCAGTACATGGCTCCGGAGCAGGCGCGCGGTCAGAACAGCGCGGTCGAGCCCCGCACCGACCAATTCGCCTTGGCCGTCATGGTGTACGAGATGCTGGCAGGTCGGCCACCTTGGAGCGCCGATACGCCGTTGGGGCTACTGTTCCAGGTCGTCAACGCCGACACGCCGCCGCTGCACGCCGAAGTGCCCGAAGCTCCCGGCCACGCGGTGCAGGCGATCGAGCGGGCACTGGCCAAAGACGCCCACAAGCGCTTTGCTGACATCGGCGCGTTCGTCGAGGCGCTGACCGGCCAGCCGCTGCAGAGCCTGATGCCCCGGGCCACCGCGCAAGGTCCCGCAGCGGAAGCGGATCTGAACGCCGACACGGTGGCAGCGAGTGCCGTCGGTCTGGACACGGTCGATGCCGAGGCCTTGGCCACTGCACCGACGCGTCGCGGGTTGCCGTGGTCGTACGCGGTCGTTGCCGTCGTGGTGGTTGCGTCCGCCGCGTATTGGGCCATGTCCGAAGCTCCCCAGACCGCGCGGCTGCCCGCCTTTCCGGCGCCAACCGTCGCTCCAGTCGCCCCCGCCCCCGCCGCCGTCGCCGTGGCTCTCGAACCGGCGGTCGCGCCGCCCGCTGCCGCCACGCCCGTGGTTGCGCCTGCGCCGCCCGCACCGGTCGCCTTGGACAAGCCCGCCGCCCATGCCAACCACACAGAAGTCAAAGCGAAAGTCGCGGAGCCGACGGTCGATGTGCCGGACGAGGTGGTACAGGCCGAGGCTGCCCTGTCTGCTGGACGCTTGTCCGAAGCTGCACGTCTGGCCGAGCACAGCCTGCTGACGCAGCCCACCTCGCGGGCGTTTGCGGTGCTGACGAAAGTGCGCTGTCGGCAAGGAGATCTGGGTGGGGCGCGGACGTGGTTCGGGCAGATCCGCGGCGCAGGGGCTCAGACGGCGGTCAGGAAGGCCTGCGCGAAAGACGGGGTGACCTGGTAGCACCTGCCGCCCGCGTCCCGGAGTACGTCGCGTCGATTGCCCCAGAGACGGCGCGACCTTACAGTAGGCACTGCGACTTCTGCCGCCCCCCCAAGGAGCCCCATGCACCACCGCCTGTTCCGCCTCGCCGTCCTGGCCGTCCTGATGTCTGTCTCGATCGGATTCGCTGGCACCGCGCTGGCTCAGCATCACGGACCGCCGCCCCCGCAGCGCGCCAGGCCCAGTGCTCAGGTGCGTCAAGAGGTCGCCCAGCAGCTGGCGTGGATCGAGGACCACGCGACCCGGCTGGACGAGGCGGCGCTGGCCCCCTGCTCGCCCCAGACGCGCGGGCGTATCGGTCAGTTGGTCGCCGAGATCCGCAGGGCCTCTGCAGCGTTGCGCGGGTTGCAGGTCGAGCTGGTGGCCTCGATCGAGGCGGAATTCCGCCCCATTGCTGCACCGCATCATCCGCCGGTTGGTGAGCCGCCGCCTGCTCCCATGCCGCCGTCCACGCCCGAGGCGATGGCCCCCGATGCGTTCCGGACCTTCCTGCAGACGCTGAACGAAGAGGGCATCGAGTCCAACCGCATGGGATTGCTGCGCGACTCGCTGGCGTCGGGCATCCGCCTCAACGTCGAGCAGGCCGTGACGGTGATGAAGGCGTTCACCTTCGGCTCGAACCAGGTCGATGCCGCGGCGCTGATGTGCCCGGCGTTGACCGAGCCGGGGGCGCTGGTGCGCTTCACCTCGACGCTGACGTTCGAGAGCGACCGCAAGGCGCTGCGCAAGAAGCTGTCCGGTGGCTGCGGGCCCAAGTAGGCACGCGCACCACACTGCCCCCTCCCTCGCATGCTTCTGAGGTCTACCATGAGCAAGGTCAGCATCATCGGCGCCTACAACACCAAGTTCGGTGCGCACATTGACGTCAAGGACATGATCTCGTTCAAGAAGAAGATCGACACGCTCTCGTTCTACGACCTGATCGTCGAGGCCGGGCAGGGTGCCATTGCCGATGCGGGCATCGATGCCAAGGACATCGATGCGGTGTGGATCGGCTCATGCTCGCCGTCGCGTTTCGTGAATCAGGAGCATGTCGCCCCGATTGCCGTCGCCATCGACCCGTCGCTGCGGTTCAAGCCGATGACCCGCACCGAGGCCGCCTGTGCGTCGTCGTCGCTGGCCATCTACGACGCGATGTACGCGATTGAAGCGGGCCGCTTTCGCAACGTGCTGGTGATCGGCGTCGAGAAGATGAACCTGTTGGACACGCCCGCCATGACCACGGCCCTTGCGACGTGTTCGTATTGGCCGGAAGAGGGAGCCAAGGGCGCGACCTTCCCCGGCCTGTTTGCCGAGCTGGCCAAGGCCTATGCCGCGCACTACGAGATCCCGGCCGACGAATTCCGCAAGCAGCTGGCGCACGTGGCTGCGTTGAACTACCGCAACGCCGCGCAGAATCCGCTGGCCCACGTGCAGAATGGTCCGCAGACCGCCGAGGCGATCCTGAGCCTGCCCGACAGCGGCCGTGGCTCGAACATGATGGTGGCGGCACCCTTGCGCCTGCACGACTGCTCGCTTGTGACCGACGGTGCCGCGGCCGTGGTGCTGACGTCGACGGACAACGCGCGGGCGACCCGGCAGAAGGTGGTGGAGATCGCGGGCATCGGTCACTCGGCCGAGTACCTGCCGCTGTCCCGGCGCGAGCACAAGTGGGTGCTCGAGGCCGGCAAGGACGCGGTTGCCAAGGCCTATCGCGAGGCGGGCATCACGGCCGCGAACATCGACATCGCCGAGGTCCACGACTGCTTCACCATCGCACAGCTGCTGACGACCGAAGCACTGGGCCTGGCTGAGGACGGCAAGAGCGGTCTGTCCTACGTCGCCGGGCGCTTCGGGCCGGACGACGACCGCGTCAGCATCAACCTGTCCGGCGGTCTGAAGGCCAAGGGCCACCCCGTCGGTGCCACCGGAGCCTCGATGCACGCGCTGGTCTACAAGCAGTTGATGGAAGAGCCGATCGGGGCAAAGTCCAGCAAGAAAATCCCGCAGGTGGGCGTGACGTTCAACGTCGGCGGGTCGGGCGTGACCAATGCCGTCAGCGTGCTGCGGCGCGTGAAGTAGCCAAGGCTGCGGGCGTGGTTACACTGCCGCCCCATGCACCATCTGGACCCCATCTACCTGGACCACAACGCGACGACCCCGCTGCTGCCGGAAGTCGTCGACGCCATGCTGCCCTTTCTGCGTGAGCACTTCGGCAACCCGTCGAGCTCGCACGTCTTCGGCCAGCGCGCCAAGCAGGCGGTCGGTCGCGCGCGGCAGCAGGTGGCGGCGCTGCTGGGCTGTCATCCCGACGAAGTGCTGTTCACATCGGGCGGTACCGAGGCCAACAACCTGGCGATCCGCGGCGTGGCGCAGGCGGTCGAGGGGCGGCGCGGGATCGTGACGACCGTCATCGAGCACCCGGCCACGGCGCGGCCCTGCGGGTGGCTGGAGGCGCGCGGCCATCGGGTGACGCGGCTGGGGGTGGATGCGGACGGCTGCGTGCGACTGGACGAGGCGCGGCGGGCCATCGGCTCGGACACCGCTCTGGTCACCGTGATGCATTCGAACAACGAAACCGGGGTGTTGCAGCCGATTCGGCAGCTGGCTGAGCTGGCGCGGCAAGCGGGCGCGCTGCTGCACACCGATGCCGCGCAGTCGCTGGGCAAGGTGCGGGTCGACGTGGGAGAGCTGGACGTGGACCTGCTGTCGGTCGCGGGTCACAAGCTGTATGCCCCGAAAGGCGTGGGCGCTCTGTACGTCCGTCGGGGCACGCCGTTGCAGCCTCTCGTGCTGGGCGCAGGGCACGAGCGTGGCCTGCGACCGGGGACAGAGAACGTCGCCTCAATCGTCGGGCTTGGCGCAGCGTGCGAGGCCGTCGGGCGCGACCTCGACCTCGCCAGCGAGCGGATGAGGGTGCTGCGGGACGAGCTGTGGTCGCAGCTTGCGGCAGGTGTTCCGGGACTGAAGCTCAATGGTCACCCAGCGTTGCGGCTGCCAAACACGCTGAATGTGCGCTTTCCCACCGTGTCGGGAGAGGCGATTCTGGCCGGGGCTGCTGAGGTCGCCGCCTCGACGGGGTCGGCGTGCCACGAGGGGCATGAACAGGCGTCGGCCGTGATTCTGGCCATGGGCGTGGACCCGGTCGATGCGCTGGGTTCGGTGCGGCTGACGCTGGGCCGGAGCACGACTCGGGAAGAGGTCGCGCGGGCGGCGCACGCACTGGTAGAGGCGGTCTTGGCGGCAAAGTCCTGCGTGGATTAGCGGATCACCGGAACCAGAACCGGTGCGTCATGTTGTAGCTGGAGCTGTGCTGCGCTCCGTTGCACATGTAGAGGTAGGTGTCCGTGTTGGTCTCAGCCATGTAGATGTTGTGCCATCCGCCGTTGGTGATCTTGCCCATGTTGATGCCGCAGCCGGCGCCGCCTGCGGGGTTGTTGCCGCTGGCGACGTCGAAGCAGTTGATGCCCCAACCGCCCCAGTTTCCACAGGCGAGGTTGCCCTTCCATGCGCTTGCGTTGTCGCTGACCCGGAATGACTCCATGTTGGTTGCGGTCGACGACGCGGCAACGCGGCCTGCCCAGGTCCAGGGTGCGGTGTAGTTGCGAATCACGACGTATTCGTAATTACCGTTGGAGTAGTAGCTGTTGTAGCCGATCTGGTCGAACATCACGTCGTAGGTCGCGTCGCCGATGATCTGGGTAATGGCTTGGTCCGTCAGCTTGTAGGGCACGCCGTTGTGCTGCTGCGCGTCGGAGATCGTCCCTGCCGACCCCGTGTTGCCCGTCAGGCCGCTTTGGTACCAGTGCTTGATGCCCAAGGTCCAACCGCCGCCGTCGCGCGTCATGTTACACAGCACCTGGAGCGGTGCGTTGCCGAAAGGACCATCGGGGTCGACGGTGTAGACGCCATCCTTCGACGTCGCGTCGTTGGCCAGGATCTCTTTGCAGCTCTTGGGCGGGATCTCGATCGGCATCCCAAACCACGTCTTGCCGTTGCAGTAGTAGATGGTCTTGTCGGCAGCGCTGGCATACGTGTAGCCGAACTTCGACGCGTCGCAGGTCACCGGAGCCGAGTCCGCCAGCGGCAGTTGCATGCCCGTCCCCTGCACATACAGGTTGCCATTGACGTACAGGTCGCCGTTGACCTGAATCTTCTTGCTGGACAGCGTCTGCAGGTCGATGGACCACGCGTTGACCTGACCGTCGGTGGTGTTGTTCAGGTAGTCGGTATCGACGACCTTCAGGAACCACTTGCCCTTGGGATTCTTGCCGATCCAGGTCGTCAGGTCGCCGCTGACGGTCTTGGTCGGGGCGGGGTAGCTGGTCTTCAGCGCGGTGCCCGAGCCCGATTTCTGGTGCAGCACGTACTCCTTGCCGTCGGGGTCGAACACGGAGATGGAGAGCGTGTTGATCTTCGAGTTGTTCAAGTCGACGCTGACCACCAGCTTCTGGGCCACGCCGATATCGGGGAAGTCGATCGCGTCGGACACGCCAACCGGGTTGTTGTCCGGGATCTTCACACCGGTCTTGCCCGCGATTTTGTCGACGAACTGGTTGGCGATCAGGCCGTTGGAGATCTCGTCGATGCCGTCCGCAGGCAGTGCCGACGGGTCCATCGCCACCACACATTCGTACGAGCCGTCGGCCTTCAGACCCTTGATCACCAGTCCGGTGCCGCACGCGGTGCCCAGCTTGGCCAGCACCGGCAGGTCCTTGAGGTCGCCGTAGGCGCCGCTGGTCGCAACCTTGGCGAACGACGGCGAGCCACTCAGGTCCGCATAGGCGCCGGTGGTCGCAACGTCTGCGTAGGTCGGCTTGCCCGCGAGGTCGCCGTACGCGCCGCTAGTGGCCACCTTGGCCAGATTGGGCGCGCCGCTGAGGTCGCCGAACGCTCCTGAAGTCGCAACCTTGGCCAAGTCCGCGGTCTTGGCATAGCCCGCAAGGGCTTGGGCATCCAGGTGTCCAGCCGTGATGCAGCCGGAGCATTGCAGATTGCTGGCCATGCCCGCTCGCACGGCAAAAGGCACGGCGTGCAGGGGCTTGCGCGGCAGCTCAGGGTCCGACCCGATCGCGATGCCAAACCAGGTATTGGCTGCGTCGGCCAGCGTCGCTGCGTCAAGCGCCTTCTTGGTGCCGAGCGTGAGCGAAAATAGCCCACCCTTGACTGTCACCGTCAGCGGCCCCTCGGACCACGAGGCTTGGCCACCGATCTCTGCACCGTAAAGCCCCACCGCTACGGAGTAATCGCCGTCTGTCGCGGGGCCACCGCCGGTCGAGGTCAGCACGCCCTCGACCGCCACCGTGGTCGGGACTGCGAAGGCCGAGGTGGCCGCCAGCGTCGTCGTCAGCGCGACCATCGTCGCGAGTGCGGGGCCCAGTCGGTGCAACTTCATCGTCGTCTCCATCGCCAAGTTCTGGACACAGGTCATCGGCGCCGACCCCCGGCCATCCGACACAGCGTTGACTTGTCAAGCGTTGACGCTACTTGGTTGCCAACCGTGGGGCAACCGCAACGTGCGGTGCAGGGGGGATCTCGCGGGGCATCGGGTCCCTATTGTGCGTGCTTCTGGTACGTCCCCATCAACTCAGTCTGCGCGAGCACGTGCCCCTTCATCGCTGTCTCAACCTGAACCTTGGTGGGCGTCCCCAGATCGCCCAGCCGCCGGTCCAGTGCGTAAAGCTTGAAGAAGTAGCGGTGGCGGCCGATCGGCGGGCAGGGACCTCCCCAGCCCGTGCGCTTCCAGTCGTTCAGGCCCTGACGCGTGCCGGCGGGCAGGACGGAAGGTGCAATGGCCTCAGGCAGTCCGGTCGCTTGTGGGGGCAGGTCGTGCAACACCCAGTGTACCCAAGTCATTTTGGGCGCCTTGGGGTCCGGCGCGTCGGGGTCGTCGACGATCAACACAAGACTCTGGGTCCCGTGCGGCACACCACTCCAAGCGAGCACCGGTGAGCGGTCTTGGCCTTGGCACGTATGGAGGGTCGGGATCTCGCCCTGATGAACAAACGCGGTAGAGGTCAGCTGCAGCGTCATGGAACTCCCCCTTGCGGTCAACCCGTCAGGCGCCGCCAGAGCCACCGGAACGGCGAGTGCGAATGCCAGCAACACAGCATTCAGGCTTGCGAAACGCACGGTCTCCTCCTGGTCCGCAGCGCGGTACAGCATCGCGGACAGGGCGGTGGATCGACCGCGCAGAGCGTGCCAGCCCCCGCCCGGCCGGGCAAGCGTCGGCGCTGCGGACGGGACACGCTCGCATGAATCGCGTACAGTGTTGGTCTCTGCTCGCCCTTCCCCCCAAGAGGGCGTCCGCGTCCGGGTCGGCAAGGGCATCGCTGGACTCCGGCGCGCAGGCCAGATGAGGCGCACCATGAAGACCATCGCAAGACCAGACCTCGCTTGGGTACTGGCCGCAACTGTCGCCACCGCTTGGGGTTGCGGCAATCAGGCCGACGACGTCGCCCCGACGCTCGTGGGGTTCGAGGACGTCGACCCTGGTCAGTTGGACACGCTGGAAGGCTCGGACGCCGCCGCGACTGACGCTCTCGCCCCTCCCGACGTCGCGACTGACGTTGTCGCCGATGCGGATCCCGATGGGACCGCCGATGTGCCGTCGGATGCCGTGGACGATGCGACGGCCGACGCCGCGACCGACGCGAGTGATGGGGAGCAACCCTGCAAGACCAGTAAGGAATGCCCCGCCGTCTGTGACGTCGTCAAGGGCGTATGTGTCGAGTGCCTGACGGCCGACGACTGTGCCAAGGGCCTGATCTGCACGCCTGCGTCGACCTGTGGACCGCCGGTGTGCACGACTGGCATGTGCGCAAACGGACAGCACTTTTCGTGCAACGTCGACGGATCCGGCTATGGCGCGGGTGTCGCGTGTGGCGACGGCAATCCCTGCACCGACGATAGCTGTGACCCCGCAGCGGGCTGCCTGGCAGTGCCGCATACCAAACCGTGCGATGACGGCGACCCCTGTACCCTCGGCGAAGCCTGCAGCGCTGGCGTGTGCGGCGGGGGCTCCCCGGCGAAGTGCATCGACGCCAGCCCTTGCACCGTCGACAGCTGCCAGCAGGGCAAGGGCTGCCTGTTCTCTCCCATCGCCGGGGTCTGCGACGATGGCGACCCTTGCACCGCGGGGGACGCCTGCCTGCAGGGAGCCTGTTTCGGCACCAGCTTCACCGACTGCTCTGACGGCGACCCTTGCACCGACGACGTCTGCGACGCCAAGAAAGGCTGCGTATCGACGCCGAATCTCGCTCCGTGCAACGACGCCAACGCCTGCACCTCGGGCGAGACCTGCAATGCCGGGTTGTGCGCGGGCGGCGCCCCCGTCACCTGCACCGACGGCAACCCCTGCACCGACGACGCCTGCGACCCGAAGTCGGGCTGCAAATTCACGGCGAACACGGCCGCGTGCGACGACGGCGACAAGTGCACCAGCGGCGACAAGTGCAGTGCAAGCAGCTGCAAGGGCGTGCCGGTCAGCTGCGACGACGGCAACTCGTGCACGGTGGGCGAGGCGTGCCTGAACGGTGCCTGTCAGGCCGGCCAGAACGTGGTTTGCGGCGACGGCAACGCGTGCACCAGCGACGCGTGCGACCCCAAGGCCGGCTGCAAGTACGTCGAGAACGCCAACCCCTGCAACGACAACAACGCCTGCACCAACGATGACAAGTGCAGCGGGGGCCAGTGCAAGGGCACGGCGCTGGACTGCAACGACGGCAACGTCTGCACGGACGACAGCTGTCAGGCCGGCGTGGGCTGCGTGAAGGCCGCCAACTCCGCGTCGTGCAAGGTGGGCGACGTGTGCGGGGTGTGCAGCGGCGGCGTTTGTCAGGCCGGCAGCGCACTGTGGGACAAGACGTACGGCAGCGTTGGCGGGGACGACATTCACGGCATCGCTCCAACCTCGGGCGCAGGGTATTTGTTCGCCGGCAGCGCAGGCGGAAACGGTCCCAACAACACGGACTTCTGGTGCGGCCGGATCAAGGCAGACGGGTCCCTGATTTCCGAGACGAAGCTGGGAGGAGCGGGCATCGACTTCGCCTCCGGAGTCGCGGCGTATGGCGGCGGAGCGGAGGGCCACATCGTCGTCGGCGCGCGCACTTACACCAATCAGGACGCCTATTTGCTGCGCCTTGACGCCTCTGGCGTGCAGCTGTGGGAGCGCGTGTACGGGTCCGTCGGACCACAGGGCAACATCGGCGCCGACCAATTCAACGCCGTCCACGTGACAGAGAGCGGCGGGTTCGTCGCGGCGGGCCGATTCAACCGGGATGGCAACGGGGCATCCAACGCAACCGTGGCGGGATTTGACGCGCAGGGCAACTGGTTGTGGGACTACGACGCGTTTACGACCCAATACGGCGCGGACGAGGTGCTGGGCATTGCGCAGGTGCCGAACGGTGGAGGTACGGTCGTCACCGGCTACATCGGCGGCCATGAAACCTTCCTCGCGCAGATCTCGCCGGCCGGCAAGAAGCTGTGGCAGTCGATGTTGCCAGCGGGCGCGAACGGGGCCGGGTGGGGTGTGCTCGTGCTTTCCGACGGCTTCCTGGTCGTGGGGTCGCGGTCGGAAACGGCGGACAGCGCAATGGAGCTGCGCTTGGTCAAGACCACCCTGAACGGCACCAAGGTATGGGACCGCACCTATCCGGGGCTGGGGGCTGCGCGCGGACGAGGGGTCGTGTCGGTGACGGGCGGATTTGCGGTGATGGGGCGGACCTCGACATCAAACAATGCCCAGAACGACCTATGGCTGCTGCAGACCGATGCGAAGGGGGAGCGTCAGTGGGACGCCAAGTACGGCGCAGGAGCCGAGGACGCGGGTGAAGCATTGCTCGCCCTTGCGGACGGCGGCTTCCTGCTCGCAGGCTCGACCGCCAGCAAGGGCGCCGGCGGCTCGGACGGCTGGCTGCTGCGCACCGACCGCTGGGGCTACACCAGCTGCCAGGCGTCGGGGGCGTGCGCCACGGTCACCACCTGCGATGACGGCAAGGGCTGCACCGCGGACGCCTGCTCGCCGATCGGCGGCTGCTCCAACACACCGATTGTCGGGTGCGTGGGGCTGTGACTTCGGCAGGGCCGCTGGGGCGTCAGGTGCGGTAGGCCCCGTTGATCTCGACGTATTTGTAAGTCAGGTCGCAGCCCCACGCGGTCGCTTGCGCGGCGCCGGCGTGCAGGTCTGCCGTGAACGTGACCGTGGGCTGCTCGAGCACCCGCAGCGCCGCCTGCTCGTCGAAGGGAAGCGGCGTGCCGTGGGCCATCAGCGGCACGTCGCCCAGCCACAGGTCCACCTCGTCGGCAGAGAAGGTGGCCGTCGAGTAGCCCAGCGCGCACAACACCCGACCCCAGTTGGCGTCTTGGCCGAAGACAGCCGCCTTGACCAGCGAGCTGCCGCAGACCGCCCTGGCTGCCGTGCGCGCCTCGGCTTCCGAGCGTGCGCCGCGGACGACGACCTCCAGCAAGTGTGTGGCCCCTTCGCCGTCGCGGGCGATGGCCTTGGCCAGCACGACAAGGACCTGTTGCAGTGCAACAAGAAACGTTTCGAATGCGGGCGTTCCCTTCTGGATCAGGGGGTTGTGCGCCGCGCCGTTGGCCAGCGCGATCACCGCGTCGTTGGTGCTGGTGTCGCCGTCGACCGTGATGGCGTGAAAGGACCGGTCGGTGGCCACCCGCAGGGCCTCGTGCAGCGCCTCGGCGGAGATCGCCGCGTCGGTGGTCACAAAGCCCAGCATGGTCGCCATGTTCGGGTGGATCATGCCCGAGCCCTTGCCCATCCCGCCCACTGTCACGGCCACGCCGTCCAGATCAAAGCGCACCGCGTGCTGCTTGTCGCAAGTGTCCGTGGTCAGGATCGCTTCGGCAGCCAGCGGCCCGCCGTCCGGGACCAGCGCCGCCGCCGCCCGCACCACGCCGTCGCGGATGCGCGCCATCGGCAGGGCCAGGCCGATGACACCGGTGGAACACACCGCGACCTGCTCCTCAGGCACGCCCAGCTCGTTTGCCGCCAGTCGCGCCATCTCGGTGGCGTCTTGCAGGCCCTGGTCGCCGGTGCAGGCATTGGCGTTGCCTGAGTTCACCACGATGGCGTGCAGCACACCCGCTTGGGTTCGAGGGCGCGAGACCAGGACGGGAGCCGCCTGCACCCGGTTGGTCGTGTACAACCCCGCGGCCGTGCAGGGAATTCTCGACGCAACGATCGCCACGTCGCGCTTGGTCCCACCCTTGCCCTTGATGTTGGCGACGACACCGGAGGCCAGAAATCCCGACGCCGCGGTCACGCCGCCCTGCACGACCTCCATGGGTCTCTCCTTGCCGTGAATGAATAGTCTGTTCAATGGGTTACTTGCCCCAGTGGGGCTTCTCGATCAGCGGGATCTCGTCAACCACCGGCGCGTCCGGGTGGGCAGGGTCGACCCAGCGCACGACCGCAATCTCTTCACAGTGGTCGAACTTGTCGCAGTACACGCACTCGGTCCACACCTTCTGCGGCAACGAGTCCTTGGTGACCACGAGGAACCCCGCGCGCTCAAAGAACTTCTGCTGGTAGGTCAGGGCAAACACGCGCTGCAGTCCGATGTCCGCCGCGTCCAGCATCAGCTGCTCGACCAGCCCGCGCCCCACGCCGCCGCCCACGCGACCCGGCTGCACCGCAAGCGACCGAATTTCGGCCAGATCCTGTCCCATGATGTGCAGGCCGCCCACGCCAGCCAGCTCTCCGGTGGTGCCATCGACGGCCACCACGAAGTCGCGCGCCGCCTCGTAGATCCGCATGGCCGGCCGACGCAGCATCACGCCTTGGTTGGCCCAGTGCTGGATCAGTTGGTGGATCGCGGGCACGTCGGCCATCGTGGCCTTACGGTATTGCAGCATTCGATGATCTCAGGGGAAAAGTGGGTTGGCTGACTCGAGCCCCATTGTCTCGGGCAGTCCGAGGGCCAGGTTCATGTTCTGGACGGCCTGACCCGCAGCGCCCTTGACCAGGTTGTCGATCACACTGATGACGACGACCTTTCCCGTGCGCGCATCGACCTGCACGCCCAGATCGCAGCAGTTCGACCCCGTCACGTGCTTGGTCGCCGGCAGGTCGCCGACCGGGCGGACGCGGATGAACGGCTCGTGGGCATAGGCGTCGCGGAACAGCTCGACGGCCTGCTCGGTCGTCAGGTCCTTGTCCAGATCGAAGTAGGCGGTCGTCAGAATGCCGCGCGTCATCGGGACCAAATGCGGCGTGAAGCTGACGGTGATGGGCAAGCCAGCGAGATCGCTAAGGGTCTGCTCGATCTCGGGCGTGTGCCGATGCGTGCCGGCGATGCTGTAAGCCTTGAAGCTCTCGTTGACCTCGGCGTAGTGCACGCCCAGCGCCAAGCCGCGTCCCGCGCCCGATACGCCCGACTTGCTGTCGAACACGATGCCGCGGGTGCGGACCAGCTTCTCGCGCAGCAGCGGCGCGGCGGCCAGCGCGCAGGATGTGGGGTAGCAGCCGGGGTTGGCGATCAGGCGGCGGCCGGGGATGCGGTCGCGAAACAGCTCGGGCAGCCCGTACACGGCCTGGTCGAGCAACTGCGGCGCGGTGTGGGGTTGGCGGTACCACGCGGTGAACGTCTCGGGGTCGCGCAGCCGAAAGTCGGCGCCCAGATCCACAAGCGTGCGGCGGGCCGACAGGATCGGCCCCGCCAGCGCCATCGCGTGTCCGTGGGGCAGCGCGGTAAAGACCACGTCGCACTCGGCCGCCAGTTGTTCCGCAGTCAGCGCCTGGGCTTGCAGTCCGGTCAGGCCGGAGAGGTGCGGGTGCACGCGGTCCAGCGGCTGCCCCGCCTGACTGTCGGCGCCGACCAGCACGATCTGCACGCGCGGATGCTGGCTGAGCAGCCGCACCAGCTCGACGCCGCTATAGCCGGTGGCTCCGGCGATGCCCACGCGCAGTGTCAATCGAGCCCCTTGAAGTCCCAGCCGACCGTCAGCATGCCGGTCATCGACTTGCTCGTGTCGCTCAAGTCGAGGTAGTCGAGGGCCCCGCGGACACT